>JAEZPG010000017.1 GCA_023413555.1 Bacillota bacterium | reverse complement strand
ACGTTTATAAAAGTAGCGTTTAGTTTACAAACAGTAGTAAAAGTAGCGTTTTGATTACAAAAATTTATTCTCACTTACAAAGATTGATTCTCCGTGTACAAAAAAGCGTCTCGTTTTACAACTGACCGCAAAAGTAAAAAAATAAAATATTATATTACAATAAAAACTATAATATGGTAGAATAAGATAGTAATTAACGAAATAAGGAATAAATAACAATAAAAAGGAGGAAGATTCTATGAGAATTAGAAAGAAGATACTATTGTCATTTTCAAGTGTTATTTTTATTCTCATTATGTCAATACTAGTTATTGTAAATGGCGAAATAAATAGTCTTGTACATAAAAAAAGTAATCACGAATTAAAACACTATTCTCATATGGGGTTAGAACTTTTGGATAGTTGGTACAAAGGATCGTGGTCTTTGAAGGATGGGAAATTATTTAAAGGGAATCAAGAAATAAATGATAACCATGAATTTATTAATAACTTTACAGAGGATACCGATGTTCTTGCTACAATATTTCAAAAGGATACCAGGATTACAACAAACGTTCAGGATGAGACAGGAAAACTTATGCTTGGTACAAAAGCTTCCGATGAGGTAATTAAGCAGGTAATAGATCATGGGGAACCTTATATTGGAACAACTAATATTTTAGGAAAATCTGCAGCAACCTATTATATACCATTAAAAGATGATTCAGGTACAGTAGTTGGAATGTGGTTTGTTGGCATCTATACTACAATTATATCAGAAGATTTTGAGGGTACAATGATATCTATTATCAGTATATCTATAATCGCACTATTTCTTGGCTTCCTGATTTCTTATTTCATCGGTAACAGTATTTCAAAGGGTATTAAAGAGGTGCAGAGCAAGATAAAATCGATTGAAGATGGAAAACTAGATAATGCCTTTGAGGAGAAACTACTGAATCGTAAGGATGAAATTGGTAATATATCGCGCTCCTCTCAGAATATGCAATTAAAAATAGCAGAAATTGTGGGAAATATTAAGGGTGAATCGGATAATTTACAAAATGTAGCACAGCAAACATTAACTTACATAGAAGAAGTTCATGATAATATTATGGACATATCTTCGTCTACAGAAGAGTTGTCAGCGGGCATGGAGGAGAGTTCTGCATCCACTGAGGAAATGAATGCTTCTACACATGAAATAGAGGAAAGAATATCCGGTATGAAGGAAAAAACCGCGAATGGTGAAACTTTAGTAGAAGAAATTAAGAAACGTGCAGAAGAACTGAAAAATAAGACTAGTACTTCAAGAGAACAAGCCATTCTCATGTATAATAATTCCAATAATCAACTTAGATCATCTATTAAAAAGACGAAAGCAATTGAAGAAATAAAGACATTGTCACAGACTATATTAGATATTACCTCTCAAACAAATCTTCTAGCACTGAATGCTTCCATCGAAGCGGCTCGAGCTGGTGAGTCTGGTAAAGGTTTTGCAGTAGTAGCTGATCAGATTGGGGTATTGGCTGATAACTCAAAAGAAGCAGTCTCAAAGATAAGTACTATAACGGAGGCGGTGTCAGAGGCAGTAGGTGGAGTAGTAGGTCATTCTCAGGCACTTCTTGATTTTGTAGATAATCGTGTTCTAAAAGATTATGATATGATGGTGGCAACAGGTGTACAGTACGATGATGATGCAGAGCAAATTCGTATTGTGGTTTCTGAAATAAATGATATCGCTGAAGTATTATATGAACATATAACACAAATGAGACAGGCTATTGAAGAAGTTACAACAGCGTCATTAGAAGGAGCAGAAGGAACTGCTAACATTGCAATGATGACATCCAATATTACAACTAAGGCAGATGAAGTATTACAAGAATCTAGAAAGAGCAAAGAAAGTGCAAAGCACTTGGATAGTATTGTGGACTATTTTCAAATATAAAAGCGTATAATAAAAAAGCTGTCACTCTAAATTGATTTTATAGTTAGTGTGACAGCTTTTTTTGTGTATAATATTCATAATAAAGTTTTTGAAAATATTTGCAAGGTTTTATGATAACTGGGGTATAAGTATGTGTAAGTAAAGGAGGTAACAAATTGACTGATCAGGAAATTGTTGAGTTGCTCTTAATGAAAGAAGAAGCAGGACTCGTTACACTTGCAAGAAAATATGAGAAGCTGATTCTTTATATCATAAACACAATACTCGGATTCAATCAGCGAGACGCGGAGGAGTGTCTCAATGATACTTACATGAAGATATGGAGGAACATTGAGCGATATGATTTAAATAAGGCTTCTTTAAAGACCTACATAAAGGTCATTGCCAGAAATACGGCTGTTAACCGTCTTCGAGATGTATCTAGAAAGAATAAAGATATCGTTCCTTTAGATTATTCGGAGGCGGCTGTAGGATATATGATGGAGGCTATCACCTTGGAGGACCACATAGTTCTTAAGGAGGATGTAAGAAGACTTCAGCTTTTTTTGCAAAAACTAAAGCCGAGGGATAAAGAGCTGATTATTCGTAAGTTTTTTTATATGCAGTCCTCCAAACAGATAGCAAAAAAAATGTCATCTACAGTTAGTGCTGTAGACAGTAAGCTTTCAAGGCTACGTGTCACTATACAAAAGGAATTAGGAAAGGAGTGGTAGGTATGAAGGATCGATACCTTATAGATTTGATTGGTGAATTAGAAATGGGAACCTTTGAAGATGATGAAATTGAACAGGATATCGAAAGCTTTAGGGTTCGGTTAAAAGCTCGAATTGTAAGAGTATTTCGAGGGATACGTTACAATATTAAAAAAATCATAACCATTACAATGGGAATCTTTGCGGTATTCGCTCTGGCTTTTAGTGTAATCGCTCTTATTTCCAAAAAAAGAAAACATATAAAAGTAGTAGCATAATGAAAAGGAGATTAAAAAATGTTAGAGAAATTAATTGAAATGATCAGAGAAGGACTTAATGTATCAGGAGAAATTACGGCAACTACTAATTTAAAGGAAGATTTGGGAGCTGACAGTCTTGATATATTTGAGTTTGTTATGGCCTTGGAGGAAGCATATGATATAGAGATTCCTTCTGAAGATTTGGTAGATATTAAAACGGTCCAGGATATTATGGATTATTTAAAATCAAAAGGTGTTGAGGAATAGATATGAAGACAGATATATGTAATATATTAGGGATAAAGTATCCAATTCTTCAGGGTGCAATGGCTTGGGTAGCCGAACATAACCTAGCAGCCGCTGTGTCAAATGCAGGGGGATTAGGAATTATAGCAGGTGGGAATGCTCCAACTGAAGTGATTCGCCAAGAAATTCGCAAAACTAAGGAGTTGACGGATCGTCCATTTGGAGTAAATATTATGCTATTGAGTCCATATGCTGAAGAATTGGCTCAAGTGATTGTGGAAGAGAAGGTTGCAGTGGTAACTACAGGGGCTGGTAACCCTGAGAAATTCATCCCTGCCTGGAAGGATGCTGGTATCAAGATAATTCCAGTAATAGCAAGTGTTGCACTTGCAAAAAGAATGCAGAGGTATGGAGCAGATGCTGTCATTGCAGAGGGATGTGAATCGGGAGGACATATCGGAGAACTAACCACGATGTCACTGATTCCTCAGGTGGTAGATCAAGTAAGTATACCTGTAATTGCTGCTGGAGGGATAGGAGATGGAAGGGGCTTAGCAGCTGTAAGAATGTTAGGTGCAGCAGGTGCTCAGCTAGGAACTAGATTTTTAGTGGCAAAGGAATGTATGATTCATAGCAACTACAAACAGAAAGTGATTAAAGCAAATGATATAGAGTCTGTTGTAACAGGAAGATCTCATGGCCATCCAATCCGATCGATAAAGAATGCTATGTCTAGAGAATACCTAAAGTTAGAAAGGGAAGGAAAAAGTTTTGAAGAGTTAGAGAACCTTACCTTGGGATCTCTTAGAAAGGCAGTGATTGAGGGTGATGTAGTAAATGGAACCATCATGGCAGGACAGATTGCTGGCCTAGTTACTAAGGAGCAAACCTGTAAAGAAATTATTGAAGAAATATTTTTTCAGGCAGAAGAATTATTGAATTAGGTAGTAAGAAAATGAATAATCATTGGAGGATGCTTGGCTCAGGTAGCGAAGTGAGGATGAACTATGCCCAAAATTAGCTTTATATTTCCAGGACAGGGTGCTCAATATGCTGGAATGGGAAAAGATTTTTATAATGCATTTTCAGAAAGTAAGGCAGTCTTTGAAAAAGCCAATGCCTTGTTAGATTTTGACCTACTTGAAATGTGTTTTACTGAAAACTTAAAAATCCATCAGACAGAGTATACCCAGGCAGCAATATTTACAGTAAGTGAGGCTATCCGGATGGTACTCGAGAAGAGAGGAATCAAGCCGGATGTATGTGCTGGTTTAAGTCTTGGAGAATACAACGCTTTAGTAGCAAGTGGGGTTTTAGATTTTGAAACTACTCTTTTAGTGGTAAGAAAACGTGGTATTTTAATGGAACAAGCGGTTCCTGCAGGGGAAGGAAGCATGGCGGCAGTATTATACCTAGATTCTACAATTATAGAACAAGTTTGTAATAGTATAGAGGGAATCGTAGAGATTGCCAACTACAATAGTCCTGTACAAACCGTAATTTCAGGAGAGAGAGAAGCAGTAGCTAAGGCTTGTGAAAAATTGAAACAGGTAGGAGCAAAAAAGGTAATACCGTTAAAGGTAAGTGGGCCATTTCACTCACCATTATTAAAAAAAGCGGGAAAGCAGTTATATGAGGTATTAAGAGAACTTCCTGCCCATACTTCCAACATTCCATATATGACAAATGTGACAGCAGAGTACGTAAGTATTATGGAATCAGAGCAAGAAAGGGTGAAGAAATTACTTGAAAAACAGGTTTCTTCTCCTGTTTTATGGAGACAGACCATAGAAGCCATGATAGCAGATGGTGTCGATATCTTTGTTGAGGTGGGGCCAGGAAAAACCTTAAGTAGTTTAGTTAGACAGATCAATAAGCAAGTTTCGGTTTTTAATATAGAAAAAGTAGCAGATTTAGAAGTATTAGAGATGAACTTGGAGAAAGTAGGGGTGTGAACAAATGGAGAGACAAGTTGCATTAGTAACGGGGGCTAGTAGAGGGATTGGAAAAGCAATAGCAAAAGCATTAGCCAAGCAGGGAGTTACTGTGGCTATAAATTATAATGGCTCTGAGACGAAGGCGCTTGAGACAAAGAAAGAGATAGAAGCTTTTGGTGCGGAAGCTATGTTATGTCAGGCAGATGTTAGTGATATGAGTTCAGTTACTGCAATGGTAGAAAATATTATGGCTTCCTATAATCGTATTGATATCTTAGTCAATAATGCAGGAATTACAAGGGATAATCTCTTAATGAAAATGGATGAAGACGATTTTGATAAGGTTTTAGCTACAAATTTAACAGGATGTTTTAATACCTCTAAGCTAGTGTCTAGGATAATGCTTAAACAAAGATATGGTCGAATCATCAATATTTCCTCCATAGTTGGTATGAATGGAAATGCTGGTCAAGTGAATTATGCTGCTTCTAAGGCAGGAGTGATTGGCCTTACTAAGTCCTTGTCTAAGGAAATTGGTGGGAGAGGAATTACTGTAAATGCAGTAGCCCCAGGATTTATTCGAACAGAGATGACAAATCAACTATCTGAAACAATCATCGCAAAGGCTGAGAATAACATATCCTTAAAACGTTTAGGAGAAGCAAAGGAAGTAGCAGAGGTAGTAGCTTTTCTGGCATCTGAAAAGGCATCCTATATTACTGGCCAGGTTATTAGGGTAGATGGTGGATTAATTATGTAGTTAACAGGAGGTTATGATGGAGAATCAAAAAAATAGAGTAGTGGTAACAGGTTTAGGAGTCATTGCTCCAAATGGTAATAGTCTAGAGCAATTCTGGGAGAACATTAAGAATGAAACGGTTGCAATCGGACCCCTTACCAAGTTTGATACATCAGATTATAAGGTAAAACTGGCTGCAGAGGTTAAAAATTTTGATGCTAAATTATATATGGACCCCAAATCTGCAAGAAGAATGGATTACTTCTGCCAATATGCAGTGGCAGCAACAAAAGAAGCCTTAGAGCATTCTGGACTGAATCTTAATGAGGAGGATAAAACCAGAATTGGAGTATGTGTAGGCTCTGGAATTGGAAGTCTTCAAGTTATGGAAAAGGAACACCAGAAACTATTGGAAAAAGGTCCAAACAGAGTATCCACATTGCTAGTTCCTATGATGATCTCCAATATGGCAGCAGGTAATATTGCTATAGCTTATGGTTTACAAGGCAAATGCACGAATGTGGTAACAGCTTGTGCAACCGGAACCCATTCTATAGGTGAAGCTTATCGTTCCATTCAATGGGGTGAGGCAGATGTTATGGTGGCAGGAGGAACAGAAGCCTCAATTACCCCAATAGGGATTGCCGGGTTTGGCGCTCTGACAGCACTAACCCAGTCTATGGATCCACTGCGAGCATCCATTCCTTTTGATAAAGAGCGTAGTGGATTTGTTATGGGAGAGGGTGCTGGAGTTGTAGTGATGGAATCGCTAGAACATGCTAAGGCTCGTGATGCTGTAATTCTTGCAGAAGTGGTAGGCTATGGAGCTACGTGTGATGCTTTTCATATCACATCTCCAAGCGAAGATGGAGATGGAGCGGCAAGAGCTATGGAACTAGCCATGAAGGAAGCAAATATTACGCCAAAGGATGTAACGATAATCAATGCTCATGGAACGAGCACTCATCACAATGATTTATTTGAAACTTTGGCAATAAAGAAGGCATTTAAAGAAGATGCCTACAAGGTAAATGTACAATCCACAAAGTCAATGACAGGACATCTATTAGGTGCGGCAGGAGCAGTGGAATTCATTACCTGTGTAAAGGAAATACAAGAAGATTATATACACCCGACAGTAGGCTATCAGGTACCAGACGAAGAACTGGATTTAAATTATACTAAGATAGCAGTTACCGATCGTAAGGTAATGTATGCGTTAAGTAATTCCCTTGGATTTGGGGGACATAACGGAAGTATCTTGGTAAAGAAATATGTGGAATAGCATAAGGAGGGTTATTTATGCAAATGGAGCAAATTCTAAAATTAGTGGAAACAGTATCTAATTCTACATTGTCTTCCTTTCAGTATGAGGAAAATGGAAGTTGTCTAATCTTGCAGCAGCAGATTCCAAAGAATGTAACCATAGAGCAAGATACCAACAAGATTTCCTTTGTGAAACAGTCAGAGATAATAGAAAAGACAGTTACTACGATTCCTGAACAAAAGGGTGAGATTGTTACATCCCCTTTAGTAGGAGTATTTTATGCCCAGCCAGGTGTAGGTGAAAAGCCTTACGTGAAGGTAGGGGATGTAGTAAAGAAAGGGCAGACCATCGGCATAATAGAAGCAATGAAGTTGATGAATGAGGTAGAAGCAACAGTTGATGGTACTATACTTGAGATTCTGGTTGAAAACGAGCAATTAGTGGAATATGGCCAGGGAATAGTGAGGATTGGATGATAGAATTAAATATTAATGAGATAAAGGAAATCATCCCTCATAGAAGTCCATTTCTTTTAATTGATCGAATCTTAGAGTTAGAACCAGGAGTACGAGGTGTTGGTAGAAAATGTGTCTCTTACAATGAACCATATTTTGCTGGACATTTTCCTGGGGAAGCAGTTATGCCGGGAGTATTAATTATAGAGGCACTAGCTCAGGTTGGAACTGTAGTATGTCTTTATTGTGATGAGTATAAGGGAAAAACAGGGTATTTTGGTGGTATTCAAGATGCAAAATTCAGAAGGAAGGTAGTGCCAGGTGATGTGCTACGTCTGGAAGTAGAATTGGTGAAGCGCAAAGGGCCAATTGGGGTAGCTAAGGCAGTCGCCTATGTTGATGAGATGGTCTGTGCCCAGGCTACATTAACTTTTGTCATTCAGTAGATTGGAGGTGTAATATGTTTCAAAAAATACTAATTGCCAATCGTGGAGAGATTGCAGTTCGTATTATCAGAGCCTGCAGGGAAATGGGCATTCTAACAGTTGCAATCTGTTCAGAGGCTGATAAGGAGGCTCTTCATTCTATGCTGGCAGATGAAACGATATGCATTGGTCCAATGCAAGCAAAAGAAAGTTATCTAAATATGCAGAGAATCTTAAGTGCAGCCGTAGCAACCGGAGCAGATGCCATTCATCCAGGCTTTGGATTTCTATCCGAGAATAGTAAGTTCGAGACCCTATGTAAAAAGTGTAATATTGCATTTATTGGTCCGGATGAATCGGTATTAAACAGGATGGGTAATAAAGCCGAAGCCAGAAAGACTATGATTGAAGCTGGTATACCTGTTATACCAGGAACAAAAGAAGCTGTTTTAGATGTTAAAACGGCAAAGAAGCAGGCAGATTCCTGTGGATATCCTGTGATGATAAAAGCCGCCTTAGGCGGAGGAGGAAAGGGCATGCGCATTGCCAAAAACTCTAAGGAATTTGTAAAGCTATTTCAAACGGCTCAGGCAGAAGCGAAAAGTGCCTTTGGAGATGATACCATGTATATTGAAAAGTATATTTCTCCAGCTAGGCATATAGAAGTGCAGATTCTAGCTGATCAGTATGGTAATGTTATACACCTTGGAGAGCGAGATTGTTCTTTACAAAGAAGACACCAGAAGTTATTAGAGGAATCCCCTGCAGTGGTATTAAAACCAGAAGTTAGAGAGCAGATGGGCCAGTCAGCAGTTCGTGCAGCTAAAGCAGTAGGATACTCTACAGTAGGGACCATAGAGTTTCTTGTGGATAATGATCAGAATTATTATTTCATGGAAATGAATACAAGAATACAGGTAGAACATGGGGTGACCGAACTGGTCACAGGTCTAGATTTAATTAAAGAACAGATTCGTATGGCCGCTGGCGAATGTCTTACCTTAAAGCAGGAGGAGATTCATTTTTCTGGTCATGCTATAGAATGTCGAATTAATGCTGAGGATCCCAATCGTGATTTTATGCCGTCTCCAGGTACCATAGAAAATCTCCATTTTCCAGGAGGCTGTGGAGTAAGAATCGACTCTGCTTTATATCAGGGCTATAACATCCCTTCCATGTATGATTCCTTGTTGGCTAAAATCTTAGTAAAAGGTAGAGATCGGACAGAAGCTATTGAGAAAATGAAGAGTGCCCTAGGTGAACTAGTTATCGAAGGTACAAAAACTAATACGGATTTCTTATATGAGATTATTGAACACAAGGAATACAAAGACAATCGTCTAGATACTGGTTACATTGAGCGAGTTTGTATGCGTAAAGCTTAGAGGAGAGGTGTCATGATTAAGGAGCGATTTAAAAAGACTACCCTTAGAATAACCAAGAAAAGTAAAAGAAATATAGATATTCCGGATGGTCTGTTCGAAAAATGCAGTCAATGCAATAATATTATCTACACCCAAGATTTGATTGAGAACTATCATGTCTGTCCTAGTTGTATGCATCCCTTTAGAATCTCTCCTAGAGAAAGGCTTAGCATGATTTTAGATGAGGGAAGCTTTGAAGAATGGGATAAGGATATGTCGATAAGCGACCCTTTAGATTTTCCTGGCTATACTGAAAAATTAAAAGCTACCAAGGAAGCTACTTCTTTAGAGGAGGCAGTGCTTACAGGGATAGGAACCATTCATGGAGTATCTGTGGCCATTGGTGTAATGGGAGCTAAATTCATGATGGGAAGTATGGGTTATGTTGTGGGTGAAAAGATAACAAGACTAGTGGAAGGAGCTACAAGAGAGAAGTTACCAATTATCTTGTTTTGTTGCTCTGGTGGGGCAAGAATGCAAGAAGGTATTGTGTCATTGATGCAGATGGCAAAGACTTCTCAGGCATTAAAAAGACATGATGAGGAAGGACTTCTATATATCTCTGTTCTTACAGATCCAACTACTGGAGGTGTGATGGCAAGCTACGCCATGCTGGGGGATATTATTTTAGCAGAACCAGGGGCGTTGATTGGTTTTGCAGGGCCTCGTGTCATTGAACAAACAATCCGTCAAAAATTACCTGAAGGGTTTCAAAGGGCAGAATATTTATTGGAACATGGCTTTATAGATCGAATTTGCAAGAGAAAGACTATGAAACAATTATTGTATGCACTGGTAAGGAGTTAAGTATGGAGAAAGAAATTACCCCATGGGAGAGAGTAATACAATCTCGAGATGCAAATCGTCTCTCCACGTTAGATTATATACAAGGAATATTTTCTAGCTTTATAGAGTTTCACGGCGACAGACTGTCTGGTGAGGATCGGGCTGTAATTGGTGGAATCGCCAGGCTAAATGGTAAAGCTGTCACTGTGATTGGGACACAAAAAGGGCATAATACGAAGGAAAATATACTACGCAACTTTGGAATGCCAAAACCAGAAGGATATCGTAAGGCTTTGCGACTTATGAAACAAGCAGAAAAGTTTCATCGCCCTATTATATGCTTTGTAGATACGCCGGGTGCTTATTGTGGAATCGAGGCTGAGGAGAGAGGACAGGGAGAAGCCATTGCTCGTAACCTATATGAGATGTCCGGGTTAAAAGTTCCTATTTTGTCCATATTCATTGGAGAAGGTGGTAGTGGAGGAGCACTTGCACTAGGTGTCTCTGATGAGGTTTGGATGCTTGAGAACGCAACTTACTCTATTTTATCCCCGGAGGGATTTGCTTCCATACTTTGGAAAGACAGCAAACGAGCTCCAGAGGCTGCCAAATTGATGAAAATGACTGCAGAAGAGTTACAAGCAATGGGAATAGTAGAAAAAATTATAAAAGAAGAAACCAGTCAGAAAAATCTTATAATAGAATTAAAAAAACAGATTAATTGTTTCTTAGAAAATAATCATGACAAAGATTTTGCAGAGCTTTTGGAACTAAGATATAAAAGATTTCGAGCTATGTAACTTCTTATAGTATTGTGGAGGTGTACCATCATAATAATCGGAAATAAAGAATTAAAATATCCAGTCATGCAAGGTGGAATGGGCGTAGGTATTAGTTTAAGTTCTCTTGCCGGAGCTGTTGCAAAGGAAGGGGCAATTGGAGTAATCTCTGCTGCTCAGATTGGATTTAGTGAACCAGAATATAATAAGAATCCGCTAGAGACTAATATAAAGATGATTGGAGAACATATAAAAAGGGCAAGGTTGATTGCTCCAGAAGGCATACTAGGGATAAATATCATGGTGGCAACGAAGGAATACGCCAGGTATGTAAAAGAGGCTGTGAGACATGGAATAGATATGATTATTTCTGGAGCAGGCCTGCCAATAGAACTTCCAGCTTTAACGAAAGGAAGTAAAACTATGCTAGCACCTATTGTATCTTCCCTTAAGGCAGCGCAAATTATACTAAAGTTTTGGGATAAAAAGCAACAGGTATGTCCTGATCTTGTAGTAATAGAAGGCCCAGAAGCAGGAGGTCATCTTGGGTTTCATGAAGAAGAATTAGAGTATTATAAGAAGTACAGCTATAGTGATGAGATTAAGAGAATTATAGGATTAGTAAGAGTGTACGAAGATAAATATCAAAAGAGAATTCCTGTTTTTTGTGCTGGTGGCATACAAAATCATCAGGAAGTGGAAGAGTATATGTCTTTAGGAGCCGATGGGGTACAGGTAGGAAGTCTCTTTGTTACTACAAAAGAATGTGACGCTCATGATGCATATAAGAAAGCATATATTAATTGTAAAGAAGAGGATATTGTCATAATCAAAAGTCCTGTAGGTTTACCTGGGCGAGCCATAAACAACACCTTTTTACAAAGAATAAGTAGTGGACGTGTGCCTACCACAGGCTGTAAGAATTGCATTAATACTTGCAATCCGAAGGAAACCAGATATTGTATCGCTGATGCCTTAATTCGAGCGGTAAAAGGAAATGTGGAGGAAGGACTTCTGTTTTGTGGAGGAAAGACGTATTTGCAAAGAGAGATTACAACAGTAAAGGATGTTCTTAAAAAACTATGTCCTTCCGTATTAACCTAAACAACAAATTATTACCATTGAATGTATTGGGAAGAGTTATATTGATACAAAACCTATTAGCCACTTGGTCTTGACGAAAGATTAAGTGGCCTTTTGCATCGCAAAAGCTTTGGTGGAACAAATGAATGGGGAAGTAGCCATTCAATACAGTGATAATAAGCTGAGCGTTTTTATATATTTTCCAGCGGCAAGGTCTCTCCCTTAGTACTTGCTCAAAGATCTGCTTCAAGTGCCGCTTTTACTTTTGAAAGATAATCTTCTAGATTGTTGCCGATGATAACTTCTCTTGGCACGTTATACGCACATACTTCGGAGTTATAATTAGCGGGTTGCAACTCACCGTCTTTCTCGACGTATTTGTCCTGAAGCCAAATCGAGTAATACTCTACACAAGGCAATTCATCCCGTGTTAGTTCCTCAAGTTCACGGAAACGTATGCCAAGTTCTTCCCACGTTGGTTTCTCATTGGAGGTTTCCACCCAAACCATCAATGTAGTCGATAGGGGGAAATTCTTTACGTCAAAAGGCATATCAAGCGTAAGCTGTGAGATTTCTTTCTCGCTTACATTCTCGCTGGTATCACAGAAAACATTTGATGTTGGGTGCGGATAGATGCTACGGAATAGTTGTTCCACATATTCACTAAGCGAAACACTAAGTCTGAACAACGTATTTTCTCGTCCGGTCACTGAACGTTCGTAATCATCTGCCATACCGTCCTCATCTTCCCATACCGTAAAATGAGTATCCTCACTGGCTGTTGATTGAACATAACAATAATAACTCATAGTTTTGAAATTGTATTGGCAGAATTCCACCTCAAAAGGCTGTCCAATATAGGTTTTTGCAACATAGTCTTTGACTTTTGATGTTATTACGAACTTTTTAATCATACTTCCGTTTAAGGAAGCAAAAACGGAATATGCCATTGCTAGTAATGCAGTGACGACTGATATTTTAATAATCAATTTTGTTTTTGGTTTCATCTAGACTCCTTTAGAAATGTTTCTTTATTATAGAATATATGAAGTTGAAACCTTATTCTTATGGATTTTATATAGGAGAAAGTGTCAAGTAATATTGATAATTTATTTGCCGTTGTATGTAGCGTTCAAATTTGCGTTGGCAAATAAATCCTTAGAAAATATTGCTCAGTTTGTTAGCGGCGATTATCACCATCCACACCCATAACCAAATATCAAGGCACAGTATCGGTAAGATAATCACCGCACAAACGTCAACAAAAATAAAAGCCAGAATGTTCTTATAGGGTTGTTAGTCTTTGTACGGATCCATAGGCTGAATAGTTCCGTCTTCGTTGTATTTTAACTCTCTAAACTTAACACAACGTTTATGATTCACACCACCTGATAAGGAGGAATCATGATAGAATAGATACCATTTACCCTTAAATTCCACGATGGAATGATGCGTTGTCCATCCAATGACAGGTTCTAAGATTCTACCCTTGTAAGTGAAAGGTCCCTTAGGAGTTTTTCCGATTGCATAAACCAAATAATGTGTAGTACCAGTAGAATAAGATAAATAATAATCACCATTATACTTATGAATCCAAGGACCTTCGAAATAACGTCTTTCTTCGTCATCAGCAGTAAGAGGGTTGCCTTCATCATCAACAATTAGAATTTCCTCAGGAGCGGACTTAAAGGACTTTAAGTCATCACTTAGCTCTGCAACTCTTGGTCCATATGCTGGAGCGCCCTTAGGAGGTTCCGTGCCATTAGGGTTATATACATTACCAGCCCATTGTTCTAATTGACCACCCCAAAGACCACCAAAGTAGATATAGCCCTTTCCATCATCCTCCATTAGCACGGCAGGATCAATACTATAGCTTCCTTCAATATAATTAGGCTCAGCAGTAAATGGTCCAACAGGGCTTTCGCTGGTTGCTACACCTATGCGGAAAATGCCATCTTTGTCTCTAGCTGGAAAGAACAAATAATAGGTACCATCTTTATAAGCAACATCTGGTGCCCACATCTGTTTACTTACCCATGGAATGTCCTTCATATGTAGAGCTTCTCCATTATCAATACAAGGAGCATCGATGTCATCCATAGAAAGAATGTGATAATCCTCCATCTTATATTGATCACCATTATCATTGTCTTCTCCATTATGATCTAAATCGTGAGAAGGATAGATGTAAAGCTTACCGTTAAATACATGTGCAGATGGATCAGCTGTAAAAATATGAGATACCAAAGGCTCATTTTGCTTGCTGTGTTTTTGCATACTTTTTCTCCTTTTCTTTATCATAAATATGAATAGTTTACCATAATTTTGAAATATTATCAATGCATATATAGATTTTTTTCGAAAAATCTTATTTTGTAAAATATATGGGAAGATACAAAGTGTGGTAGGTATACTATATCGTATCATATAATAAAATTCTCTTATAATATGGTATATTATGGGGTATTATGATATATTTGATCTATAGTCTTACATAATTCTATCTCTGTGAGGTAAGATGCTGATTGGTTTGTCCTATATAAAATATTAATGTAATTAGAAAGATGGAAGGATAGAAGATACTATTTATTTGCATTGGACTATTGTTTTTACTGTTGTATAATTAAAGTATAGAGCAATGAGAATAGGAGGTAAGGGCTATGAATCAGTTTCAGTCAGTTGCTATGAAAGAGGGCCATTCAAAGTGGAATGAGGCCATAAGTCGTTCTACCGAACTTTACCACCGAAATAATGATATCAGAAGTGAATTTGCAAGAGATTATACTAGAATCCTACATAGTCTTGCGTTTCGTAGGCTGAAGCATAAAACACAGGTATTTTTCAATACCCATAATGATCATATCTGCACCAGAATGGAGCATGTAGCTCATGTAGAATCTGTAAGTTACACGGTAGCTAATGCGTTAGGGTTAAACTGTGAGCTAACACGTGCAATTGCTATGGGGCATGACTTGGGACATGCTCCCTTTGGTCACTCAGGAGAGAAGATTATTGGAGCTATAAAGTCAAGATATCTACCACAGCAAGCCTTCTGGCACGAGAAGAATGGCCTTAGAATGGTAGATTCCATCGAACTTTTGCAATCTCCTGACAGAAAAAATATGAACATGGATCTTACCTATGCTGTACGTGATGGTATCATTTCCCATTGCGGAGAAGTTAATGATGCTGTACTATATCCTAGAAATGAAGCAGTAGACCTTACAACTATTGCACAGCCAGGGAAGATACAGCCGTATACCTGGGAAGGTTGCGTTGTGAAAATTGCCGATAAAATCGCATACTTAGGTAGAGATATTGAGGATGCCTTGCAGTTAAAGATAATTACTATAAAGGATATGAAAGACCTTGGGCACCTTGCACTTAAATACAAGCATGCTTCTCTGAATACATCTGTTATTATGCATGATTTTATTACTGACATTGTTGAAAACAGTGCTATAGATAAAGGAATCTGTCTTTCAGAAGGTAGAGCAGAGCTAATGAGTGAGGTAAAAGATTTTAATATTCGAAAAATCTACTCCAGTGAACGTCTAGAGTATTTTGTTCAGTATAGTAAGTTGGTGCTGGAAAGTATTTTTAGTGCATTACTGGAACTTTACTTAGGAGAGACTACCTTGGAGAATCTTTATTCCTCCTGCAATAAGGGAGACTGTCTCTACAAAGGATTCTTCGACTATATTATTAAATATTGTGAAGAAGACTATATTGGGGAAATTGTTCCTGAAAGCATAAGAGATAATCGACTATCCAAGAGTTGTACGTACGATAATCAGAAAATTTATCGTCGTTTGGAGACCAGAGAACTGTATATACAGGCAATTTTGATTATATAGCGGGAATGACTGATGGATACGCCATACAGTGCTTTAACGAATTAATTGCTTTTTAGTATAATTCTGTATATAATGCAACTGAAAGATAAGGTGGTGTTATTGTGAAAAAATATGCGAAATACGCAGTTGCTTTAGTAATTGGCTGTGCGCTCATTATTGTATTGAGTTTTTGCTTACAGAATGTGGGAAGATAGTAAGATGGAAAGGAGCCATAGGATGAAAAGGGTTCAATTTAGGGAAGTTAAGAGAATTGCCCTTATCGTAATTGCAGCAGCAATTATGGCATTTAACCTGAATAGCTTTGTTCATCAAGGAAATTTGATTCCAGGTGGTTTTACAGGATTAACCATCCTGATTCAGGAAATATGTAAAAAATATCTTAATCTTACGGTTCCATTCAGTGCAGTAAACATTATTCTCAATGTTTTCCCTGCCGTATTGAGTTACCGTTTTATAGGAAAGAAGTTTACGTTGTATTCTGGATTGATGATTTTACTCACCAGTTTATTTACTGATCTCATGCCTTCTTTTAATATTACCTATGATGTGATGCTAATCTGTGTTTTTGGTGGTGTTATTACTGCCTTTGCGATCAGTATCTGTCTCTGGAATAATGCCACTAGTGGTGGGACAGATTTTATCTCTATTTTTGTATCAGAGCGATATGGAGTGGATGCTTGGAATTACATCTTAATGGGAAATGCAGTAATTTTAATAATTGCGGCTTTAATATTTGGTTGGGAAAAAGCCATGTATTCTATTATCTATCAGTATGTAAACACAATTACAGTACAATTCTTATACCGCAAATACCAGAAACAAACACTTTGGATTATTACGGATAATCCTGATGAAGTGTATGAACAGATTCGAATTGCTACTCATCATGATGCTACATTGTTTAAAGGAACTGGGTTGTATAAGAATCAGGAGAGAGCTATGTTGTATTCTGTAGTATCTAGTGATGAAATCAGTCAGGTAGTATCTGTAATAAAAAAAGTAGATGAAAAGGCATTTATTAACATAGTAAAATCCTATCAGATACAAGGTAATTTTTATCAAAGACCAAACGACTGAGAAATTGTAAAATTATGTCTAACAAAAAATAATACATTACCTTGACATTAGATTATACTAATGTTACACTGACAGTAGTATTTTATATGTTGATTTGATTCACATCAGTATTGTAAGTCTTTCAGTAATATGACGTACAATTGATGTGAATTTTTTTATAACTAAGGTTGTGTCACAACAATTGTTATAAAGCAATAACAGAAACACAGAGTTAATTGGCTACACCTGTTTACCTGAGTTCTAGTTATCGTAAGCGAGTAACGGAATAGATTCCTCCGTTTATAGAATTAACATGCAAAGTATGAATATTATTTAGGAGGTATCTTTCATGAACAAAGGTACAGTAAAATGGTTTAACTCAGAAAAAGGATTTGGATTTATCACTAACGATGGAACTGGCGAGGACATCTTCGTTCACTTCACAGGAATTATGACTGATGGTTTCAAAACTTTACAGGAAGGCCAAAAAGTTACTTATGATGTAACTAAAGGCGCTCGTGGTGATCAGGCAGTTAACGTTTCTGTAGCATAACCTTTCAACTATAGAAAAAAGCCCTGTTTTAGGAATTCCTAGAACAGGGCTTAATTTGTATCTAAATACTTAGTAAATGATAAAGAATTTAGCGATAAATAGCAGTGAAAGAATAATAGTAATAATGGATACATCCTTATACTTACCAGTGCAAAGCTTGATGATTGAGTAAGTGATTAAGCCGATACCAATACCATTTCCAATGCTGCTTGTAAGCATCATGAATGCTAACATAAGTACAACTGGAACGGACTGAGAAAAATCTGTATAATCAATGAATTGTAAAGAACTGAGCATCAAAACACCAACAAACACTAAGGCGGCAGCAGTAGCGGGAGCTGGTATAATAGCAGCTACAGGAGCTAAGAAGATACAAGCTAAGAACAAGATGGCTGTTACTACAGGAGTTAATCCAGTTCTTCCACCTTCCTCAATACCGGAGGCTGACTCAATAAAGGTAGTTACTGTAGAAGTACCTGTACATGCACCAACGCAAGTAGCAAGAGAGTCAGAAAGAAGAGCTTTGCCCATATTTTCCATCTTACCATCTTTGTCTAACATACCAGCTTTCCCAGCAGTACCAAGTAATGTACCAATGGTATCAAACATATCTACCATACAGAAAGTAATGATTGTCATAATAGCTGCTAATGCACCCATTTCAAATAATGCAGAGAAGTTAAATTTAAATAAGGTTTTGTCAGCTAAATCACCAAACTGTGGAAGGAAAGAAGAATTCTTTAAAGGAGCAAATACATCTTCTCCAATCATTGAGCCACCAATGAAATAAGCAATGGCAGAGATTATCATACCATAGAGAATGGATCCTTTTATCTTCTTATGATTTAAAACTGCAATCGCAAATAAACCAATAAAAAAAGTAATAATATATACGATTAATAAGGCATAGTTAGCACCTGCAGCCTCCATTGCAGTGTGGGTATCTCTTGCACCTTTAGAGAAGAAACCAATAATAGTAAAGCTATCACCTTTCTCACCATAAACGGCAGAACTTAAACCGACATTCACTAACATTAAACCAATACCTGCAGTGATACCGAAACGTACTCCGGTTGGGATAGCATCCACAATCTTTTCACGTATTTTAAAAAGTGTCAGTGCGGTAAATAAGATACCAGAAATCAGGATAATAGCTAACCCACCTTGGAAAGCTTCATCATAACTTAGTTTTGTATCTACCATGATAAGTGCAACAATAGATGCGAAATAAGTGTTTAATCCCATTCCAGGAGCTAATGCAAAAGGCTTATTAGCTAAGAAAGCCATAAATAAAGTACCAATTGCAGCAGAGATAGCAGTTGCAAGGAATACAGCATTATTCAGCTGAACGCTTGCTCCAGCATTGATATTTGCAATGGTCATTGGGTTTACAACAAGTATGTATGCCATGGTCATAAAAGTAGCAATACCTGCAATAATTTCTGTTCTAACATTTGTGTTGTTCTCTTTTAATTTAAAGAGTTTTTGTAACATTGTTTACCCTCCTTCAAAAAATGCTTCTGCAAGAAAAATCGCTTTACTAATTAATACTATCAAGCCACAGAAAATTCGTCAATATTGTAACGTATTCTTAGTTATTAAATAAAATAATAGAATTTATTAGTAATACACGATGAAGTTTGTAGAAAATATGAACGATCCTTATTTGCGGAAGGCATAAAAAATGAAAATGGCTCCATCTGTACATATTTTAACTTTCTGTTATAATATACCTAACGCTTACAATACACATAGGAGGGAAAATGAGAGAAAAGCAAAAACATAGGAAATTCAACATAAAAAATACGCATAAAATATGGTTGTCCTTAAGTCTTATTTTGTTTGGACTTTTGTTGTCTCTTTTGTCGAGATATATAAATGGGTTTGCAGATGGCTATTATACATATGTATATCGATATCTTTCAGTAGTATTTGCCTTTATCTTTAATCTATTTCCTTTTTCAGTCGCTGAGATCATTCTATATTTACTATGTCTGCTGATGATTGGAAGTATTCTATATGGAGTATTGGTTATTTCAAGAAAAAAAGGACAAAGAAAAGATTATTGGGCAAAAGTTGGATGTAATGGGCTTCTCATCTTAAGTGCTATATTTTTTGTTTTTATTATATTTTGTGGTATTAATTATCAGAAAACCAGTTTTGCCTCAAAAGAGGGTTTCAGCAAAAAACAATATGGAGTGGAAGAGTTAAAAGAAGTTTGTGAGTATTTGACTGATAAGCTTAATGAGATAGGAGAAAAGGATATCTCCTTTACTAACCTTCGTCAAAATTCTAGAGTTGCAATGAAAGAACTTTCTAAGACTTATACCAGTCTGGCAAGCTATTATCCAAAGCCTAAATATATGCTTTTTGCTGAATTATTATCTTATCAGCAAGTTAGTGGCATATATTCTTTTTATACCGTAGAAGCCACCTATAACTCTGATATGCCAGTTTATCAACAGCCTTTTGTTATGTGTCATGAACTTGCACATTTAAAGGGAATTATGAAAGAAGAGGAAGCTAATTTTGTAGCATACCTAGCCTGTAGGAATAGTCAGTACTCTGCATTTCAATATAGCGGGGCAATGACTGCGTATTCCTATTGTATGAACGAGTTATACTCTTATGACAAGGACGCCTATATGGAAATAAGGGGTAAATTATGTGATAGGGCAAATCAAGACATTGAGAAAAAGCATGATTTCTGGGATAAGTACGAGGGAGCAATCTCTAATTTTCAGACAAAGGTAAACGATGTTTATCTGAAAGCCAATTCACAAGTCCTAGGAGCATCCAGTTATAATGAAGTTGTGGCCTTAATTGTAAATGATTATCTAAGAAAAAATAAATAAATTGATAGTTATATTATAAACCATAAGAGGAAAGACTGTTACTAAGTACAAAGGATTGAGGGAGAGACAAATGGAATTAGCTGAGAATATAGGTCTGTTAATAGTAGGATTTATTTTACTGATTAAGGGCGCGGATTACTTTGTAGATGGTGCATCCATGATAGCAACAAGGCTTGGAATTCCTCAAATAGTCATAGGACTTACCATTGTGGCGTTTGGAACTAGTGCACCGGAAGCGGCCATTAGTATAAATGCAGCATTAAAGGGCAGTACAGGTATTGCCATTGGAAATGTATTGGGTAGCAATAGTATGAATATTCTTTTGATTCTTGGTATTTCTGCCTTGATTATTCCACTAAAAGTAGGTAAATCAACCATTCGCTATGAGATACCCCTTGTGGTTGTAACCAGTACCATTTTAGTATTATTAGGAGTATTTACCGGTGAACTAGGGCTTTTTGCAGGTGTAGTCTTTTGGACTATATTTCTTCTTTTTTTTATATACCTGATATACACTGCAAAAAAGGGTACCAACGACGATACACTTGAGACTGAAATAAAGAATACTAGTGACCAAGAAAAGAAACTTGATGAGAATAAGCGAAAGGCTTGGGCAATTCTTGTATTAGTCACATTACTAGGGTTGGCTGCCATCATCTTCGGTAGCAATATTACTGTAAACAGTGCCAAATTCATTGCTACCAAGATAGGTTTTACTGATCGTATCATCGGTCTTACAGTAGTTGCTTTTGGAACCTCCTTGCCGGAATTGATGACATCCACGACTGCTGCAAGAAAAGGAAATAGTGATATTGCGATAGGTAATATTGTAGGAAGTAATATCTTTAATATACTATTTGTATTAGGGACAACCTGCCTTATAAAGGCGGTTCCTTACCAGCCCGAATTCATTGTAGATGGGATAGTATGTATAGCAGCTGCTGTACTTCTTTGGGTAGGAGTTATTAAGAATAAAGAATTACGTAAAGGAACCGGTCTAATTATGCTGGCATCCTACGGAGTTTATTTTGTGTATTTATTAATGAAATAGGAGAATACTATGTCGCTTTTTATTACTATTACTGGGTTTATCCTCTTTGTTGCTCTTATTGCATATCCAATTCTAATTATGCCTCATATGTTTGATCGACCTGATTACACCCCTTTCGACAATTACTTTTATGCCCATAGGGGGCTACATAATAATGAGGGGAAGGCACCGGAAAATTCCTTGGAAGCTTTTCACTTAGCAGTAGAAGCAGATTATGGAATAGAGTTGGATATCCAGCTTTCTAAAGATAAGATTCCAATGGTATTTCATGACTATACCTTAAATCGAATTTGTGACATTAAGGGAAGAGTGAATGAATATACTTGTGAGGAACTGCAGAGGTTTCACCTTTGTCAAAGTAATGAGACCATCCCAACCCTTCAACAAGCTTTACAGGTGGTGGGTGGTAAGGTGCCATTAATCATTGAATTTAAAATTGAACATACGGATTTATCCCTTTGTTCGCTTGCAAATGAGATACTAAAGAATTATAAAGGTACTTATTGTATGGAGTCTTTTAACCCACTAGCGCTGAATTGGTATAAGAAAAATCATAAAGATATTATCAGAGGGCAATTATCGACTGATTTTATTAGAAATAAGGATAAGGGAAATAAGATCATGTATTGGATACTTAGTAGGCTTTTGCTGAATAGATTAGGTAGTCCAGACTTTATTGCTTATGAATTTAAGTATCCCCATTTGCCATCTCTTTCCATTGTAAGGGATATATACAAGTTGAAAACGGTTGCTTGGACGATAAAAAGCCAAGAAGAGTTAGAGGAGAGTAAAGGGTATTTTAATTATTTTATATTTGACAGCTTTATTCCAAAGCAATAAAGATTGCATTAGGGAGGATTGTTATGAGAAAGTCATTCGTAAAAGTAGGATTCGTTATAGCAGGAATATTAGTGCTGGCAGGCTGTAGTCAGAATGAGGTTTCTCAAGTAACGCCAGTTCCAATTGCAAAGCCGGCAATAAAGCATACACAAAAAAAAATCTTAGAAACAAGTGATATGAATGACCTTGTAAACAGTCTTACTATTCAGGAAAAAGCAGCACAGATGACAGGTTCTTTAGAAACTTTGGTTCCGGAAGAAGAGACCTATCATTATTTGGAAGAAACAGTAACTAGAACAGTTGTTTTTCCTGGAAATATAGGACTTGGAGTTGTAGGAGACAAGGATTCTTTATATAAAATGGGAGAGTTTGTTGGAAAAGAGAATAGGAAAGCTGGAGCCATAGTAAGCTTTGCCTCTGTGGCTGCAACCTCCTTTCATCCATGCTGGGGTGGTACGTTCCAGTGTTATTCGGATGACTATAAAGAAGTATATTCGTTAGGAAGGTCTTATGTGAAGGGGCTGGTAAGTACCGGAATTATGCCATGTCTTACCGGTTTTATTAATACGGGTCAAGGATTGTCTAGAGAGAATATCAGTCTTACAGAGGATGAAATCAGACAGCAATTATTTATCTTTCGGCAACTATTAGATGCTGCTAAAGATGAAAATGAAGAAATGCCAGTGGCCATTCAAATAAGCTCTTGTAGCATCAATGGAACAAAAATGGTAGAGAATAAGGAACTATTAACCGATATGCTACGTAACGTCATGAAATTTGATGGTATTATCCTAACCAAAGCATCCGATGTCGAGTTAATCAATAAGGACAGCTTAGCAGAAAAACTTGCATCCGTAATAAATGCCGGTGTGGATGTCATTAGTAAGCCTTCAAAGGCTTCTGATTATACAGCCGCCATCGTACAGGCAGTAAAAATGGGATTATTAAAAGAGAAGAGAGTTAATGAGTCAGTGACTAGAATACTTACAGCTAAAAAAGCATTAGGCCTTTTTAGTGGAAAAGGAGTACTACAGGTATCTGAAGAATTAGATGAGAATTATGCCAATAAATTGGCTGCATCTCTGGTACAGAAAAGTCTTGTGTTATTAAAAAATGAAAAGGAATTGTTACCACTTAAGAAGGGGCTTACTATCTATGTTACTGGCCCAGCAGCCGATAATCTAAAAGCACAATGTGGTGGCTTATTGACAGAAGACAACAAGGATCAAACACGAAAAGGTTCTACGATACTACAAGGTTTACAGGGATTGGAAAAGGAGAATATGTATACGATTGTTACAGATAAAAAAGAGGCAAAAAATGCTGATGTCACTCTGTTATGTGTAGGAGAAAGTGCATATACCAGTGAAAATGGAGATGTGGAGACAACCAGTCTTACCTCAGAGAAAGGACTATATGGTAATAAAGAGGCCATTGAAGAAGCTAAAGAACTGGGTCATAAAACTATTACCCTATTAGTTGCTGGAAGACATCTGGATATTAACCCATATATAGATCAATGGGATTCCATAGTCATGTGCTACCTGCCAGGTAGCAAAGGAGATGCCATCGCTAATGTGCTGGCAGGTGAAGAAACATTTACCGGAAAGCTTACTATGCCATGGTATAATTCGGAAAAAGAATTTACTGTGGATAATATCTTATATGGCAAAGGATATGGAAGAGAATACTAGTGAAATAATGAGGTTACAAGGTCATTAACCAATTTGCCATCAGATTTACCTTTGACCTGAGGCATTAGTTCCTTCATGATTTTGCCTTTGTCTTTGGCAGTAGGTTCTGTAATATTTAGCTTAGTAAGAATAGAAGAAATAATCGCTTTTATTTCCTCTTCACTGAGAAATTGAGGAGCAAACTCTTGATATACCTGGATTCTAAGATTACACTCGTCTATAATATCAGCTCGATCAGTTGGTGCTGTTTCTAAAGTTTCCTTTGTTTGCTTGATTTCTTTTAGGATTACTTCGTTTTCCTCTTCCACTGATAAATCTGCACGTTTATCAATTGCCTTGTTCTTTAATACAGAAAGCAACATGGAAAGTGCATCTTTTCTAGGTTTGTTTCCAGCTTTCATTGCAGCAACCATTTCACTTCGTACTAATTCAATTTTTGTCATGGGATACCTCCTATGGATTTATTTTTAATAACGAATTAATAGCTTATATTGTAGCTTTCCTTGTGGAAGTTTTCAAGGGGAAATCATAACTTGCAAAATAAAAAGATAGATGGAGGAGAAAAATGAGAACGGACAGCATTATTTTTGATTTGGATGGAACCCTGTGGGATTGTAGTAAAGAGGTAGCAGAATCTTGGAGTGTCATCTTTAAGCAGTATAATATAAACAGAACAATCACAAAGGAGGATATTATGGGTGTCATGGGCTTACTGATGCAGGATATCATAAAGCAGTTCCTACCTAATATGGAAGAGAAAAAATGTTATGAGATCTTAAAAATCTGTTGTGATTATGAAAATGATTATGTTAGTAAAGTTGGAGGATATTTATTTCCCCGACTTGAAGAGACACTAAAAATACTTAAAAAGTCATATAAACTTGCTATTGTAAGTAATTGCCAGGATGGTTATATTGAAGCATTTTTTAAGGCACATAATCTTAGTCAATACTTTATAGATTATGAGAATCCGGGAAGAACCGGTTTAGATAAAGCAGATAATATCAGATTGGTTGTGGAGCGAAATAAATTCTTTCATCCAGTATATGTAGGGGATACCCTAAGTGACCAGAAATCAGCGAAGAAAGCAGGAGTACCTTTTATCTTTGCAGCCTATGGTTTTGGACAGGTAGAGGAGTATGACGCTAAGTTAGAGAAATTTGAGCAATTGCCGGAGCTACTAAAGAAAGATAGAAAAAAGGATGATAAATAGCATAAATGTATGCTGATTTTCCATCCTTATTTTATGTTATCACGTAAGCATACTGTCACAATTTATCAATAGACAACGCAATCAATTCTTATATTATTTCGCTTTAGATTTGGTTTTAAATAAGATTCCCAACGTACCAGGGCCACAATGGCTGGAGATGGTACAACTGGCGTTCGTAACATAAATATGATCAAAGTGCATAATACTATTTATCGTATCCCGAACGATATCAATATAGTAAGAATCGATGGTAGAGTGTGTGATAAAGATACGGTTATTCACAATATCCGGGTATTGTTGCAATTTATCTTTTACATAGTGAACCAATACCTTTTCCAGATTCCCACGATACTTCTTTCCAACCGTCATTCCACCAGTGGTGTTATCTACTTCTATTAAAGGTTTGAGATTTAATAGATTGGCACCTAATTTAGCAGCAGAAGAACATCTGCCACCTGCATGAAGAAAGGTTAAGGTATCAACAATAAAACTAGCATGATATTGCTCTGTTGATTGGTGTAATATATCATAGATTTCTCGAGCACTCTTGCCTTCCCTAATCATATCTGCGGCATCCAACACTTGAAGACCAATTCCAGTAGATAGACTACAACTGTTTATAGGGTATACACCAGGTAACTCCTGAGCAGCTAATTTACAGTTCTGGTATGAACTGGACAGAGCTCCACCAAGATTAAAATGAATAACTTCATTTCCTTTATCCGTATAAACCTTTAAATAATTAATGTATTCGTCCATGTTAATAGCTGATGTCTTTGGTAGAACTTTTCGTTCATAATAGATCTTATATATTTCCTCAGGCGTTATGTCTACATTATCGAGATAATCTTTATCTTCAAGTATAATATGATAAGGGAAGTAGTGAACATGGTACTGTTCTTTAAGGGCACTTCCTAAATCACAGGTACTGTCTGCACTTAAAATAATATGATTCATGGGTAAGTTACACTCCTATTATCAAAAATTGTTAAATATATAAACATATTAATATAAAATGATGATTGTGTCTAGTCGGTTTAAAATTCAAAATGCTATGTCATTTACCAAAGGGAAGTCATATATGAAAGGGAGTCTCAAAAAAGGTAAGAATCAAAAAGAGAGTTGTCGATTCTCGACATCTCTCTTTTTGATGAAAATTCGTATAAGTAAATTCCACTCATAGGATTTTGTGTCTACAATTTTGAATATCCATAGCTATTGACAATGGCATCTATTTTCCTTCCCTGTTTACAGAAAGGACAATCTTTTTGTGGATAATTCATGTAATCCGGTAAGTCTTTAGAAGAGAAGATAGAGTGAATATTATGGCCGCAAATAGCTTTCGTCGCACTGAAAATAGTCGAAATTCCTTCAATCTTACCTCCATAATAATCAATACATTCCAAACTTTTAGCAATTGTTTTACCAGTTGTCGCAGAGGCAAGAAGTAAAAGAATATGTTTGTTATTCACCATTGGTTGTATGTTATCTCTGAAGATAAGCTGACCATTGGAATTGAATTCTGGGGTAATAATATAGATAGATTTATGAGAGTTCATGGACATGATTCCGGCAGCAGAAAGTTCCTGGGCTAGATAGGCACCGATAATTTCTGTTCCATCCATGCAGATGATAGTGTCCACTACTGTTGTAGAAACATAATCATTGGCCATGGATTTCGCAATCGCAGAAGACTCATTCTGACGTACTTTGAGGGTGGTCATATCGATATAATAATTGATATGAGAATGGTTGGTTGCAAAATGACCGTAGTTTGCTTTGAGAGTCAAAGCTGAGTTGTATGAGCAGGAAATCTTTATTTCATGATTCTCCATGCAATACCCCCTTTTTTTTTATCCTACTATTCTTTTATTAATATAGCAATAGATTTATTCAATATAAGCAAAGGTTTGTATATTTTGTTTTTGTAATGAACTCCTTAAGCATTTCATAAAATATTAAGACATAATAAAGTGATAGGAGAACATATTTTGAGAAAGACTATAGTATTTATTCTTGTAGAAGTACTAATATTTAGCCTATTGGTTGGTGGGTTTCTTATACATAATATGAGTAGGAAGAAACAAGAGCCTACAGAGATTGCGACTAGCAAAGAGCAGAGTGAGGAAGAATCTGAGGAGGAAGACGCTGATAAAAAATACATCAAATGGGTAGATTTTAATGTTTCATATCAGGCCTTGTGTGATGCTTATCAATTTGATGTAAATACCTATGGAGGCAAGATTCATGTAAATTGGATTGAACTTTTGGCCTATATTGCGGTAAAAAATGGTGGAGATTTTAAAAAATATAAGAGTTCTCAAATGTCTGAGTTAGTAAAGAAATTAACTGAAAATAAAGAAACCATGGAGTATTTAACAAAGGATATGCAGTACTATAAATACTATTATGATTCCTATGAAGCAATCTTGGGTGGTTTCGTGGGAGAATATGAGAGGGAAACTCTTAAGGAGGATAGCAATCCGTCAATATCATGGGAAAAAGTCTATGGATTAAAAGCATTTTTACCTGTGGCAAAGAATTTTCCATATAGCGATTTTGATGATTTCGGTGTATCTAGGTCTTATGGGTTTAGAAGAAGACATCTTGGACATGATATGATGGGGCAAGTGGGAACCCCCATCATTGCAGTAGAATCAGGTTATGTAGAGGCCATCGGTTGGAATCAGTATGGAGGATGGCGCCTAGGAATTCGTAGCTTTGATAAGAAAAGATACTATTATTACGCACATTTGAGAAAGAATTATCCATATTGTTCAGATTTAAAAGAAGGAAGTATTGTTACAGCCGGCGATGTAATTGGTTATATGGGAAGAACCGGATATAGCACAAAAGAAAATACCAATAATATTGAAACATCTCATCTTCATTTTGGAATGCAGATTATTTTTGATGAGTCTCAAAAAGATGGAAACGGTGAAATATGGATAGATTGTTATAATCTAGTTCGTTTCTTATATAAAAATAGATGTGAAGCAGTGAAGGTGACAGATTCTAAAGAATGGAAGCGTATTTATGAGATGAAAGATCCGGTAGAAGAAGAGTATCGAAGCATACAAAAAAGTACGATAAAACATTAGGCAGACTATTATAATATGTTTAAATATGGTATAATTAACCATGTCATTTAGTAATGCAGGGCTATGTCGGGATAAGAGGGAGTATTATGTATGTTAAATACTGTGAGACAATTTGGTAGAAAACTCAAGAGACAAAGAAAACGGCCATCCTTTTTCTCTAATCCAGAGAATTTTACTAAGTTATTTGATCATATGTCGAATGGTTTTTTTGTAGCATCAGTTATAACTGATCTAATAAAGCGTCCAATTGATTTGAATTATGAGTTTGTTAATGAAGCATATGCTGAAATGATTGGGGTTTCCAAATCAGAGTTGTTAAAGCATAGCTATCAAGAACTGTTTCCAAATTGGGATAAGGTTTTAGTTCAATTCTATGGAGAAGCTGCTATTCACGGGGCAAGTAATACCTTAGTGGAGTATAATGAGACATTAGACAAATATCTAAAGCATACCTGTTATCAACCTGCATATGGATACTGTGGCTGTATTGTTGAAGATATTACGGAACAGTATGTTGCCCAACACCTTATCGAGGAAAGTGAAGAGCGATTTCTTGCTGTATCCATGGTAACCAATGAATTTATTTTTGAAATGGATCAAATGGGGCGGTTTACGTATATTAGTGAGGGGATTAAAACTGTTTTGGGATATGAACCTGATGATTATATTGGAAAGTATTTTTATGAACATTTTCCCCAGAATGTTAGAAGACAACTGGCACATCAGTTTAAAAAAATGTTGCGAACAGAGAATATGGTATTAAAAGATTTACTTCTTCCACTAGAGGATAAGGAACATCATATTCACTGGGTATTGCAAAATGGGTTAGCAAAAATAGATGATTTAGGTAATTATATTGGATATCGTGGGGTTTATCTGGATGTGACAGAGCTTCAAGAGGCTAAGGCAGCTGCAGAGGAGGCTATGAAGGCTAAATCCGAATTTCTGGCTAAAATGAGTCACGAAATTCGTACTCCAATGAATGGAATTCTTGGATTAACCAGCCTTGCTCTAGATGAAACTAGAAGTTTTAAGATATATAACTATCTAGAGAAAATCGAGGAAAGTGCCACAGATCTACTTAATATTATTAACCAGATCTTAGACTTTACCAAGGTTTCAGAAGATGAGATGTCTATTGTAGAAGAACCATTTTCTCTCCGAACTATGATTAATCGTTTTGTATCCTTATTAGATTTAAAGGCAAAGGAAAAAAACATAAATCTTATTGTAAATATTCATAAGGAAGTATGGGATACTTATCTAGGGGATTCCCTGCGTATAGGTCAGATACTGACGAATATTTTATCTAATGGGGTGAAGTATACGTTGCATGGTAGTGTGACTATGACAGTGGACCAATATAAAGATACAGTAAGGTTTATCATTACTGATACGGGAATTGGCATGAAACCAGAATTCTTAAAGAATATATTTAATCCGTTTTCTCAAGAGGAGAACATTCGAACCAGAGTCCAGGATGGAACGGGACTGGGGATGGTAATTAGTAAACAATTGGTTGATTTGATTGGTGGTAGCATAAAGGTAGAAAGTGAGGTTAATGTAGGTACTACAGTAACAGTTATGTTACCTCTTACACTATGCGATCCGGCGGAGGTTAAGAATACAGAAATAAAACATTCTCTAGAGAATCAAATCAGACGATTTGAGGGGAATATACTGGTGGTTGAGGATAATGCGATCAATCAAGTGGTAGTATATGAATTGTTAATAAAATTTGGTGTTAATGTATCTATGGCGAAAGATGGATATATGGCATTGGAGATGCTAAAGGATAATCAGTATGATTTAATTCTTATGGATATTTTTATGCCTAAAATGTCAGGATTTGAAGCGTCTAGTTTGATACGCCAAAGAGGATTCAATAAGCCTATTGTGGCAATGACTGCAAATCCACTGGATACAATAAAAAACGATCTTATGCAGGCTGAGATGACGGATTACATAGCAAAGCCTATTTGTATCAACACCTTGGATAACTTACTGTTTAAATATCTAAAAGTAGATGAAAGTGAGCCAGTAAACCAAATAGATAATGACAGGAAAATGATAAGTATGGAATATCCGTTTAATAAAATTGATTACCATTATGCGTTAAGCTTTTTGTCTAATGATAGGAATATCTATAATCAGATTCTTTTTAGTTTTGTAAAAGGGTATCAAGGGGAGGAAAAGTATATCTATAAGATTTTGGAAGAAGGTACTGCAAGCGCCAGAGTATATGTACATACAGTAAAAGGAATCGCTAATACCATAGGTGCCAAGGAGTTGACGGAGGTTTCCAATGAACTGGAAATGGAACTTGCTCATGATATTATGAATACTAATTTGATGAATGCCTTTGTGCTAAAGTTGGAAGAAGTATTAAAGGAAGTAATATCATATGTTGATACTGTCACCATGAGTGATTATAAACAGGGTTATGTAAAGAGTCAGGCTATGGAAATGATTCCAAGTCTAAAAGAGATGTTAGAAACTCACAATGCAGCTGTAATAGATTGTATTGATTTAATTTATGAAACTATGTATCGAAATGACATACGAGAACAGGTAGATTGGCTAATTAATAAAATAGAACATTTTGATTTTGAACTTGCTAAACAGTCCTTAGACAAAATTGCAGAAGCATTAGGAGATGAGATATATGAAGCATAAAATTCTGATCATTGATGATAGTGTTGTTAACATCAATGCATTACATATGATGCTAAAAGAAGAATATCAGGTATTTGTTGCTAAAAATGGCAAGGATGGTATTAAGCAGGCGAATTTGATTCAACCAAGTTTAATTCTTCTTGATATTTTAATGCCGGAAATGGATGGTTTCCAAGTACTTGACGTTTTAACTAAGGATAGTAATACAAGCAGTATACCTGTTATGTTTATAACATGTCTTAATGACGATAAAAATGAGGAAAAGGGTCTCTCTTTAGGTGCAGTGGATTATATTACGAAACCTTTTAATTTAAGTGTTATTAAGGCAAAGGTACGTAATCATATTGAATTGTTTCAGTATCGTAAAACGATTGAAAACATTGCCATGTTAGATGGCCTCACTGGAATTCCAAATCGTCGAAGTTACGATGAACGGATAAAAGTTGACTGGCAATATGCAATTAATGAACAGAGCCCCATTTCTATTGCTATTCTAGATATCGACAACTTCAAAGAATATAATGATAATTACGGACACCTTCAGGGGGATTTGGTTTTAAAACAGGTTGCTAAGCAATTGGAAGCTGAAATTCCTTCGAGAAATGGTTTTGTAGCTAGATATGGTGGAGAAGAATTTGTCGTTATTCTGTTAAACTATACGCAGGAGGCAGCAGTAGAAATCTTAGAAAAGGTTCGTGCTAATATAGAATACCTGGGAATTAAACACCTCCATTCCAGAGCAGAGAAAGTGATTACTATCAGTCTTGGTGGAGGAACGATTATCCCAAATGAAGATGACGACTTAAATCAATTTGTTGAAATTGTAGACCAGCGTTTATATCGTGCAAAAACTTTAGGGCGTAATCTTTTAGTTTGGGAGTCGTATCAAGAGACGAAAGGTCAGTTAGAAGTATTTCTTTTTGGAAATATGAAAATTCTATCTCAAAATGGAATTGTTACACCAAAATATCCAAAGAAAAAGGTATGGATATTGCTTACTTTCCTGATTATCAACAGATTTCGTGACTATAATAAAATGGATTTAATAGAGGCACTATGGCCTTATGAAAAACCAGAGGACCCTAATTATGAACTGAAGTTACTACTTGAGGAATTGAAAGATGAATTGGAAATTCTTAAGTTAACCTATCTGAGAGAGTTAATTGTTACAATAAATGGTGTATATCATTGGAATAATAATTTTTTGTGTATTGTAGACTGTGATTTGTTTGAGAATCTCTTACAGGAAAGTTTACTTAGTACTTTGTCAGAGAAGGATAAAATGGCTCAATATCTTCGTGGGATTGAATTATACAAGTCAGATTTTCTTGTTAAAGTAACGGATGTAAAATGGATTGTTAATTTACAACGTTGGTATCGTAATTTGTATTTAGATGCTGTGAACCATGTTTTATCCTATTGGGACAAGTTTAAACAGTACGAGGATATTGTTAAACTCTGTATGAAAGATTTATATAATGAGGAGTTTAACGAAGAACTTCACTATTATTATTTAATTGCATTGATTCATTTAGATCGACGTAAAGAGGCGCTTACTCATTATGAGTATATTGTCGAATCCTATTATAGTATTTTAGGAGTTCCTCCTACAGAAAGAATTCTTGATTTGTACGCTGATATTGTAGAAGACAAAGAAGACAAGAAACGTAATCTTCGCAGTATTAATGAGTTTTTAAAGGAAAACTCTATTGCAACTGGAGCTTACTTCTGTGAATATGTAGTGTTTAAGAATATATATCAGTTAGAAGCAAGAAATATGGTACGGACAGGAAAAATGGTTTATCTTTGTCTTTTGAATATTAGTATAGAATGTGGTAACGTAGAGATATTAGAGGAACAGATGAATCTCTTAAAGGAGGCCATTATCAATAGCCTAAGAATCGGTGATTGTTTCTGTAGATATAGTACCTCTCAGTATATGATTCTGCTTCCAACAGCCAATTTTGATATTGGAAAAACGATAATGGAACGAATCAATGGTAAATTTCTAAATAATAACGATGAGGGGGTATCTACCTCTTATGAATTAGTTCCTGTGAAACCTGCTAAAATAAAATAATGCAAATGGGGCTTCGCTATTAACGGAAGCCCCAAATCTATATTCTAAAAGATAATTATTATTCGGGATCACGAAGAGGGATTTGTTCTTTAAAGCCTTTCGAGTAGTGCAATTCATAGTCCTCTGTAATAAATACTGCATATACACCATCAAGTGAGTCGATCAGTTCTAATCCTTTGTCAAGTCCAAGAGCAAATACAGAGGTACTAAGACCATCTCCAACTACAGATTCCTTGCTGATTATGGTAACTGCAATCAGGTTGTTATCGGTTGGATAACCGGTTTTAGAGTTTAGAATGTGATGATAGAATTTACCGTTAACAGTAAAGCAACGCTCATATATACCTGAGGATACAACTGACATATCTTTAAGTTCCATTACGGCAACAGTTTCATTGCGATCGGCAAATGGCTTTTGAATTCCAATGTTAAAAGCTGTACCATCAGGCTTTTGTCCTACACATAAAACATTACCACCCAAATTAATCATAGCACTTTTAACACCCCTGTCTATTAGGAATGCTTTTACCTTATCTGCAATATATCCTTTTGCAATGGCTCCTAGATCGATTCCTGTTTCGTCAGAGTCAAAAGATACTTGATTACCATTGATATGGACATTTTTATAGTTTACTGCAGGTAATTTTTCCTCAATCAATTTGCTGTCAGGTACCTTAGGTGTATCTGCTGTAAAGTCCCAGAGTGAGGAAATAGGCTCTATAGCTAAATCAAAAGCACCATCTGTAAGTTCACTATAGTGGTAAGCTTGCCTTAAAATGTCAGCCAAGTCATCAGACACGATGAAGGAACCATTATTCTTTGGAAGCTGGTGCTCGTTTAACTTATAAAGTTCACTTACCGTTGAAGTGCGGCTATAGATGTTCTCGAAGTTTTTAATCAATTTAAAGGCATCTTCAATAATAGATTCATCGGTAGAATCGTACAGAGTGATGGTGATAATTGTATTGAGCATAAATGTGGATTTGGTTAATGGAGATTTTTTCTCAATACTTTTGGGGCTACAGCCAATAAGTAATGTTATGAAAAGTACACTAATTATTAGAAATGGGGTAAGACATCTTTTTATAAATTCTCTTTTGGTATTAAATCTCATAGGTTACTCCTTATCATGGACTACATAGATTACTATTAATAACTAGTAATGTAGTATATTGATTTTATGCAATCAATATAAAACTGTCAAGGTCTACTTATAATATCACCAAGAAATACTACTTTACAGGCTTTTTTATTTGTGATATTGTTTTATTTACAATAGAGTAAAATGATATTCAAAAGAGATTTTAGGAGGACATATGAAGGATAAGAAATATGCAGGCATTATTTCATTAGTTTTTATGATTGCTTTAACAGCATTTGCTATTTGGGGAAGTGATTTTTTTGCAAACTTAAATGCAGACAAGTCTGTAGCAATAGATGTAAATGGTGCGGAGGGCGTTGTGGAAGCTTCTAAAACCGTAGATGGGGATGGTAACGCCACTGGATATATAGTAGTTACAAAAGCAAAAGGCTATCATGGTGATGTTAAAATGACGATTACTTTTGATGCCGATGGTTCTACCATTAAGAATTTTGAAGTAAATGAACAAACCGAGACAGAAGGGTTAGGTTCTTTAATAGCAGAACCTGATTTTGCAACATCCTTACAGGGGGTTAAAGCTCCTGTTTATTTAAATGGTTCTGAAGGTGAAGGAACTACAATTGATGGTGTTACGAATGCTACCTATTCTTCTATGGCTGTTGTTAATGGTATAAATTATGCCAATGCATTTATTGCAGCGAATAAATAATAATCGGTTGAGGATACTGTATTGCATACATGTTAATAAAGGGAGATGCCTTAGCTTAAATAAGGTGTCTCCTTTTGTCTATCATCAGTTTATAATAAAAGGAGATCTAATGAAAAGAAATGATATCATTTTAATGATCGGAATAGCCATAATAGCCATAGGTGCTATTTGTTTTATTTTCTTGAATAAAAAAGAGGGTACGAAGGTAATAATCTCAGTTGGTGGTAAGGTATATAAGGTATTAAATATAGATGAAGATCAAGAACTGGAAATCGATACGAAAGACAGCGAATATAAGAATATACTGCAAATAAAAGATGGTTATGCTACAATGATAGAAGCTAATTGTCCAGATCAAATTTGTGTCCATCAAAAGCCGATTTCAAAGGAGGGGGAGAGTATTGTTTGTCTTCCTCATCAGACTATAGTCACCATAGAAGGAAATGAGTCGGCATCTTTAGACTCCGTGGCAAATTAAAGGATAGAAGTAAGAAAGGTGTAGGATTATGAAGTCCAAAAGAGTAGCTATCTATGGAGTGCTGGTAGCCCTTGCATTTATATTTAGTTATATTGAGGCTATATTTCCAGTACCAATGCCAGTACCTGGCATGAAACTCGGCCTGGCTAATATAGTCATAGTGGTAGCCCTTTATAGTATGGGGTACAAAGAAGGATTTATCATCTCATTAGTAAGAATATTTTTGGTTAGTTTTACCTTTGGAAATATGAATATGATGCTTTATAGCTTAGGAGGAGGGATCCTAAGTTTTGCTATGATGGCTCTTATGAAGAAGTTTAATCTACTTAGTATTGTTGGTGTTAGTGTGATAGGCGCTGTTTTCCACAATGTTGGTCAGATTTTAGTTGCTATGCTTATCTTAGAGACAACCACGTTACTATATTATCTCCCATTTTTATTAGTATCAGCCTTGGTGAGCGGAGTGCTTATTGGTATACTAGGTGCAATGATGTCAAAAAGACTAACAAATGTGTTGAATTTGTAGCTTGACATTTGCAATTATTTCTAATTGTGGTAAAATGAACTATACATTTTGCAGCAACAATAAGGAGGCTATATTTTGGTCAGCTTAGTTTTGGAAGGTGGAAGCTTTCGAGGAGTTTTTAGTGCAGGTGTGATGGATGCTTTATTAAATCACGGAATACTGGCACCATACTGCATAGGAGTGTCAGCAGGTATCAGTTATGGTGTTTCCTATATTTCTAGACAACCTGGTAGAAATCTTGACGTCATAACTAAGTATCGTAATGATAAAAGATACATTGGCAAGGGGAATCTTCTCAAGCAGCATAGTGTGTTTGGGTTGGATTTCGTATATGATAAAGTTCCTAATGAACTTGTTTTTTTCGACTGGGATTCCTATATGTCCTATCCTGGTAAGGTGGTTGTAGTTACCACCAATGCATTAACGGGTGAACCTGAATACTTTGATGGAAAGAGGATGGATAAAAAATTTACCATGCTTCGTGCAACCTGTGCATTACCATTGGCATTTCCAGCTATTATGATGGATGATACTCCATATTATGATGGTGGATTATCTGATCCTATTCCGATTCATAAAGCCATAATGGATGGTTGCGACAAACATATTATTGTCTTAACCAGGCCAGAGGGATACGTAAAAAAGTTGAGTAAATCTGGGAAATTTGCAGCAAGAGTATTTAAACATAAGTATCCAGCAATTTCCAATGCACTTTTAACAAGACATGTAGGATATAATAAGTCATTAGCATATTGTGAACAGCTAGAAAAAGAGGGGAAAGCTGTTATTCTACGTCCAACTAGGGCACTTGAAAGCTATGAAAAGGACGTTGAGGTACTAAAAAGAAGTTTTCATATGGGATATGAACTAGCTGAGGAAAAGTTTAAGGAAATTCAAGCATTGTTAAGAGAGTAGTGAAAGACTACCAACAGATAAAAGGAGGATAAAGTATGATTAATGATGATTTTATTTATTTTAAAATTGAGAAACAGAAACATATAGCTTTGATTGCTCACGATAGTAAGAAAAAAGAGTTATGTGATTGGGCAGAAGCGAATAAGGATGTACTTAAAAATCATTTCTTATGCGGAACTGGTACTACTGCAAAATTAATTACGGAAAGGACAGGGCTTCCTGTAAAGGGATATAATAGTGGACCTTTAGGGGGTGACCAGCAGATAGGTAGTAGAATTGTAGAGGGGAATGTTGATTTTGTAGTTTTTTTGTGGGATCCATTAGCTGCGCAACCACATGATCCAGATGTTAAGGCGTTACTTCGTATCGCGGTAGTCTATGATATTCCAATTGCTAACAACTTGGCAACGGCCGATTTCTTACTGGCATCCAAGTATATGGATCTGGATTATGATCGCAAGGTAGAAAATTATAACAAGACGATTAGGAATCGTCTAGAGGAATTTGAAAAGGAATAGGGTGAAGGAAGGGAGATTGACATAGAAGCGTATGTCATTTCCCTTCCTTTTACTATCTTAACTACAACAAAAGCCACGCTCTGTCGCTTTATATCATCCAGGTTACTAAATCTACTACTCGGTTAAAGAGGAATAGGATAGTCAAACCAAAGACAGTAGGTAAGGCAATACTTAAGAGCATCCACTTTATATTTCCTGTTTCTTTCTTTACCGTAATGCAAGTAGTGGAACAAGGCCAGTGCATAAGGGAAAAGATCATCACATTGATGGCAGTAATAAAAGTCCACCCATTATCCACCAGAATCATTTTTAGTTTGGATAGATCATTGATATCTGTTAATGAGCCAGTGGACATATAGGTCATTAATATAATCGGTATCACAATCTCGTTTGCTGGGAAGCCGAGAATAAAGGCCATTAATATGACGCCGTCTAGACCAAATACTTTGGCAAAAGGATCTAGGAAATTGGTGCAGTAGGAGAGAATGGATTGGCTCCCAATTGTTGTATTAGCAAATATCCAGATGATTACTCCAGCAGGAGCGGCAACAGCAATGGCACGACCTAATACAAAAAGAGTACGATCTAATACGGAACGTACAATCACCTTTCCAATTTGTGGGCGTCGATATGGTGGAAGTTCCAATGCAAAGGAGGATGGAATACCCTTTAACAAAGTGGCGGAGAGTATTTTGGAGGAAAAGAGGGTTGCAACAATCCCCAATAATATAAAGAGGGAAAGTACCCCAGCTGATAAAAGAGTACCTTTTACACCGGAAGTCGCACCAACAAAAAACATGGTAGAAAGTACTATGAGGGTTGGAAATCTGCCATTACAGGGAACCAAACTGTTTGTTAAAATAGCAATAAATCGTTCTCTTGGAGAATCAATAATTCTGCAACCGATGACACCTACTGAGTTGCATCCTAGTCCCATACACATAGTTAGGGCTTGCTTACCACAGGCTTTACACTTCTGGAAGGAATGATCTAGATTATAAGCTACCCTAGGAAGGTAGCCAAAATCCTCTAATATTGTAAACAGAGGAAAGAAAATAGCCATTGGTGGCAACATCACGCTGACCACCCATGCCATTACTCGGTATAGACCTAAAACTAGTGCTCCATGAAGCCAGGAAGGTGCATGGATACTTTGAAAAAATGCAGTCAGCTTATCCTGTAGGGAAAAAAGCAAGGTAGAGAGAAACTCTGAGGGATAATTAGCTCCGGCAATCGTAATCCATAAGATACCAATTAACAGGGCAAACATAATTGGAAAGCCGGTAATCTTACTAGTTAATATGCGGTCCAATTTACGATCGAATACTTCTTTTCTGGAATTCTCTATGACAGTAACCGCGTTAAAGATTTCCTCTGCTTCATGCACAAGGGCAGATACAATGCAATCTTTATAGCATTCTTGATTAATTCCTGCCTCCATAAGAGGTTCTCTTATTCTTTCAAGTGCAAGTTGTAAGTTTTTATTATTGTTTAGATTTACCTGAAATCTGGATTCTAGATTATCTATCAGAGAATCATCATTTTCCAAAAGTTTGATTGCGAACCATCTTAAAGAGATCGAAATGGTAGTATCATCGTTAAGTTGGAGGGCATACAGTATGCCTTTCGGTTTTTTTATCGGCATTTGGTAGATAAATTGATCACTGACGCCATAAGTCTCAGTAAGGTATATTTCCAATTGGGAGATCGCATTCTCAATGACGAGTGGATAAGCCGTAGTTTTCAGTATATGATTAGGATGTAACATAATTTGATCCAAAGCATCTACTAGATTTAATAGACCAGCTTTTGATCGAGCAGTGGTTGGGATCACCGGAACCTTAAGAATCTCTTCTAACTTCTTAATATCAATATGTATATTCTTTTTCTTAGCTTCATCCATTAGGTTTAGACATACTATGACATTTGGAGAAATTTCTAAGGTCTGAAGTACTAGATTTAAATTACGTTCTAAACAGGTGGCATCGCATACTACAATTATAGCATCAGAGTTACCAAAACAGATAAAATCTCTAGCCACCTCCTCCTCTTGGGAATGGGCCATAAGGGAATAGGTACCAGGCAAGTCAGTAATATTATATATAATTTCTCCATGCAGGTACTTGCCCTCTGCTTTAGTAACTGTTTTTCCGGGCCAGTTGCCGGTATGCTGATTCATGCCAGTAAGAGCATTAAATAAGGTGCTTTTTCCAACATTAGGGTTGCCTGCAAGGGCAATGGTGTATTCCTTCATAACAACCTCCTAAAAGACATATCTTTTCATATCGTTATAAAGACGGCTATCTGTCAGAAATCAAAGGAACGGTAAAAGATTTAGATCTCTGAAAAATAGCCGTATTATATTCTTTTTATATAGTATGAAGTGGAATAAGACTTCATTCTGTCTTAATTCTCAATATTTGTTAAATGAATCATTTTTGAATCATCGGTTCGTAAGGCTATGACAGCACCACGGATGGTATAGGCTACTGGATTTCCTGAGGGACTTTTATGAATGCATTGAATCCTCGTACCTTCTATAACACCTAAATCAAGTAATCGTCTTCTCATGGCTCCTGTTGTTGCTATATGATAAACGGTGCCCGACTGGCCTACCCCAAGATCCGATAAGCTTAAGGACATACTTACCTCCGTTTTTCGCTTTTGCAGATATACTCTCACATTTATTCTATTCAAGGTATTTTTATTGGTTCCAATATGAACCTATTTGGGAGGATGATTGAAGAATTTATTCATGAAATCTATGGGATTTCCTTTTTTATTCTCAAACATCATTTGATTAATCTGATTTAATTGTGCTAAGGTGTTTTGCAAATTTAGCATTCCTTTATCCATTGTTTGATGATCTCTATGAGGACGACCGTTAGAGGAGTTTGAACGATTTGTATCATTCCTTTTATTTGAACCATTAGATTTGGAATACATCGGCTTCCCTTTCTTTCCTGTAAATGGGTTACTATACTATAATATATGTAAAATAAACTTATAATGTGTATGTGTTAATAGTAAGAATGCTGATGGTTATTAGTAAATTACATAGAATATAATATGTTAAACACTTCTATGTTAAGAATGGTTAGTATGTTGTCTATTATGAGTATTTTGAAGGGGAAAGATTTCGTAGATATGGATTTTTTACTATGATATAATAGACCTATTCTAGTTAACTTATCAGTTAGGAGGAGAGATCGTGATTGAGGCAACGAAGTATATTGGATGTCTGCTGGGCGGTGCTGTTGGTGATGCCTTGGGATATCCAATAGAATTTATGACATATCAGGAGATTGTAGATACCTATGGGAAAAGTGGAATTACAGATTTGTTGTTAAGTGAACATGGACTAGCTCTCATTTCAGATGACACTCAAATGACATTGTTTACAGTAGAAGGGCTTATGTGGTCGAAAAGAGTAGAGAATAAGCATGGTTACTGTAATATACCAGCTAGATGTTTTTATTCATATCAACGTTGGTTGTACACGCAGAATTTTCCTCTGGCAGATTCGAACTATCAATGGATTTTAGATGATAAAAGATTAGATGTACGTTCTCCTCTTTTGAAGACAAAGGAGCTATTTGCTAGGAGAGCACCGGGGAATACTTGCCTTCAAGCCCTTATGGATGCTAAGGATCAAAATTATGGTACGATAGAGGAACCAATCAATGACTCAAAAGGGTGTGGTGGTGTTATGAGAGTGTCTCCTATTGGTCTAGCCCTATATCATAATCCTAAGAAAGCTTTTGAAATTGGATGTCAAGTAGCAGCTATCACTCATTCCCATCCTTCAGGTTTTATTAGTGCAGGGACATTCACCTCAATCATTGCCTATATTTTAAAAGGACTTACCATTGAAAACGCTGTATCAGCAGTTATTCAACAGATTACTGAGGCTCCAGGGAGCTATGAAACACTAACGTTACTAAAGAAAGCAGTGGAGTTATACCATTCTGGAGACCCTTCTGTAGAAAAGATTGTACAACTTGGTCAGGGATTTGTTGCAGAGGAAGCATTAGCTATTGGAGTATATGCGGCTCTGTGCCATAGCGAGAATTTAAAGAGAGCTTTGATATTAGCCGTGAATCACGATGGTGACAGTGATAGTACAGGTGCTATTTGTGGCAATATTGTGGGGGCTTACTTGGGAAAATCCTCTATACCACAGGACTGGCTTGATAAGTTGGAATGTAAGGATGTCATAGAAGAGATGGGCATTAAATTATTTAAAACGTATAATATGTATTAGAAGATAAAGTAAATTATGCCACAGTTACCTTAACAGAAGGCAAGGAAAGTATTTCACACTTTCCTTGCCTTCTGTAATTAACCATAGAAAATTGCTTTGTATTCCTGATACTATGGAATAAAAGCAAATCTCAAAGGTTATAGTGATACTGTATCTTAGTCATATATTAAAGAATTCTTTATATAAAAACTCCTTTTATTCTTAGACAACGATAGGCCTTATAATGATAAGTAATCAAGGGACGTCTAAAGGAGTCAATATCGTGAGCATTTATTAAAATATTTTCAGGAGTTGCTGGTCCCGTAAGCTCCACTACAAGTAATGTATGATAGAAGGCACCCAAATCGTTTTGAAGTTGTATGATGTCTCCTGGCTGTATACTTTCCAAAGGAATAGGTGCAGCATAAGGTCCTTTTGTCTGATTTGTGGTTAAAAACCGGTATAGATAGTTTACACTTGTCCAGGATGGAGAACGATTGTATATACTATAGTAGTACCAGCCATAAGTGGGTTTAGGATTCATGACCTTAGAGCCAGCATAAATGCATTGGGAAATGAAATTTGTACAATCCCCTCCAATTAATGTGAAATCGTAATATCTTGGATTTCTACTTAAAGCCCATTGAAAGGAATATGCAATTGCAGCATCTCGGTCAAAAGCTTTTTGATTTGCCATAGTCACCTCCTGTAGAGTTATTAGTTATTATATGCATCACATAATGAAAAGGAAACAGAATATGTTATGGATGATTTTAGTAAAGATTATTGATAATAAGTATAATGATTAATGCATAAGATACTTAATAGTACTTATCTTGATAAAATATAAATGCGTGAACAAAGCACAAAATATAGAACTGATTACTGAACTAACTACAATATAAGCAAATGTTTGTGTTGATTTTTATAAATTCCTATGTAATAATAATGATAATATGACAAGAGGAAATATCTTTGTTCAGAAAGAATTTATAAGTGAGAGGAAGAGAAGATAGGAATGGCTATTAAGATTAAAAAGCGAGATGGTCGGTTAGAACCATTATATGTAGAAAAAACAAAGAAGATGGTAGCCTTTGCCTGCGAAGGATTAGAAGGTTGCGACCCTATTGAATTAGAGCTGGATTCTCACATTCAGTTTGTGGATGGAATGACTACAAAGGCAATTCAGAAGGTATTGATTCAGACAGCTATTGAAAAAGTAATACAGACAAAGAGGGATGATTATGGAAATGCAATGAAAATTACCAATGTTAACTGGCAGTATGTAGCTGCCAGATTATATGTATTTGATTTGTATAAGGAAGCAGCTATTAACCGGGGATATAACCATTTTGGATATGGGAGCTTTCGTGAACTTGTACATCAGCTTATAAAGTTTAATATGTATGGAGCTTATCTATTAGATAATTATTCTGAGGAAGACTTGCTTCAGTTAGAACAATACATTCGTCCTCAGCGAGACTATTTATTTAACTATGAAGGAGTTAAACTGTTGGCGGATCGTTATTTACAAAAAGGTTTTAATGGGCAGGTATATGAATTGCCACAGGAACGTTTTATGGTGATTGCCATGCATCTTGCTATTCCTGAAAAGGAGGAAAGAGTTCACTATGCTAAGAAATTCTATGACCTTTTAAGTGAACTGAAGATGACAGTAGCTACTCCTACCTTAGCGAATGCAGGAACTAATTTTTATCAGTTAAGCAGTTGCTTTATTTCAACTGTAGGTGATAATCTTTGGTCTATCTACGATGTAAATGAAAAATTCTCTAAGGTAAGTAAGCATGGAGGTGCTCTTGGTATTTATGTCGGAAAAATCCGTGCTCTTAACAGTGAAATCCGTGGTTATAAAAATGCTTCTGGAGGTGTTGTTCCATGGGTAAGGCTTTATAATGACACCGCCGTGGCAGTAGATCAGCTAGGAAGGCGTAAGGGTGGAGCTACGATTACTTTAGATATATGGCATGCTGACTTATATGACTTTCTGGAACTGAGAACGAACAATGGAGATGACAGAAGAAAGGCCCATGACATTTTCCCTGCATTGTCAATACCGGATTTATTTATGATGCGGTTAGAAAAACGAGAGGATTTTAGTCTGTTTGATCCTTACCAAGTAAAAAAAATCATGGGATTTTCCTTGGAAGATTCCTATGATGAGGTGGATAATAAAGAATTTACCAGACGTTATCAAGCATGTGAGGAAAGAAAAGACCTACCAAGAATTACGGTTCCGGCTTTGGATATTATGAAGAAAATAATGAAGAGTGCAGTGGAGACTGGAACCCCATTTATTTTCTTTCGAGATACTGTTAATAGAGCGAATCCTAATAAGCATAAAGGCATTATCTATGCCTCTAATCTGTGTCAGGAGATTGCTCAAAATATGAGTGAAAGTGAGTATGTGGAGGAAAGCTATACCAGTAAGGACGGTATAACCTATGTGAATACTAAAGTGAAGGCAGGGGATATGGTAACTTGTAATCTAAACTCGATTAATCTTGGAAAGATTGAGAAGACAGAGTTGGCTCATAATATTCCGTTACAGATTCGTATGTTGGATAATGTAATAACCTTGAATATGATGCCGGTAGCGGAAGCTAGGATTACTAGTGATAAATATCGTGCCATCGGACTAGGCACCAGTGGATACCATCATTATCTGGCCAATCACCACATTACGTGGGAAAGTGAAGAACATATGAAGGAAGCAGATAGTCTTTTCGAAGAGATTGCATACGAGGCGATTAAAGCCTCTATGGAACTTGCAAAAGAGAAGGGAAGTTATCCGGAATTTGTAGGCTCTGAGTGGCAAACAGGGGAGTATTTTACTAGAAGAGGTTATACTAGTGAACGATGGAATCAGCTTAGGGAAGAGGTTAAAAAATATGGTATACGAAATGGCTATATCATAGCAGTAGCTCCTACTGGCAGTACTTCTAATATTGCGAATACATCAGCGGGAATCGACCCGATCTTTAAAAAAGTTTTTATTGAAGAAAAGAAGGGAAGTTTTATTCCAAAGACAGCACCAGACCTTAATGAAAATAACTATTGGTTATATAAAGAAGCTCATACCTTAAACCAATTGTATAGCATTAAAGCTTGTGGAATCAGACAGCGTCATGTAGACCAGTCTCAATCCTTTAATCTTTACATTACACCAGAGGTGAAAGCCAAAGAAATCCTAGATTTATACTTGACCGCATGGAAGGAAGGACTGAAGACAATTTATTATATTCGGAATCAAAGTCTAGAGTTAGATGAATGCACTAGCTGTTCCAGCTAAGAAAAGGTTAATATGGAGGCGAAATAATGGAAAAAAAGAGAATATTTAATGAACTAGGAAATCGAGGTACTGATAGTATTATTTACGGTAATACTACAAACTTAAGAGAATGGAACAGAATTAAGTATGATTGGGCAAGGGTGCTATATCGGACTATGCTAAATAATTTCTGGATTCCTGAAGAAATCTCACTGAATGAAGATGTTAAGCAATTCAATTATCTTACAGACGGAGAAAGAAATGCATTTGACAAAATCATTTCCTTCCTGAATTTTTTGGATTCCATTCAAAGTGAGAATTTGCCGAATCTATCCCGATATGTTACCGCTCCAGAGGTTGCCAGTCTTCTTAATATCCAGACCTTTCAAGAGGAGATTCATGCCCAAAGCTACTCCTATATTTTAGATACAGTAACAAATCCAATTACTAGAGATAAGATATATGACACGTGGCGGGAGGACGAGCATCTATATAAAAGGAATCAATTCATCGCCAATATATATCAGGCCTTTAACGAGGATCCTACAGATACAAATTTTATCAAAGTGATTATTGCTAATTATATCTTAGAAGGGATTTATTTTTACTCGGGGTTCAGTTTTTTCTATACCTTGGCCAGACAAGGAAAAATGACAGCAACCAGCACCATTTTCAAATACATCAATCGAGATGAGGTAACTCACCTGGTACTATTCCAAAATATAATTAGGGAACTTCGGACAGAAAATCATGAGTTATTTACTGAAGAGCTGGAAGAAGAAATTAGACAGATGATGAAAATTGGTGTAGAACATGAGATCTCTTGGGGGCAATATGTAACAGATAATCAGATTCTTGGTATAAACAATCAATTGATTGACCAATATATTAAGTACTTGTCTAATTTAAGGCTTAGGGCAATCGGTGTACCGGAATTATATCCTGAGATTAACGAACATCCTATGGCATGGATAGAAGGATTTTCTAATTTAAATAGTACTAAAACTGATTTTTTTGAGGCTAAGGTTACCAATTATACCAAGGCAGCTGCCTTTGATTTCGATGATTTAGAATAAAAATCTATTATAATTAAAGATATTTAATGAAATGACTTTCATTTCTTAATTATTTGCTTTGATTTATTAGAATTTATTATGGAGATTCTTGCTTGTAAGAGAGTTTATGCTTAAGAATTACAGAATCTTTGAGAATTGCGGAAAAATAGCAAAAATGATTGCATTGAAATAGAAAAGTCATTATAATTACCATTGTAGTTTTGGTTTGTTAAATATCCTTAGCTATAAATACAATAAAAGGGTGATTATGAATGAGTTATGTTGATGAAGTATTGGCGTTAGTGGAGAGGAAAAATCCAAACCAACCAGAATTCTTGCAAGCTGTGAAAGAAGTTCTGGAATCATTAAGAGCAGTAATCGATGCAAATGAAGAAAAATATCGTAAAGAAGCACTTTTAGAGCGTCTTGTTGAGCCTGACAGACAGATTATGTTTCGCGTTCCTTGGGTAGATGATAAGGGACAGATTCAAGTTAACACAGGTTATAGAGTACAATTCAATAACTCCATCGGACCTTACAAAGGTGGGTTAAGATTACATCCATCAGTAAACTTAAGTATCATTAAGTTCTTAGGTTTTGAGCAAGTTTTCAAGAATTCTCTTACAAGCTTACCAATCGGTGGTGGTAAGGGTGGCTCTGATTTTGATCCTAAGGGTAAATCAGACCGTGAGATTATGGCATTCTGCCAGAGCTTTATGACTGAACTTTGCAAATACATAGGTGCTGACACAGATGTACCTGCAGGGGATATCGGTACTGGAGCAAGAGAAATCGGTTATATGTTTGGACAATATAAGAGAGTTCGTAGTCTTTATGAAGGCGTTCTTACAGGTAAAGGCTTAAGCTATGGCGGATCCTTAGCTCGTACAGAAGCTACTGGATATGGTTTACTTTATCTTACTGCAGAAATGTTAAAATGTAATGGAAGTGAGATCGCTGGTAAGACTGTAGCTGTTTCTGGAGCAGGAAATGTAGCAATCTATGCAATTCAGAAGGCTCAAGAGTTAGGTGCTAATGTTGTAACCTGTTCTGATTCTACTGGATGGATTTATGATTCTGAAGGAATTGATGTAGAGTTATTAAAAGAAATCAAAGAAGTAAAACGTGCTCGCTTGACTGAATATGCGGCTGCTCGAAAGAGTGCAGAGTATCATGAAGGAAGAGGAGTTTGGACTGTTAAATGTGATGTTGCACTTCCATGTGCTACTCAGAATGAATTATATCTTGAGGATGCAAAGGTTCTAGTTGCTAATGGCTGTAAGGCTGTAGCAGAAGGTGCCAACATGCCTACTACTTACGAAGCAACTCAGTATTTAATTGAGAATAATGTATTATTTGCTCCTGGTAAAGCTGCTAATGCTGGTGGCGTTGCTACAAGTGCATTAGAGATGTCCCAGAACAGTGAGAGATTAAGTTGGACATTTGAAGAGGTAGACGCTAAGTTAAAAACTATTATGGTTAACATCTTCCACAACATGGATGATGCTGCTAAGCGTTATGGTGCGGAAGGAAACTATGTTGTAGGTGCTAATATTGCAGGATTTGAGAAGGTTGCTGATGCGATGCTTGCTCACGGTGCTTGCTAATTTAATGTTTCACATCACTTAGAAGTAAGATAGATAAAGAAAGGGAAATGACATAGAAGCAATTGCCATTTCCCTTTCTTTTTATGCTTACTTATATTTTATTTTCTTTGTTTGAATCTTATACTCTATGGGAAGGGAGATAGAGCTAGGGGAGACATGAGAAAGCAGGCTCATCATCTTTGTAGTTGCTCCCGGTACGATTAATTCTTTTCCTTTTCTCATTCCCGCTATGGCAATCTTGGCACACTGCTCTGGAGACATAGACTTAAGAGAAAAGTCAGCTCCAGCTACCTGATTAAACTCAGTATCCACTGGTCCTGGGCAGAGTACACATATTCTTATCGGTTTTTTTTCTTTTTTAAGTTCATAATTTACAGCACGACTATAATTTAAAATGTAGCTTTTTGTAGCTCCATACGTAGCCATAATAGGAACTGGATAAAAAGCAGCGATACTTGCTACATTTAAGATGACTCCTTTTTTTATGTGATTGGAAAATAGCTTAGTCAGAATATGGACAGCTTCAATATTGGTACGAATCATTGCCAGTTCGTCCTTTAATGGTATATAGTTATAGTCTCCAGTTTTTCCAAAGCCGGCATTATTTATTACGACGCTAATCGGATAGCTCTTGCATCTTTTGAATAAAGCAACACAATTCTTTGCTTTACTTAAATCACATTCTATACAAATACATGTGCAAGATTCTGATTTTTCCAATTCTTTTTTTAATTTAATTAGTCTATCTTCACGTCTTGCCACTAATATCAAATCATAGCCAATGGAAGCTAATTCTCGTGCCAATGCTTTACCAATTCCACTACTTGCACCAGTTACCAATGCATACACATTACATACCTCATTTCACATTTGTTTATTAGACAAGTTTATATTTCTAAGTATAGCATATTTCATTATTCTCAGCATATACATATATGTACAGATTTTTAGGGGTGGAGGAGGTGGATTATGAAAGTAACGAATCAGTGCCCTAAATGTAACTCTTTTAATATTTTAAGAATAGAGGGATATACAGGTGCCTATGGAGCAGGTAATAACGTACGAACTGGGTTATCGATTTTCAATTCTGTAAATGTACATAGGTATTTGTGCTGTGATTGTGGTTTCTCAGAAGAATGGATTGACAAAGAGGATATACACCTTGTGGAGGAATTTTATAGAAGACATTAAACTTATATGAGGGGATGAAGTCGAAGCAGCAGAATGCTTCGACTTTTATGCTTGGTATAAAACGTACTTTTTTGTCAAATCATAAATGACTGAAAAATATTTAGAATTATTTTATATAAAGACGATTAATATAAAAGTATTGATTTATAAGGAATTTATTGAGTAATCCAAAAATGAAAATTAAAAATCACACAAAAAGTAACAGTAATACTAAACTATATACTTAATATTACTATTGCAATTTATGAATATATACTATATAATCGTTCTTACTGTTGGATTTATATGACAGGGAATGAAAAATCTACTAATAAAGAGGTGTGCAAATGAATGCATTGAGTCAATATGATTTGCCAATTTCCAAGGCATTAGAAGAACAAAAGCTCAATCGGTTGGTACATTTTGATGTGCCGGGGCATAAAGGTGGACGGGGCAATAAGGATTTGAAGAATTTTCTTGGAGATACCTGCGTAAAGCTGGATATGAATTCAATGAAACCACTGGATAATTTATGTCATCCTTCCTCTGTTATTAGAGAGGCTCAGGAACTAGCTGCTGAGGCATTTCATGCAGATAAAGCCTTCTTTATTGTAAATGGTACGACTGCAGCTGTACAGGCCATGATTATGGCAGTCTGTAAATCAGGGGATAAAGTGATTATGCCTAGAAATGTACATAGATCTGCCATTAATGCATTGGTAGTAAATGGAGCATTACCTATCTATGTGAATCCAGGAATAAATAAACATCTTGGAATTCCTCTTGGAATGTCTTTAGACAATGTAAAACAAGCCATAATCGAGAATCCAGATGCAAAAGCAATTTTAGTGAATAATCCAACCTACTATGGAATCTGCTCAGACTTGATAAGTATTGTAGAGTATGCTCATGCACATAATATGCTAGTGTTAGTGGATGAAGCCCATGGAACACATTTTTATTTTGGAGAAGATATGCCCGTGTCTGCAATGGCAGCAGGGGCGGATATGTCTGCTGTTAGTATGCATAAAACAGGTGGTTCCCTTACTCAAAGTTCTCTATTATTAACAAGAGATACGATAAATGGGGATTATGTCAGACAGGTGATTAATCTGACGCAAACCACTAGTGCCTCCTATCTATTGTTATCATCCTTGGATATTGCTAGACGCAACTTGAGTCTTCATGGAAAGGAATTATTTCAGAAAACCTTGGATTATTCTAACTATGCCCGGGATGAGATTAATAAACTGGGTGGCTATTATGCTTTCGCAGAGGAATTAGTAAATGGGGATACAGTTTTTGCCTTTGATAAAACAAAGCTTTCTATTCATACAAGAGATATTGGACTTGCTGGGATTGAAGTATATGACCTGTTAAGAGACGAATATGGGATTCAGATTGAATTTGGAGATATTGGTAATATTCTTGCCATTGTATCTTCTGGAGATCGAAATCTAGAAATAGAACGACTTATTGCTGCGTTATCTGAGATTAAGCGATTATATCAACGAGATAAGGCAGGGTTATTTGATCATGAATATATTAATCCACAAATCGTAAAAGGTCCACAGGAAGCATTTTATGGAAATAAGATATCTATGCCAATGATGAAAAGTCAGGGCAGAATATGTGGAGAATTTGTTATGTGTTATCCTCCTGGAATTCCAATTCTGGCTCCAGGTGAGAGAATTACCACAGATATATTAAATCACATCCATTATGCGAAGGAAAAGGGTTGTTTTATGACAGGAACTGAGGATATGAGTATGGAATCTATTAATGTACTGGAGGATTGATCATGGAATTATGGTATACAGATCAGCATACAGATAACGTACATTTCTCTATGAAGGTGGAAAAACAGCTTGTAAGTAAAAAAAGCTATTATCAGCAAATAGACCTTCTCAAAACTTATGATTACGGCAAGGTCCTTGTATTAGATGGGGAACTTATGATTACCGAGAGAGATGAGTTCATTTACCATGAAATGGCAGTGCATGTTCCTATGGCAGTTCATAGAGATGTTCATAAGGTGTTAGTCATTGGTGGTGGAGATGGCGGTTCTGTACGAGAATTAGTGAAATATAAAAGTATTGAGAAAATAGATGTTGTTGAAGTGGACGAAGAGGTTGTTAATGTATGTATGAATTATTTTCCTGAGACCTCCTGTAAGCTTCAGGATGAACGGGTCCATATTTATTTTGAAGAGGGAATTCGCTTTGTTCGCGGGGTATATGAAGAATATGATTTGATTATTGTTGACTGCTCTGATCCGTATGGTCCAGCGGAAGGCTTATTTACAAAGGAATTCTATGGAATTTGTTGGAAGGCGCTAAAAGAGGATGGAGTATTGATAAATCAGCATGAAAGTCCTTATTATAAGCAGCATGCTAGAAGTGTACAGTTGGCCCATAACCATATTAAGTCGGCATTTAAATATAGTACTGTATATCAGTGTCACATTCCTTCGTATCCATCAGGGCATTGGCTGTTTGGCTTTGCCTCAAAACGTTATGATCCGATATTGGATTTGGATGCAGGTAAATGGAACCAACTAGGGATTACAACTAGATATTATAATACTGATTTACATAAAGGGGCATTTTATTTGCCTAATTACGTCAAGGAGTTATTGGAACTATGATGCAGAAGAACATACATACTTTTATCGGCTGTGATAGTGCTTATGAGGAGAGCAAGCTGGTGCTATTCGGGGCCGGCTATGATGGCACCACCTCTTATCGGCCGGGGACTAGATTTGCAGGACAAGCGATAAGAAATGAAAGCTATGGGCTAGAAAGTTACAGTATCTATCAGGATAAGGACTTGCTAGATTATAGCATCTTTGACGCTGGTGAATTGGAACTTCCTTTTGGTGGAGCGGAGCGTCCCCTTGAACAGATTGCCGCTTTTACAGAAGAAGTATTAAGGGATGGCAAGATTCCTTTTATGATTGGCGGGGAACATCTGGTTACCTTAGGTGTGGTAAGAGCGGTATCTAGGCAGTATAAAGATTTGCATATCATTCATTTTGATGCCCATGCGGATCTAAGAGAGGAATACCTAGGAGAGACGTTATCTCATGCCTGTGTCATGCGAAGATGCCATGAATTAGTGGGAGATGAAAGAATCTTTCAGTTTGGTATAAGAAGTGGAGACAGAGAGGAATTCAGATGGGGAAAGGAACATGTATCTACTAGTCTGTTTGGTTTTGATGGCTTGAAAGAAACTGTTAATATACTAGGAGACAAACCAGTATATTTAACATTAGACTTAGATATATTAGATCCTTCTATCTTTCCAGGAACAGGAACCCCAGAAGCAGGAGGGGTAAGTTTTAAAGAGCTTCTTTTAGCTTTACATATGGTTTCCAGATGTAATATTGTGGGGCTAGATGTGACAGAACTATCTCCGGTTTATGATCAAAGTGGATGTTCTACAGCTGTAGCTTGTAAGATTATTAGAGAATTATTACTTTACGTAGGAGGGAAGTAGATTATGGGTAGAGTGTTAATTATAGGAGCTGGTGGAGTTGCCAGTGTAGTAGTACATAAATGTTGTCAAAATGACAGTGTATTTGAAGAAATCTGTATCGCTAGTCGTACCAAATCTAAGTGCGATGCTTTGGCGGAAAGCTGTAAGAATACAAAGACAAAGATTACAACAGCTCAGGTAGATGCAGATCATGTACCGGAGTTAGTTTCTTTAATTAAGCAATATAAGCCTGATATTGTTATTAATGTAGCACTTCCTTATCAAGATTTAACCATTATGGATGCATGCTTAGAGACGAACACAGATTATCTAGATACTGCGAATTATGAGCCACTAGATACTGCCAAATTTGAATACAGTTGGCAATGGGCATATAAGGAGCGTTTTGAAAAAGCAGGAATTACAGCTTTATTAGGATGTGGTTTTGACCCAGGAGTAACCGGTGTATTCTCTGCCTATGCTATGAAGCATTACTTTGATGAGATTCATGAGATTGACATCCTTGATTGTAATGGTGGAGACCATGGATATCCATTTGCCACCAATTTTAATCCGGAGATTAACATTAGAGAGGTTAGTGCCAAAGGAAGCTACTGGGAAAATGGGCATTGGGTAGAGACGGAACCAATGGAGATCAAGAGAGTCTATCATTTTGATCAGGTTGGAGAGAAGGATATGTATCTACTCCACCACGAAGAATTAGAGTCCCTTGGAATAAATATACCAGGTATTAAGCGAATCCGCTTCTTTATGACTTTCGGACAAAGCTATCTTACTCATCTAAAATGTCTGGAGAATGTAGGAATGACTTCTATTGAACCTATAGAATTTGAAGGAAAACAGATAGTACCGCTACAGTTTTTAAAGGCTGTCCTTCCAGATCCATCCACTCTTGGACCACGAACCGTGGGGAAAACAAACATTGGATGTATCTTTAAGGGAATCAAAGACGGTCAAGAAAGAACTTATTATGTTTATAATGTGTGTGACCATCAGGAATGCTATAAAGAAGTTGGTTCCCAAGCTATCTCATATACCACAGGAGTGCCGGCTATGATTGGAGCCATGATGGTAATGACTGGTCTATGGAAGAAGCCTGGAGTTTATAATGTGGAAGAGTTTGATCCAGATCCATTTATGGATGCCTTGAATCAATGGGGACTTCCTTGGATTGAGAACTTTAATCCAGTGCTAGTAGATTAAAGGAGAAATGCAGATGAATATGCAGAATGTACCTACACCCTGCTATGTGGTTGACAGGAAGAAGTTAAGAAGTAATCTTAACATCCTTAATCAGATACAACAGGAGACTGGAGCAAAAATTCTATTGGCACAGAAGGCCTTTTCTAGCTTTTATTTTTATCCGGAGATAGGGAAATATCTTGCGGGGACAACAGCCAGCGGCTTATATGAGGCTAGGTTAGGATATGAGGAGATGAGAGGTAAAGAGGTTCATGTCTATGCTCCTGCTTATAAGGAGAATGATGTGAAAGCACTGCTTCCCATTTGTGACCATATGATCTTTAATACGCCAAATCAGTGGAATACTTTTCAACCAATTATAAGTAGTTGGAATGGAATAAAACCAAGCTTTGGACTTCGTATTAATCCGGAGTATTCAGAAATAGATACCAAGATATACAATCCTTGCTTCACCAATTCTAGATTAGGAACAACCCTTTTCGTATTTGAGAAGGCTATCGCTGAGAAAGAGTTAGTGTTAGGTGGAGAGAATGGAGTGGATGGACTTCATTTTCATACTTTATGTGAGCAGAATGCAGATGTATTGCAAAGAACGCTAAAGGTAGTGGAAGAGAAGTTTAGTAGATATTTTAAATCGATAAAATGGATCAATTTTGGTGGTGGACATCATATCACCCGGGAGGACTATGAGATAGAGATACTGATAAAGTGTATTAAACATATTAAAGCTACCTATGGATTGCAAGTGTATTTAGAGCCGGGAGAGGCAGTTGCATTAAACACAGGCTATCTAGTAGCTACAGTGCTTGATATTATGGAGAATGGTATGGAAATTGCTATATTGGATACCTCAGCTGCCTGTCATATGCCAGATGTCCTAGAGATGCCTTATAGACCAGAGATTATTAATGCTGGGAAGCCTAAAGAGAAACCTTATACCTATCGTCTTGCTGGACCAACCTGCTTGGCTGGAGATGTAATCGGGGATTATTCCTTTGACCATCCTCTTCATATTGGAGAGCGGGTGGTTTTCTGTGATATGGCTATTTACAGCATCGTAAAGAATAATACCTTTAATGGGATGCCCCTTCCGGGAATTGCAGTCATGGAAGAGGATAACGTTAAAATGATTAAAACATTTGGATACCAGGATTTTAAAGACCGATTGTCATAGAAAAGAAGGTACATCACACCACCTGTGTTGTACCTTCTTTTCTAGGTTGTGTCTAGTGGAGCACGTTTCTAATGGGTGAAACTCCCTAATCCACCCTTCTCAGAGTATGAAATTTGTAGTAAGAATGAATGTCGAAAAGTCAGCAAAGGATTTTACAAGTAGATAATTAAAACTTTGCCGATCAGAGAGAAAATCCAACAAAGGAGCAGTCGGTTCAGAGACTTAAAATTTCACATCAAACCATTCTTCTCATATAGTAAACTATAGAAGATCTTTGGAGGTTTTAAATGTTATCAAATAGTGAATACGCACGACAGTCCTTGGAATTACATTTATTTTTTGGAAGGATAATGAAAGAACATTCCTTCTTTTTAGAGTTGGGGTTCACACCAAAAGATAATAACTTTACAAAACAGGCAGATGAGTTTCGTACCGCGTTTGATCAACTGTTAAGTGATGTTGTTTCTGTTTCAGATGGTATCGTAAGTTCAGATGTACTTAAATCTGGGGAGGTGTTCACGCCGTATACCGTGAATGCTGAGATGGCTTCTTCGTATTTTACAGGGATTAAAATACCAATAGAAATTACAAAAGCGGAAATGGATTTGATGGGTTTTAGAAATCGTCCTGTAAACAGAAGGATTGATCAAATTGTATACGATCTCAATGAGAGAGCGATAGAATTAGTGTCTTTACTAATTAAATTTAAATCATTAATCTTATCTAATGTTTTGGAATGTAAAATGTTTACCGTGAACTATCCTTTACTTATTGATCATATTATGCGTGAAGCCAAATTATACTTAAGAATGCTTCAACAGTTACAAAGCGGAGAAAGATTTGACATAGAAAAGGAAGCTTTAGAACAGGAAGAATTCTGGAATCGAATTATGGCAGAGCATGCTAAATTTATCCGTGGATTACTTGATCCATCTGAGGAAGTTTTAATCAATACTGCGAATAACTTTGGAAATGAATTTGACCAGTTGACAAAAGAAGCAAAAGCTGCCATGGATAATACCTATTCAGCGGAAAGGGTAACAGAGGAAAGTCTGGCTGCAACCAAAGCAATCCGCGATTTTAAAACCCAAGGGACAAAAGGTATCCTAGATTGTAAAGTCAAGTCTATTATTATTCCTTTGTTAGGAGATCATACTATTCGAGAGGCAAATCATTTTTTGAGATTATTGAAAAGCTTATCGAGGTAAAAAGATGGCCATTTGATGTTGCTTTGATACAATCCCTTGTCAATTTGACAAGGGATTGTATCAAAGTTGATTCAACAGGGTATCTTTTCTTTTGGTGGTCTTTTCCATACTATCCATGGCATCTGGCACAAAATCCATCATCAATTATTCTTTGCTTACGAATCACTCTTGGAATTGTAGTGATATTTTTTCAATATTCTTGGCTATATTTGTCCGATAATAAAAATGAGGTTTTCGATATTTATAGACATGTAGGTAACCATAATATATATAGGGAGCATGGATGATGCTTCTAATGATACAGTACTTGATCTTCATTTTATATAGTTATCACAGGATATCTAGATATATTACTACATACAAAATATTTCTTTAACATTAGTGTATTAGAAAATGCAATTTCACATCTGAAAAAATATATAATATTATATTGACACATAATATTATATAGTATATAGTATTAATAACAAAATAATATACAAGGTCATATAATAACATGTACAGAATATTATTTATGCATTACGTTTTTTAATTTATTTACGAGATAGAACTATATTATAAGTAAAGGAGTGATAACTATGGTCTTTAATACAGGTGCAGCTTTACTGGATGCTATAGTGTTAGCGGTTGTATCAAAAGAAAAGGAAGGAACGTACGGTTATAAGATAACCCAGGATGTACGAGGCGTTATTGAGGTATCAGAATCCACCTTATATCCGGTTCTACGAAGATTACAGAAGGATTATTGCCTAGAAGTTTATGATCAGGAATATGGCGGACGAAATCGAAGGTATTATAAGGTTACGGATAAGGGAAAAGCCCAACTAAAACTTTATGTAGAGGAATGGCGATTATATTCAAGAAAGATATCGAATATATTATTGGAGGTGAGTGCAGGTGAGTAGAGATGAATTTATGAATCAACTACAGTGTCTTTTATCAGATCTTCCTGCAGATGAGAGAGAGGAAGCATTGCGATATTACCAGGATTATTTTGATGATGCTGGTGAATCAGAGGAATCAAGAATCATAGAAGAATTAGGAACCCCTGAAAAGGTTGCCAAATTAATTAAGGGGAACCTCTATAATAAGTATGCAGGTGAAGCAGGTGAGTATACTGAGAGAGGATACTATAATCCTTACGACAATGATGACAAGAACCCCAATGCTGTAAGTCGTATGAATGGAACAATGAATGATTCAGTTAATCTTCAGGATAAACCGATAGATAAGGATCGAACAAAGACACTATTAATTGTAGCATTGATTGTACTATCCTTTCCACTCTGGATTTCAGCAATAGGTATTGTATTCGGTATTACGATAGGAATCTTTGGCGCACTCTTTGGTATCACTGTTGGCTTTGGAGCTGGAAGTTTGGGCTTACTGATAGGTGCTATTGCTTTAATAGCAGTCGGTATCGGGCAACTATTTGTATCGGTACCAACCGGAGTTGTAATAATAGGAGCAGGTTTCATACTTGTTGCTTTAGGACTTCTTCTCCTCTTTGTTGTTATACTTGTAGTTGGCAAGTTAATTCCTGCAATAACACGTGGGGTAACCTCTTTATTTCATAAATTTTATCATAAGAATAGGAGGGTGTCAGCATGAGAAAATTTATAAAAGTAATATTGATTACCGCTAGTATCATGTTTACTATAGGGTTAATATTAGTAATTACTGGTTTATTAAGTGGCGGACGGTTTAAGAATATTAGTATTATAGGTGGTCATATCAAGGATACAGTGAGTATCAATGAAGATTACTCTAATAAAACCATAGAAAATCTGGATTTAGAGTTAGCTGCCGGCAACCTCCATATCAAAGAAGGAGATACCTTCCGAGTGACAGGAAAGAATATAATTAAGGATAGCCTTGAGGTTGGGGTTGATAACAATACATTATACATCAAAGAGAAAGAAGATTATGGATGGGGATGGTTAGTTCATATCGGACAATTTTTTTACAGCAATGAAGCAGATATCACGGTTACTATACCAAAGAATTTTACAGCGAAGACTACGGAATTAGAAGTACATGCTGGGGAGTTAGATCTAGAAAAGTTAACTACCGATCATTTAGATGTGAAAGTAAGGGCAGGGGATGTAGTCTTAGATAAGTTGACAGTAACTACAAAAGCTAGCATAGATGTTAGTGCAGGAAAGGTAATAGGAGAAGATTTTAACGGGAAAAATTTAGAAATTGATGTATCAGCAGGAAGTTGTAGCTTAGAAGGTGCATTTTATGATACTCTTGATATGGAGTGTAGTGCTGGTCATATAAAAATCGATTCCTCCCTAGAGGAAAATCAGTATAGCTATGATTTAGACCAGAGTGCTGGTTCTATCCATGTTAATGGAGAATCCTACAAACATTATGATGGTAAAAATGAAGATGCAGCTAATCATATTATGGCTAAAACAAGTGCAGGATCTATTAAAATTGAAACCAAATAGAAAGAAGTGAGTGTATGGAAACTAGGAGATTAGTAAAAAGCAGAAAAGATCGTAAATTATGTGGTGTATGTGGTGGCATAGCACAGTATCTGAATGTAGATGTTACAGTGATTCGTTTACTAATGGTACTGGTAGGATGCTTTGGGGCTGGAGTTCTCTTTTACATTATTGCAGCCATCATTATGCCAGAAGGTTAATGAAAAAAGATAGGGAACAAAAAAGGGGCTTTTTTACAGCCCCTTTTTCTTTCTTTAGATTATATTATTAATTATATTTCGTATCTGCTCAGCGTCAAATGGCTTTGCAAGGAAATCTTTGGCTCCATATTTTACAGCATCTACAATTTTGTTTTTCTGACCCGCAGCAGTCACCATTACTATTTTGGCATTAGGATCAAATTCCATAATCTGTTTTAATGCTTCAATTCCGTCAAGCTCAGGCATTGTAATATCCATTGTGATAATATCTGGATTCAACTCTTTGTATTTCTGAATGCCTTCTACTCCATTTGATGCTTCTCCAATGATTTCATGTTGATCAGCTTCCAACATAGTTTTTAAAAATTTTCTAGATGTTCTGGAATCATCTACAATTAGAATTTTTGCCATTATTTTACCCTCCTGTTATTGAAACTCTATTGGAGTATCGATAGAAACAATTAAGTCAATTGTATATTCATTGAAGGTTACTGGTACAACAACTAACCCTGGGGATTTGATTGTTTGTTTTGAATGGAAATTTGGAGGAAGCATATCAATCATAACATTATCAGTACTTAATTTACTTGCGAATATTCCATTGATACAATTTATAAATTCACAAATAGAATCATAGGAATCAGCATCCATTTCAGTGAATTCTTCATCAGCATAGGTATTGGCTAACTTAATTAAACCATCATTAGAACCGGAGAAGCCTAATAAAATATTGTGATCACCTATTGCCGTTTGAGTTGCCAAGCTTTGGAACTGATAACTATCAGTTTTATAGCAACCGTCGACAAAGACATTATTATCTATAAATCGTACTAAGTTACGAATTGCAAGACTAATAAGGTTTTGATAGAGAGGATTGTCTAAAGATAAAATAATATCTAAGATGTCATCCATATCAGAGTTCTTTAATATACTTATCTGCTCATCAGAATAACCTTTCTCTTTTTGATAAGTAACAAGAGAAGCAGTGATTTCCTCCAATGTCATATATTTAGCATCAACAAGAGCTTGTACAAATTTTAAATAGGTATTTCCCTGCATGCTGAGTAGGTGTTCTACCTGACTAATTGTCAAGTATCCCTTTTCTACTGCTATATCGCCAAATCGTTTGTCCATTATTGTTTGAAGACGATGTACCTCCTCAGCTTGATCTTCAGTAAGTAGTCCCTCTGCTACTGCGATTAGACCAAGACGTAATCTGGAATCAGATACCTTATGGTTTGCTTCATTTATTGTGTTACTGGATAAAATCTTCTGTTCAGTTAAAAACTTGCCAAACAACAAATAAAACATATGCCCTCTCCTTTCAATTATTACTCTTCTTTACCCCATAAATACAACTCACATTAATATATCGGATAGTAATTGTTATTTCTGATACTAATGTTAAAAAAAATAATATAAAATGTGGTAATATAAGCAATATATGTTAATAATTAAAATTATATGTCAAAAGAGATTTTTTTTCAAGAGATAGGTTGGATGTATTAGAATATTGTCGCATAGGCATACTAGTTTTTTTTCACGTTGACAACAAAATTTATAGTTACTATAATGAAACAAGGCTATTAACGTGAACTTCAATGAAATATAATAGAGAGGGTTTGTTTATAATGAAACAACTAATTGAATTAATATCCAGTGAATTAAAGAATGCATTCATCCATCTGGGATATGACGAAAAATATGGTGAGGTGACTCTGTCGAATCGACCTGACTTATGCCAATATCAGTGTAATGGAGCACTCGCTGCAGCGAAAGAGTACCGTAAGGCTCCATTTATTATTGCTGACGAAGTAGTCGCAGAAGTAAAAGGTTCCAAGACCTTCAAAGAAATAACAATGGTACGTCCAGGTTTCATAAACATCATTGTAGCTGATGAGTTTTTAGCAGATTATGTTGAAGGCATAAAGAATACTGAGAATTATGGTATTGATAAAGATGAGAATCCCAAAAAGATTATGATTGATTACGGCGGACCTAACGTAGCGAAGCCTTTACATGTGGGACATTTACGTTCTGCAGTTATAGGGGAGAGTCTCAAACGTATTGGTCGGTTTATGGGACATGAGGTAATTGGGGATGTTCATCTTGGGGACTGGGGTCTTCAGATGGGACTAATTATCGAGGAATTGAAAAAAAGAAAACCTGAACTAGTTTATTTTAACGATTCCTATACCGGAGAGTATCCCAAAGAAGCTCCCTTTACCATCTCAGAATTAGAAGAAATCTATCCTGCAGCCAATGCCTATTCCAAGGAGCATCCTGAGTTTAGGGAGGCTGCCAAGGAAGCAACCAATCAACTGCAGCAGGGTAAGCCGGGCTATCGTGCAATATGGAATCATATTATTAACATCAGTGTAGCGGACTTAAAGAAGAATTATAATAATCTAAGTGTAGAGTTTGATCTTTGGAAAGGGGAAAGCGATGTTCAGAACTTAATCCCTAATATTGTGAAAGAGTTGAAAGAAAAAGGCTTAGCCTATGAAAGTGAAGGTGCTTTGGTTGTGGATGTATTGGAGGAAGAGGATACGAAAGAGATTCCTCCTTGTATGATTTTAAAATCAGATGGATCTGCAATATATGCCACGACAGATATTGCTACACTTGTAGAACGTAGAGAGTTGTACCACCCGGATGAAGTGAAGTATGTGGTTGACAAGCGCCAGGAACTTCATTTTACTCAAGTATTTCGTTGTTGTAAAAAGGCAGGCATTGTTGATATTGATACTAAATTGACTTTCTTAGGCTTTGGTACCATGAACGGTAAGGATGGTAAACCTTTTAAGACACGTGAAGGTGGAGTAATGCGTCTGGAAAATCTTATTTCCAATATAAATGACGAAGTATATCGAAAAATGATGGGTAATCGAGAAATGGACCCAGAGGAAGCCAAATCTATCGCTAGTGTAATAGGCCTTGCAGCATTAAAATATGGTGATTTGTCTAATCAAGCATCCAAGGATTATATCTTTGATATCGATCGTTTTACCTCCTTTGAAGGAAATACAGGCCCATATATTCTTTACACCATTGTTCGAATTAAATCGATTTTAAATAAATTTAAAACAAATCATACAACTGTATCTGACAAGATTCTACCATCAATGTCTTCTTCCCAGACAGAACTTATGTTAGAATTAGCAAAAATAAATGGTGTGATTCAGGGAGCCTATGAGGAAAATGCTCCTCATCGTATCTGCCAGTATATATATGACTTATCTAATGCATTTAACCGGTTTTATCATGAGAATAAAATATTAGCAGAAGAGAATAAGAATGTACAGGATTCATGGATTCATTTAATAGTATTGACAAAGGACATTCTAACTACATGTATTGATTTGTTAGGATTTTCAGCACCAGACAGAATGTAAATTACGATAGTAATGGAAAAGAGGTCATGTATCATGTATAAGGAAACTGCCCGGTTACTTATATATAATAATGTGCAAGACGACAGCATCCTAATGCAGTTATCTAATATTATTAGAAAATATGAAACCAATTTAATGGACAAACAGAAGGTAAAATTAAAGGTCTTTGAGCAGATGCATAATTTGCTAGAAATTGCTACTACTTATGGATTTAATCACAATTTATGGCAGAATTATCTGACCTATCTTTTAATTACCACCGAGACACCATTTAGTATAACCTGTGAAAAACATGGAGCGGTAGAAGGAAGCGTAAATCTTCTCGTGAAACAGGATTTTGATGCTTTTATGAAGTTATTTCATTATGATTTTGCATGGTTTCAGGAAGAGTTTGAGGTGGATTGCTTTAGCATTATTAGCAACTATAAAGCAGTGCCAAAGTTCGAAACTACGTATAATAAGAATGTCAGTAGTAAAGTAGTAGCCTTAAGTGAGAAACTGGCAAATGCAAAAACGGTTGAAGAATTCTATGACTTGGTTACAGGATTTTATAAAGATTATGGAGTAGGCTTATTAGGTCTTAATAAAGCATTTCGTGTTGATAAAGAAGATGGTAAGGTCGTTCTAGTCCCTATAACCAATACAGAAATTGTGAGGTTTGATGACCTAATCGGATATGATTCTCAGAAGAAGAAATTAAGAGACAACACAGAGGCATTCTTGCAAGGAAAAAGGTCCAATAATGTGCTGATGTTTGGAGATTCAGGTACTGGTAAATCTACTAGTATGAAAGCTCTTCTCAATGAATATTATGATGATGGTCTGAGAATGATCGAAATATATAAGCATCAATTTGAAGATTTGTCCAAGGTAATTTCTATGATAAAAAATAGGAATTACAAGTTTATCATATACATGGATGACCTTTCATTTGAGGAGTTTGAAATCGAATACAAGTATTTAAAGGCAGTAATTGAAGGTGGTTTAGAGATAAAACCTAAGAATGTACTAATTTATGCTACCTCTAATCGTAGACATCTTATTCGGGAGACCTGGTCAGATAGAGAAGATGTAAGAGCAGAAGAAGTGCATCATTCTGATACGATGCAGGAAAAACTGTCTTTAGTTGCAAGATTTGGTGTCACTATTCATTTCTTAAAACCTGACAAGAGTCAATTTAATGAAATAGTGAATCAATTGGCTAGAAAATATCCACAAATTACCTTGACAGAGGATGAACTGACATTGAAGGCAAACCAATGGGAATTAAGTCATGGTGGAAGGTCAGGTAGATGTGCAGAACAGTTCATAAATTTCCTGTTGGGACAATGTGATTAGTGGATATGAGTTGTTGTAGAAAGAGAGTATTAAGATGAAAACAAGTGACTTTAATTTTGATTTGCCAGAGGAACTGATTGCTCAGGATCCACTGGAGGATCGTTCCAGCTCCAGACTATTACTACTTAATAAAGAAACAGGGGAATTTAGGCACTCAATTTTTAAAACCATTATTGATTATTTAAATCCAGGGGATTGCCTTGTAATAAATAACACGAAAGTAATTCCAGCTAGACTGATAGGGGAAAGAGAAGGTACAGGCGCCAAAGTTGAGCTTCTTTTGTTAAAACGTAGAGAAAATGATACATGGGAGACACTGGTAAAGCCTGGAAAGAAAGCTCGTGTAGGAAGTAAAATTGTATTTGGTAATGGTCTTTTAAGTGCCACCGTTATTGACGTTGTGGATGAAGGAAACCGTCTTGTACAGTTTCAATATTCGGGAATTTTTGAGGAGATTCTTGACCAACTGGGACAGATGCCTCTTCCTCCCTACATTCATCATCAGTTGGAAGATAAGAACCGTTACCAGACAGTTTATGCGAAGTATGAGGGTTCAGCTGCAGCTCCTACCGCTGGGCTACATTTTACCAAGGAGTTACTGCAACAAATTAGCGATAAGGGTGTTGCGATAGCAAATGTTACCCTTCATGTTGGCTTAGGTACTTTTCGTCCAGTTAAAGTTGATGATGTAACAAAGCATCATATGCATTCTGAGTATTATCACATCGAAGAGACTGAGGCACAGGTCATTAATGAATGTAAAGAAAAAGGCGGACGAGTAATCTGTGTTGGTACCACAAGCTGTCGAACCATTGAAAGCGCGTCAACAGATGATGGTGTTGTACATGCAGGTGGTGGGGATACCAGTATCTTTATCTATCCTGGATATAGATTTAAAGTACTAGATGGCTTAATTACTAATTTTCATTTACCGGAATCTACGTTGTTAATGTTAGTCTCTGCATTGGCAGGTAAAGACCATATATTACATGCATATCAAGAAGCAGTGAGAGAAAAGTATCGTTTCTTCTCCTTTGGTGATGCTATGTATATTGGTGATAATGTATTTGTTGATTAATAGGATAAACTTCTCTTTAGCAAGTTCATATCATGGCTTCCTTTATTAAGGAGGCCCTTTTTATAAAATAATGAAGAAGATTGGATTCTTTTGTTTTGACTTGCAACCCTTTTTAGGGTCATGTATAATAATTCATAATTGAACAGTGGTAATATAGATAGTATCAACTATAGATAGAAAATGACAATGACAATAAGAATGAGGATGAGGATGAGAGTAGTGAGTAGAAGAAAATTACTTTTTGTATATAATCCATGTGCCGGAAAAGGAACGATACGTAATAAATTATCAAATATAATTGAGATTTTTTGTAGAGCTGATTATGAGGTGACAATACATTCCACCAGACATCGTAATGATGCAACAGAAATTATTGAAAGATACGGAGATTCCTACGATACAATTGTTTGTTCCGGTGGAGATGGTACTTTAAATGAAACAGTGAAAGGTGTTTTAACCTTAGATAATAGACCTGCCATTGGTTATATCCCAACGGGAACAACCAACGATTGTGCAACCAGTCTTGGTCTGCCAAAGAACATGATAGAAGATGCTAAAACCATAGTAAACGGTACTTTGTTTCCATATGATGTAGGCCAAATCAATGAAGATAATTTTATCTACGTCGCAGCCTTTGGTGCATTTACAGATGTATCCTATGCTACTAGTCAATCAGTAAAAAATATGCTTGGTAGACTAGCATATCTGTTAGAAGGAGCTAAAAGATTAACGTCCCTGAAATCTTATCATTATAAAGTATTTTATGATGATGTTGAGATAGATGATAAATTCCTGTATGGGATGGTCAGTAACTCCAACTCAGTTGGCGGGTTTAAAGGACTTAATGGCAAAGACGTTTCTTTAAATGATGGGTTGTTTGAAGTGACCTTAATAACGCCACCTAAGAATGCTTTTGAATTACAATCTATTATGAATGCATTATTAAATGAAGACAAGACAAGTAAACATGTGATTAATTTCCATACAGATAAGGTGAGGTTTGTCTCTGATGAGTTAGTTCCTTGGACCGTTGATGGTGAATTTGGTGGTAATTATAGAGAAGCCAATGTGGTGAACCTAAAGCATGCTGTGAATTTTTTGGTGAATCCTAATGAACCCAAAAAAGAATAGAATTCAAGAGCACCCGTATAGTGAAGTGAATTCTTTTTGTTAAAAAATTGAACTGGTCAACTAATAGGGATTGAGCCTGTATTGAACAAACTCAATCCTTTTTAGTTGGCTCTTAATTCGAATGTTGCTATAATAATCTATATTGTAGTACAGATTGAAGTTGATACAATTATGAACAGAGCTTTTTTAAAAATAGGGGTTATGATGTCTTACTTTTTTCGATCTTCAGATCATATTATGCTTTTGGCCGATTATACTGACCCAAAGCCACATTGTCACTTGGCATCACATCTGATCATTTCATTACAAGGTGAATCGGATTGGACAATTGACGGTGAACATGTGAAGAGCCGTGCGTTATACATTGGAGCCAATGCATTACATACTGGAACAACACCGCCAGGTGGCAATCTTGTCTTTTTCTTCAAAGAAGTAAGTTGTTATGCTGGTTCCTTTAATGAGAAATTCCCAACCGGGAAATCGTATACGGTATTGGATGAATGTACCACTGAAAAAGTGCTATGCGCTTATAGAGAATTGCATGATATTCAGAAGCTGGATATGGAAATTCTTCGTATATGTGGGATTTATGGTACGGATAAACCACCCTATGATGAAAGGATTCGTGTAGCATTGTCTCAGATAGAAAATACGATTACCATTACTAACGACATGGTGAACTTACTTAGCCAAAATGTATTTCTCTCTAAAAGTCGATTTTCTCATTTGTTTAGGGAGCAGACTAGAATGACCTTACACAGTTATCTGGCTTTTGAAAAATTGCATAAAACGTATATATATATGCAATCTGGCAGAAGTATTACCGAAAGTTGTCTTCTGGCAGGCTTTGATAGTTCATCCCACTGTGCGGCGACTTGTAAGCGTATGTTTGGAATGTCCCTTAGTGATTTTCACAAATCTTTAGCGACTAATTGAAAGTAATCGTTCTCTTACTATGATAGAATTCATTAATATAAGAAGAGTGATTCTAATCTAAATGTCTATGATGGATAAAGAAAATCAAAGTATGGAGGAAAGTATATAATGACTATTTTTTATTTTACGGCTACAGGAAATTGTCTTTCAATTGCAAAGAAATTCAGTGGAAAGCTAATTTCACTCCCACATGCACTGCGACTAGGGACCTTCTCTTGTATGGACGATGCAATTGGGTTGATATTCCCGGTCTTCGGGCTGTCAGTTCCACCATTAATTCTAGATTTTATTAAAAAGGTGGAACTGAAAAGTGATTATCTATTTGCGATACTGACCTATGGAACTTATGATGCGGGGGCTGTATCACAGCTTATACAAGCAGGAGATGAATACGGAAAAAAAATTGCCTATATTAACGCTCTGCATATGCAGGAAAATTATCTACCAGGTTTTGCGATGGAAAAGCAGAAAGCTCCGAGTCATCAGGCAGAGAAGACAACCGCAATTGTGGAAGATATAGCAAATCGTAAAAACATGGTGAAACATAATACCTGGCTGGATCGTTTCATGACCTGGACACACCAGAAGAAATATCATTATGTGCGTGGAGCAGGGTTTACTAAGCAGTATAGCATTATGGCTGGCTGCTCTGGATGTGGTACGTGTGCAAGAATCTGCCCCACCTGCAACATTCAAATAGAAAATGGAAGACCGGTATTTGGAACAGATTGTCTAAGTTGCCTTTCATGCAGTCATATCTGCCCATTAAACGTCATTAGAATGAGTAATGAAAAAAGTCTGATACGTTATAGAAATCCAGAAGTGTCTTTGGCTGAACTGATAGCAGCGAACAATCAGCCTCAGTGATATTGACATAATTCCTCAAAAATAATGGTAAGAGCTTCTTTTAACTGATCTATAGTACAGTTTGATATACTTAGACAAATGGAAGGTACCTTAATATTTTCAAAGAAATATCTGTTACCGGAAGAGACTAAGACTCCCTTTGTTTTAAGATTTTCAACTAGATAGTCTACTTGGTGGCTAGAACTAAAATTAGAGCAAGGAAGCGTAATCAATAAATAGTATCCTGATTCAGGTACGATTAGGGTTGCGCTTATTTTATCTTTATATTTTTTGTAATATGTTTGACAAATTTGCATTTTCTTTCGATATACTTGTACTATTTTTTTACAATGCCGTTGATACATACCATTCTGAATGTAGAGATTTAAAGCTCCTTGCAAAAAGGTGGAGGTTCCTATATCCTCTATATATCGACTGTATATAAATTGATCTAGTAGCATAGGAGGAATACAAGAGGCCCCAATTCTTAACCCAGGCATAAAGCTTTTGGAAAAACCGGTAAGATAGATTACTTTGTTGTTTGTATCGTAGTAATGTAAAGGTAAACGATTATGTATTGGGTCTAATTCTGCAAGATAATCATCTTCTATAAGGTATACATCATATTTTTGTGCTAATTCTATTATTCTTTTCTTTTGCCGGTCTGATAAACTGGAACCTGTCGGATTATGAAATCTTGGCATTAGATAAAAGTATTGAACGTGTCCTGTCGCAAAATAGGATTGAAGTGCTTTTAAATCAATTCCCTTATGATTCCGTGAAACAAACTCAATTTTCCAATTATTCTGTATAGCAAGTTCTTTGGCCAAGGGGTACCCTGGTGTCTCCAATATCAGGGTATCTTTGGTTGCGTCAGGCTTCAAAGAAAAAAGTAAACCGATTGCCTGCTGAACACCATTTGTAATACATATTTGGTTTTCTTCTACATACACTTGACGGTTTAGCAACAGAGCTTTTAAGGTCTTACAAAGAGGAGGAAATCCTTTGGCTTTTGGATATAGAAAAAGTGCCTCTTTATATGTGTCGACTGCAAGATTAATACAATGCTCAAATTCACGATAGGGAAGAACAGAGGCATCCGGATTGGATTTAACTAAATTAATCATATTGTTTTTTTCTACAAAGGAGTTAGGTTCATGCAATATATAAAAGCCGCTTTGGGGAATGGAAAAAATAATATGTTGCTGTTCTAATTCGCTATAGGCACGGATAACACTATTATGGCTACAATGTAATGTTGTCGATAATTGCCTAATAGAGGGAAGCTTTCTGAACTGATAAGCCTCATTCGTTATATATTTAGTTGAGATATAATTTAGGATTTCTTCATATTTAGTCATTTTTTCTCATCCTTATAAAAGAGTAGAACAATTGTATGGGTACAGTTTGATATTATCGTAATTGTACCCGTTTTAATATGAATATACAATAAGAAAAAACAATGAAATGGAGAAATTGTATGAGAGAATTAGGGAAAGAAGACTTAATTGGTAATAAACAATTAAGACATAAGGTTATTGCTTTATCGAAGGGAATCACCTGTGGAACCCCTTATCCTGCATCTATTATAACTGGGATACAGGAAGGACGTATCTTTATCGATGACATTTATGAGCCACAGGCTATTATAATATGGCATTATTGTGGATTAAGTTATGTATCGGGAGAGACAACCGATCAGGAGTTTATAGAGAGTCTTAAGCAAATGGTACGTGGAGTATTTGAGAAAAACCAGAGAAACATACGTATGATTGTATCGAATAAGGAAAGTCATTGGATTGAAAAATTAGATTTGTTATGCGTGGAATATCCCCAAATTACAAAGCAAATAAGGTGTTCCTTTCGATTTAATCTGGAGCGATATAAAGAGTTTACCCATGAACTTCCTGAAGGATTTTCGTATTTTGAAATTCAAAAAGAACATTTATCTGATATCAAAGGAAGAATAATTCCTAGTTTTTCGTGGAGAAACATGGATGATTTTCTTACATATGGAAGAGGCTATGGAATCTATGATAATAACCATCATTGCATAGTAAGTACCGCATTTTCATCAGGGATTGGTGATGGAAAGATTGATATTGGGATTGAAACACAGCCGGAATATCGTAATATGGGAATGGCGTCTCTAGTAGCCCATAAAATGGCAGAGTACGTGCTGGAACAGGGACTGCTTCCAGATTGGGGATGTGCTTCAACCAATCTGGGATCTGCAGCCACTGCCAGGCGTATAGGATTTGATAGAAGCACAGATTATCCTTTCTATCAGATAAGAATAGACTAAGTCATTACATTAACCCTTGTAGGTCTTCAAAGAAGCTTGGATAGGAGATGTTAATACACTGGCTGTCATTAATGATTGTCTCTCCATCAGCATTCAAGCCAGCAATCGCAAAGGACATGGCGATTCTATGATCCAATTTAGAATCAATCTTGGCACCATGAAGTGGCTTTCCACCGTGAATAATCATGCCATCTTCGGTAGCTTCTATGTCAGCCCCCATATTTTTAAGATTATTTACTACAGTATCAATACGATTCGACTCTTTTACCTTTAGTTCAGCAGCATCTTTTATGATAGTGGTACCTTTTGCAAAGCATGCAAGCACAGCAACAAGAGGAATCTCGTCAATCAGAGTGGGAATCATAGCTCCTTTTAGCGTAGTAGCTGTCAAATCACTGGTTTCTACCAGTATATCTGCAACAGGCTCTAACCCCTGCATTCTTTCATTTAGTAAGGTTAATTTACCACCCATAGCCTGTATCACTTTAATTAAACCATCTCTAGTAGGATTTACGCCTACCTGTTTAACAAGTATCTGAGAGTTAGGAGTAATCAGACCAGCTCCGATAAAATATGCGGCAGAGGAGATATCCCCTGGAACTTGAATCTCTCTGGCAAATAGTTGCTCAGGTGGTTTTATAGTAGCAGAAGTACCTTGTGTAGAAACCTTTGCTCCAAAATAGTGTAGCATTAGCTCACTGTGATTACGGGAGACATAAGGTTCTGTAACACACGTTTCGCCATTTGCGTATAAACCTGCTAACAAAATAGCGGATTTCACTTGGGCTGAAGCAATAGGAGAATTATATTGAATACCAGATAAAGATTTACCCACGATCGTCAATGGTGCACAGTTATTTCCTAAATCACTTGTAATACTAGCACCCATCAAAGAAAGTGGAGTGATAACACGTCCCATAGGACGCTTCCTTATAGAAGCATCTCCTGTAACCTTAGAAGGAAAGGAAGCGCTGGCAAGTATTCCTGACATTAAGCGAAGAGTTGTGCCACTATTACCTACGTCTAAGACGCCCAGTGGCTCACTAAGTCCATGTAAACCCTTGCCATGAATTATTACCGCATCCGTATTGTTTTCAATCTCTATGCCCATTTGTCGGAAGCATTGCATACTAGACAGACAATCGGCACCTTGTAAAAAATTAGTCACTACAGTAGTGCCTTCCGAGATGGCACCAAGCATAATTGCTCTATGACTAATGGATTTATCACCTGGGATATTAAGTTCACCATTTAAATGTTTACAGCGTTGTAATTTCATAACTCGTACCCTTTCCGTCTTTATTGATAAATAGTATATTGATACTGGGTCAAGATCTCTATTGCTTTTACTCTTGCTTCCTCAGTATATAGCTCAATTCTTAATGCACCCTCTTGATATTCTCTGTTATGAAGAATGCCAATATTCTTAATACTTATGTCGTGATTGGCTAATAGTGTAGCGACAGAAGCTATGGCACCGGTTTCGTCAGTAATATCCAAGTATATTTCATACACACGATTAATTAAGCCAATGACTTTGTTGGGAATGCTGTCTCTATATTCTTTAGCATCAGAAAAGAACTGAAGAAGCTTTTCTTCCTCTTTGCCTGCAATAGATACAGCCACACGATTTAACTGGTTTATAAAAGTACGCAAAAATTGAAGAATGCTGTCTGTATTGGTTAAACAGATATTCTGCCACATGATAGAAGAAGAGGAGGCAATTCTTGTAATATCCTTGAAACCTCCAGCTGCAACTTGTCGCATTAATTCCTGTTCATCGTCAGATTCCTTAACCATATGTACAAGACTAGCTGCTATAATATGCGGAACATGACTGATGGCCGCTACTACATCATCGTGATAGTCAGCATCCACTGGAATTGGAATAGCTCCAAGAGAGGTGACCAGTTCTTCCATGATCTGGTAACTTTTTAAAGGAGTGTCCTTTGTTTTGGTCAACATATAAAAGGCATTTTCTAGTAGCTTGGCATTGGAATAAGAATATCCTGTTTTTTCAGAACCCGTCATAGGATGTCCCCCTACGAAATGAGAGGATAACCCTAGTTCCTTAATGGCTTTATGAATGTTTCCCTTTACACTCCCTACATCGGTAAGGATGCAGGAAGGTTTTATAATGTCCTTAAGTATTTTTAAGTAGTTAATATTATCTAGGACAGGAGCACAAAGAAAAATAATGTCACAAGCAGAGTAATCCTTTTCTAGATCAGTGCTTATTACATCAATTATTTCATCCTGTTTGGCTTTTTCTAATCCTTCATGAGGGTTGGTAATATAGTGATTATAGGCCATGAGAGTCATCCAAGGTCTACTTTTTTTAAGTGCTTGCGCGATGGAGCCTCCTATTAATCCAAAGCCTATAAAACCAACAAGTGTATCATTCATAGTGGCCTCCTAAAATGTACGGTTAAACAGAGGGACAAGTGGTCTTAACTCTTGGCATAGCTGATCGAACTGTTCAAAAGTTAAAGATTGTGGCCCATCAGAGAGTGCTGTTTTTGGATTCGGATGTGTCTCTATCATTAAGCCATCAGCTCCTGCAGCTAAAGCTGCTTTTGCCAGTGGGTTGACATAGTGTCTTACACCGGTAGCATGGCTAGGATCTACGATAATTGGTAAATGGCTCTTTTGCTTTATGACTGGAATAGCGCTGATGTCCAGAGTGTTACGCGTAGCAGTCTCAAAAGTTCTGATTCCGCGTTCACATAACACTACATTAGGATTCCCCTCTGCCATAATGTATTCTGCAGCATTCAACCATTCCTCTATGGTTGCAGAAAGTCCTCTCTTAAGGAGAATAGGAAGACCTGTCTTTCCTGCTTCCTTAAGAAGATAGAAGTTTTGCATGTTTCTTGCACCAATCTGTAACATATCTACATATTTTACAGCGGACTCGATTGCAGCAAGACTGGTCACTTCACAGACGATGGACAGACCAGTAGCATCCTTTGCTTCCTTCATTAACTTAAGCCCTTGTTCTTCCAACCCCTGAAATGCATATGGGGAAGTTCTTGGCTTATAAGCACCACCACGAAGTATTTGGGCGCCCGATTTTTTAATAGCCAGAGCTGTTTCTAAAATCTGAGCTTCATTTTCTACGGCACATGGGCCTGACATGATAATTAGTTCAGTTCCGCCAATTTGCGTATTGCCAACCGGAATCACAGAGGATTCTGGATGAAATTTGCGGTTGCTTAGTTTGTAACTTTCTGTTACTGGTACTACTTTATCTACTTCAGGTGCAATCTCAATATTCTGGTTTTCTAGTCGAGTTTTATCTCCAACCACACCTATGATGGTAACCTCAGCACCATCGGATATGTGTGCTGCCAAACCATGGTTATTGATAATAGACAATACGTTATTAATCGCTTCTTTGGAAGCACCTGGTTTCATTACTATAATCATATCTATGTCTCCTGCCTTCATTTTAAATTCCTTTCAGCGATTAATCTTCTTAATATTCTGTCCTGAAAGGATATTTGTATGTGTATACGTTTATTGGAATATATGTATTGTAACCTAATCTAATAACTATGTCAACACATTAATACGTTGAAGTTTAACACTTTAAAGCATGTAAGTAACTCTATGAATCGATTAATTTAGTCATCAATTAGAACAATTACTTCTTAAAAGACTAATATTTATTAGAAATATTGATAATATTTTGAGAACATCAAAATTAGGCTGTGAATTGTGAATAAAATAGTTGATAATAAGGTATTATTTTAGTAAAATATACACATGGGGACCTGTCCTATATGTGTTTCTAGTTCTATTCAGGGATGGATTTTCCATTACAAAAAATAGTATTGGAGGTATTAATATGGAGACTTACACTGCTGCTAACATCCGTAATGTAGTCGTTTTGGGGCACGGAAGCTGTGGCAAGACTACGTTAGTCGAAGCCATGGCTTACACAATGGGAATGACCAAAAGACAAGGTAAGATTGAAGAAGGTAATACGATCAGTGATTATGACAAAGAGGAAATCAAGCGATTATTTTCTATCAATACATCCATTGTACCAATTATTTGGGAAGGTACCAAGATAAATTTCTTGGATACTCCTGGATATTTTGACTTTGTTGGCGAAGTTGAAGAAGCACTCAATGTTGCAGATGCTGCGATAATTGTAATTTCTGCAAAAGCAGGTGTTGAGGTTGGTACCATCAAAGCTTGGGAATACTGTGAGAAGTACCAGCTTCCAAGAATGTTTTTTGTAACTGATATGGATGATGATCATGCCAGTTATCGTGAAGTGATTGAGAAATTAACGGAACTTTATGGTAAGAAGATTGCTCCGTTCCATTTGCCAATTCGTGAAAACGAGAAGTTTGTAGGATTTGTTAATGTTGTAAAGATGAAGGGAAGACGTTTTACAGAGCTAAGTAATTATGAAGAATGTGAGATTCCGGATTATTCTATGACGAATCTGGAAACTTGCAGAGAAGCTTTATTGGAGGCAGTAGCCGAGACTGACGAAGATTTGATGGAAAAATATTTTGCTGGTGAAGAGTTTAGCCAGGAAGAAATATCAAAGGCTCTTCGCAGCAGTGTTATAGATGGTTCTTTGGTACCGGTTCTGATGGGCTCCGGAACTTTATGCAGAGGAACTACAATGTTGTTACAAGCAGTGGAAAAGTATTTCCCATCTCCTGATAAGAGGGCAGTAGAAGGTATTAATCAGAAGACAAAGGAAACCTTCCATGCAGACTATGATGAGAGTAAACCGTTTACAGCCAAAGTATTTAAAACTATAGCCGATCCATTTATCGGTAAATTTAATATATTTAAGATTTGTTCAGGTTCTGTTAAGGCAGATAGTACTATATTTAATGTTAACACAGAGACGGAAGAGAAGATAAGCAGACTATATGTTTTTTATGGAAAAGACCAGATGGAAGTGAAAGAATTAAAGGCTGGTGATATCGGAGCCATTGGTAAACTTTCCAATACGAGTACCGGTGATACATTGGCTACAAAGTCCAATCCAGTTCTTTATGAGAAACCAGTTACTTCCATTCCATATACCTATGTAAGATTTACAACCAAGAATAAAGGTGATGATGATAAGGTTAGCCAGGCTCTTGCTAAACTGATGGACGAGGATCTTACCCTTAAGGTGATTAATGATAAAGAAAATCGCCAAACATTATTATATGGAATAGGGGAACAACAGCTGGATGTTGTTGTAAGCAAACTCTTAAGCAAATATAAGGTAGAGATTGTAATATCTAAACCAAGAGTTCCTTATCGAGAGACAATACGTAAAAAAGTACAGGTTCGTGGTAAACATAAAAAGCAATCTGGTGGACATGGTCAGTATGGTGATGTTTTGATGGATTTCGAACCTTCTGGTGATTTAGAGACTGCTTATGTATTTGAAGAGAAAGTCTTTGGTGGTTCTGTTCCTAAGAATTATTTTCCTGCAGTAGAAAAAGGGTTACAGGAAAGTGTAATTAAAGGACCTTTGGCTTCCTACCCAGTTGTGGGAGTGAAAGCTACTTTAGTGGATGGTTCTTACCATCCAGTAGACTCCTCTGAACAGGCATTTAAGATGGCTACAATACTTGCATTCAAGCAAGCCTTTGTAGAAGCGAATCCAGTCCTATTAGAGCCAATTGTAAACTTAAAGGTTGTAGTTCCTGATAAGTATACAGGTGATGTAATGGGTGATTTAAATAAGAGACGTGGGCGTGTTCTAGGTATGAATCCTGTTGCTAGTGGAAAGCAGGAAGTGGTTGCAGATATCCCACTTGCTGAGATTTATGGATATTCTACGGATTTACGTTCCATGACCGGTGGTATCGGTGATTTCTCCTATGAATTCTCCAGATATGAGCAAGCACCTCATGATGTACAGGAAAAGGTAATTGCTGACAATGCAAAAGAGAAAGAAGAAGAGTAGAATTATAATTAATATAACATAGTAGCAGGTAGTGGTTTTGTTGAGAACATTCGGCATAAACCACTACCTTTTTAAATGTTTGAGAAGTTCATTAAAATATGCTATGATTGGAGTGTGATGAAAGGCGATGATCAGGTTTTACATCCGGCAAGGAAGGTAGGTATCCACTTATAGTATGGAGTTACAAAAAGAATGGTGTAAGGAAGAATTTGCTGGACGAGAAGACTCTTTGTCCCATGGTAGTTTTGAAAAAGAGTTTGTTTTTTATGAGGCAGTGAAACAGGGGAATCTTGAGTTAGTTAAGAAGAATTGTGAAGAGAATGCTTTTGTCAGTTCGGTCGAGATGGGCGTTCTTTCCAAACACCCATTATACAACATAAAATATCATTTTATTATTACAGCAGCCATGATTACTAGATTCTGCGTAGAAGGTGGAATGGAGTTGGAACGTGCCTATCGACTAAGTGACTTTTTTATTACAAAAATGGATCAGTGTAAGGCAATAGATGAGGTGGTAGATCTTCACCATATTATGGTGTTGGATTATACTGAGAAGATGAAGATAATACATAAAAAGGCAATTATATCAAAATCTGTATCTCAATGTGTCGACTATATCTACAATCATTTACATAAGAGAATTACGCTAAAAGAGTTAGCAGAGTATACAAAACTGTCTGAAAGCTACTTATCAAAGCTGTTTAAACAAGAAATAAAGAGTTCTATAAGCGAATATATACGTCAAAAGAAAATTGAAGAGGCGAAGAATCTCTTACAGTATACAGAGTATAAAATTGTAGATATAGCAAATTATCTGGCATTTTCCTCTCAAAGTTATTTTATTCAGGTGTTTTTAGCGGAGACAGGATTAACACCAAAAAGGTACCGGGATATCTATTATCGAACCATAATGAAGCAAAAATGATGGAGTATTGCAAATCTTGCAATACTCCATTTTTATACTCATTCTGTAGTTATGTTATTTTTTACCAGGAAAGACAGTTTCGTAATAGTCTTCCTCAACAATGAGTGCAGATGATTGAAGTTTATATTGTACAATCTTTTTCATTGCAGCTACATATTCTTCCGTCTCGCTTTTAGACATTTTAACGTCTTTAGCAGGAGTAAATTCTCCTGTATATCGGTTATAAAAGCCTTTGTCTGTCTTCCAGCAGGAGGAAGAAAAGATAACTAACGGAGAAGAATCACTTAAGATATCTGAACCAGCTAATAGCCTTGAGTCATATTCTAAGCCTAATAAATTAGATACGGTTGGAAGAATATCTACTTGGGAACAAATCTTGTCCACTGGGATAGGCTCTTTCATACTTCCAGACCACATAATCAAAGAATTCTTATAAACATCAAAGTCTATATCAGATTCGTTAAGATTTTTCAGTGCAGAACCTCCAAAGGTTTTACCTGAAATCTCTTCAAGGGAAGCTACATCAAAGTAAGGAATATGGTCTGGAGACATTACTATTAAAGTTTTATCTGCGATACCAGCAGCTTCTAACTTGTCTAGTAGAGATTTCATTGCATATTCTACTTCCATGTTGGCTGCAATATAGGCTTTTGTTACATCTGAATAAGGAAGATTAGCTACAATGTCCTTATTCTTAACAGCCATTTGATCACCACCGAAGTTATATGGCATATGCCCGCTTACTGTTAAATAGTAAATGTTAAATGGCTTATTGCTTTTGAGGTAATCATCTACCGTTGTATCAATCATATATTTATCAGACTGAGGCCATACATTTTTACCACTTGCAGTTTTTTCTAACTCAAAGCCCATTCCACCCTGATGCCAGTCATAACCTAGATTTGGATGGGATTTCTTACGACCGTACATCTCGTTATTATTGTGGTAACCAAGAGAGGTGTATCCAATACGATTTAACTGATGAGCCAAAGTGAAATAAAGATTTGTACCTTGAATACCGGATTCCTTCATGCTGATAGGGTTACCATTCTTAGGATATAATCCAGTTAGGTTCTGCCACTCACCGCCGGAAGTACTGGTGAAATGTAAAGGTGTATAATAATTATTAAATACAAATCCTTCATTGGCCATTTTATAAAGCGTAGGAGTACGATCCTTATCAATTAAGTGTTTTGAAAAACCTTCCATGGTTACAAAGATAACATTGTATCCTTTAAACATACCGGTATACTCATTTTTGTTAGTAGGAGTACAGTTACTATAATACTTATTAAGCCACTCAATATTCTTGTTTTTGGATTTAGCAATTAGTTTATCAAAATCTATGTCCATCACATTTGGTGAGGTATCAATCGGAGTAGCAGTTGGTTCTACTGTGGCATTTGGATCTGTGCTGGTAGATGGATCTTTACTGGAACTTGGATTTTTAGTGGCTTTTGGAGAACCATCAGGATTTAAAACATCCAAGTTGCTAAAATCACTATCATCCAAATCTAAATTGGAAGCGCCACCAAACACTGTATGTTTTACATCTAATCGTAACATTGTTATTATCCCAAGTTGTTCCACTTGGTCTTCAACGTTAGAGTCGCTTGCGTATAGTTTAGATGGAACAAAGTCTCCCGACCATGGGAATTTTAAACTTAACAGTCCAAACAGGTGGAAGAAGATTCCGAACACCAGTACAGTACCAAATAGTGGTAGAGACTTTCTTTTAAAGCTAAAGTACATACGACCGATTGTAAAGATAAAGACAATTGGTAGAATTAACAGAAAAATACTGAAAAGCTTCTGCATTATACCACTAAGGATAGCACCCATATAATCAGTCAATCTGTTATTTGCAGCTGTATCAGCTGAACTTAGAAGCTGATAATAGCTTGACAATACTGTTTTACAAACCATTTCAATACAAAATAGTAAGCAACCCAATATTGTAAATAAGTACGTAATAATCTTATTAATGGTCCTATTAAACAGTAATGTAAAAATGGAAATAATAAAACCAAAGGAGATAGCAAAAAACACGAAAATGGGAAGATACTTCATTTGTAACTTCATACTGATATGGAAAACAAGTTCCAAATAAACGAACATGAGAGGAAAGAAGAGTATGTTGCCTAATGAAAAGACAACTCCAAGTGGACCTGATTTCTTCCTAAGCTTATTTCTTCCGCTACGCACGTCGTATGAGGATGAACTTCTTCTGTTCCCTGGATTTTGCCGAAAGCTCTTACCATTGGACTCGAAATATATCCGATCCATATCGGATACTCCGTAATCCCTTTTTTCATCTGGCATATTCATCGTTTTAACCTCTTTCTTAAAAAATTCAACTACTCTAAAAATATAGCATAAATATATACGTGTGTCAAAATAATATCATAAATCCTACTTGAATAATAGACAAGTTTTAGATAGAATAAACTTTAGTAAATTAAAGGAGTGTAAGTATGTCATTATATGAATTGATTGTAACATTGTTATATGGTTTTGTGGAGGGTGTCACAGAATGGCTTCCAATCAGCAGCACCGGTCATATGATATTACTTGAGAAGTTTATAAATTATAATAAGTCAACGGCAATTCCTGATATAGGCAGGTTTATGGAGATGTTTCGTGTAGTAATTCAGCTTGGAGCTATTATGGCTGTTGTTATATTGTTCTGGAGCAAGATCTGGCCATTTCAGTGGAGAAAAAGGAATCTAAGAGGTGAAACAACATCCTTTATTAAATGGGATACGATGCAGTTGTGGTTTCACATTTTAGTAGCTTCTGTGCCTGCAGCTATCATTGGACTGTTTTTAGATGATTGGATGGATGAACATTTATACCGATTTGAGGTAGTGGCCATTACCTTAATTCTCTACGGTGTGTTATTTATCATAGTTGAAGAGAGAAATAAAAAGAGACAGGCAAAGATTACTTCATTACAAGATATTACCTATACAGCAGCTATTTTAATTGGGGTATTCCAGATTCTTGCTTTAATTCCTGGAACATCACGTTCCGGTGCAACTATTGTGGGAGCTTTGTTAATTGGCGTATCTAGAACTGTTGCAGCTGAATTCACCTTCTACCTGGCTATTCCAATCATGTTTGGTGCTAGTTTGCTAAAGCTTGTTAAATATGGTTTGAATTTTACTGGTACGGAATTTCTTATTCTTGTAGTTGCCATGATTACTGCATTTTTAGTTTCTATTGCAGTTATAAAATTCTTAATGGATTATATTAAAAAACATGATTTCAAGGTATTTGGTTATTATAGAATCGTATTAGGTATCATAGCTATTGTATTTGCTATTATTTATTAATCCAAGATATTTAAAGGAGTTTAGATATGTTTCAGAGGTTTTATCCAGAACAATGTGCCAAATCCGCTTATTCTATAAATTATCAAGAGTTATATAACAAAGGCTTTCGTGGCCTTTTGTTTGACATTGATAATACATTAGTTAAGCACGGAGAGGATGCCACGAAGGAAGCGATTGCTTTATTTAAACAATTGAAAAAATTAGGGTTTCGGTTATGCCTTATCTCCAATAATCAAGTGGAACGTGTAGAACGATTTAATAAGGATATACAGGTGCAATATATTTATAATGCCCACAAGCCAAGCAGGAAGAACTATCTTAAAGCCATGGAGCTTATGGGTACAGATGTATCAAATACCATGTTTATTGGAGATCAATTATTTACGGATGTATACGGAGCTAGTAGAGCTGGTATGCATAATATATTGGTTGAACCAATCGATAAAAAAGAAGAAATTCAGATTGTGTTCAAACGATATTTGGAAAAGGTTGTACTGTATTTTTACAGAAGGTAAATGAAGAAATAGAATAGTCAGAGGTAATCTATGGAGAAACAACATCTTATATTAATAGGATTTATGGGGAGTGGTAAATCTACAATAGGAGCAAAGTTGTCGGACAAATTGCAGATTCCCATGGTTGACACGGACAAGTTGATTGAAGAGGAACAAAGACTTTCCATTACTACAATATTTGAGAGATTTGGTGAGGCTGAATTTCGCCAAATGGAGACAAATTTACTTAAGAAGCTACAAGGAGAAGAGCAGCCATTGATTATATCAACTGGTGGAGGACTTCCTTTAAAAAAAGAAAATTCATTATTACTTAAAAAAATTGGTCTTGTAGTTTGGCTAGATGTAAATAAATCAACTGTACTTAATCGCCTCAAAGATGATACCACCAGACCTTTACTGAAAGGGGATAATGTGGAAGCAAAAGTTGAGGCTTTATTAGCTAATCGTAGGGAACAATATTCAGTAGCAGCTGATGTTATAATTGCTGTAAACGATGTTTCAAAAGACCAGATTGTGGAGAAGATTTGTAGCTACTATCGAACAAATAAGTAATTATAGTTATGTACTAATTTTTTATCAAAAAGTGATGAAAAATATGTATGGACGAAAAAATAGTTGTTGAAAATTTGTACGGAGTATTATAAACTGTTTTAAGTGAAATATTTTAAGGAGGAATTTTTTGTATGGTATCAGCAGGCGATTTTAGAAATGGTTTAACAATAGAATTAGATAATAGTGTATATCAAGTAGTTGAGTTTCAGCATGTTAAACCAGGAAAAGGTGCTGCGTTCGTTAGGACTAAATTAAGAGATATTAAGAATGGTGGCGTTGTGGAAAGAACTTTCAGACCAACTGAAAAGTGCCCACAGGCTCATATTGATAAGAGTGATAAACAGTATTTATATAGTGATGGCGAGTTATATCATTTTATGGATGTTGAGACGTTTGATCAGTTCGCTTTAAGTGAAGAATCAATTGGTGATTCTTTGAAATTTGTAAAAGAAAATGACATGGTTAAAATGCTTTCCCATAATGGTGCAGTGTTTGCTATTGAACCTCCTATGTTTGCTGAACTTGAAATTACTGATACTGAGCCAGGATTTAAAGGAGATACTGCTACAGGCGCAACTAAACCAGCTGTTGTTGAGACTGGTGCAACTGTATATGTTCCATTATTTGTTGAGCAAGGTGATAAGATTCAGATTGATACTCGTACTGGCGAATATTTAAAGAGAGTTTAATGAGTAATAGAATTTAATACGAATATATATCAGGCATAACCAAAGCAGTATTGTTTGGTTATGCCTGTTTTGTAATGTATCATATAAGAAGATGATTGCCAATCTTTTACTCCACGTTTCTTAACTGATTAATCTAAATCCAACCCTTTTTTAACAACTTCAATCCGCTCTTTGGGAATTTGGATGTTTAAAAAGAGTTCTACTGCATACTTGGCCTGTGCCACAAGCATGTCTAAACCATTTACCGTCTGAATTCCCATAAACTTTGCTTGAGATAATAGCTTTGTTTCGGAAGGATTATAAATAATATCTATTACAGCCCTCAGACAGTGGAAGCCACTTAAATCGATGGGTGCTTTATCCACATCAGGAGAAGTGCCAACAGAAGTCGTATTGATAAGTACAGTGGCATCGCTGTGTTTTTCTTTTGCCTCTTCGTAGGAAATTGCCCGATCTCTTACAGTTCGATTTACTATGATGATCTCACCAGCTTCTAATTCTTCTAAGACCTTTAGAACTGCAAGGCTTGCGCCTCCATACCCTAACACCATCACCTTCTGATGTTTCACTTCTATGTGGTTGTGTAAGAGAGCATATCGAAAACCATCATAATCTGTATTATAACCATAAAGCTTTCCTTCCTTATTTACAACGGCATTTACTGCTCCCATAGACTTAGCCTCTGGTGATATGAAATCCAGATATGGTAGTACTGCCTTTTTATAGGGAATGGTCACATTAATGCCATTAAATTGTCGCTTTTCCATAAAGTCTTCAAACTCTTTCTGATTCAGAGGAATCAAATCATATGTATAGTCTGCCAGCTGTTCATGAATGATTTTAGAATAGCTGTATCCTAGTTTTGCTCCAATTAACCCGTATGTCATAGTGGTCCTCCTAGCATATAATTTGTATTATTGTAGCTTTTTTAATAAGTAATTTCAAGACTTATCTTCTTTCCAGATAAATTGATTTTAGGAATAATTCAAGGAAACCTTCATATATTGAAATAAGATTTTAGCAAGTAGCAAGGGGTGAATGATTCTTGGACAAACGTGAGGAAATATTAAAAATATTTTCAATCAATCTACGAAAAGTAATTTCTGATCTTGTTATAGATTTTGAATTGCTTCAAGAAATAAGGCTAAGGGTAAATAGCCCCCTAATGCTAATCTATAGCAACAAAGAGTATTTTATCTCAAAGGACCATAGGATTACCTCTGATAAAAATAATGCTTACATTGTGTCTTTAAATGAGGTGAGAGAAACGATGGAGTATATAAGCAATTACTCCTTGTATGCGTTTGAGGATGAGATACGTCAAGGGTTCATTACGATACAGGGAGGCCATCGAGTAGGAATTGCAGGAAAAACAATCATTGAAGCAGAGCGCATCAAGAATATTAAGCATATCTCATTTATAAATATTCGACTGTCACATCAGATAAAAGGATGTGGAGATAAGGTAATGCCATACATAATTAATGATAATACTATTTATCATACCTTAATTATTTCTCCCCCTAGGTGTGGAAAGACAACCTTATTAAGAGATGTCATTCGCCAGTTATCTAATGGAATTAGTTCTATGCCAGGGCTTAATGTGGGTGTAGTAGATGAAAGGTCTGAGATTGGTGCCTGCTATATGGGAATTCCACAAAATGAGTTAGGAATTCGTACCGATATACTAGATTGTTGTCCGAAGGTAGAAGGAATGATGATGTTAATAAGAAGTATGTCTCCAAGCATTATTGCAGTAGACGAAGTTGGTTCTAGAGATGATATTGAAGCCATTGAATATGTGATGAATTGCGGTTGTAAGTTAATTGCAACTGTTCACGGAAGTTCCATAGATGATATTAAAAACAAACCAATCCTTGGAAAAATGGTTAGAGAGAAGATCTTTGAACGATACATTATATTAAACAATAGAGGACGTGTAGGCAATCTACAGGAAATATATGATGAGAGAGGTACTCTTTTATATCGGCAAGATTAGGAGGTGGCTTTATAATGAAACTATTTGGTGCAATACTTGTGATACTTTCTTGTACCTCTATAGGGTTATATTATAGTTCTTTGGTAAGGGGAAGAGTAGCGGATTTAAGGGCAATCAAAAGAGATATTACCCTCTTAAGAGGGGATATAAAATATGGAAATACTACCTTACCAGAAGCGATAGGTGCACTATCGAGAAGAAACGTAGACAATTTTAAGGAATTCTTTTCCGGAGTTGAACATGAACTACTAACTTCTGCCGGATTAAGCTTTACAAATATATGGGACAAGGGAATAAAGCAGTATCTGGTGAATACCTATATGAACCAACAAGATCTTGATCAGTTAAATCATCTAGGAGAAAATCTTGGCTACTTAGATAAAGAAATGCAGTTAAAAACCATAGATTTATATATTGAGCAGTTGGATCATGAGCTCACTGACACGATTGCTACTATGAAGGAAAAAACAAGGCTATATAATATGCTGGGAATTTTGTCTGGATTATTTCTTACCGTGGTATTGATTTAGCATATATGTAAGGAGGGCAACAATGGAGATTACACTAATTTTTAAGATAGCAGCGGTAGGAATTCTGGTTTCAGTCATCAACCAGGTGCTTAAGCATTCTGGCAGGGAAGAGCAGGCGTTTCTAACCAGTCTGGCAGGCTTATTACTGGTATTACTTTGGATTATACCTTACATATCCCAACTGTTTGAGACAATAAAGAATTTATTTAATCTTTAGGAGGTGCTTATGCTACAGGTAGCTATTATAGGAATAGTGGCGATTGTTTTAGCAACACAGTTTAAAAGTACACGCTCCGAATTTGCTACCTATATCAGTGTAGCAGCCTGTATCATTATTCTTTTCATTGGGACAAGCAAATTGTCATCCATCATAGAAGGAATTAACAAAATACAAAGTTTTATCAGTATTAACCCGACCTATCTCACTATTCTATTAAAAATTGTAGGTATCACCTATATTGCCGAATTTGCTTCCGCTTTATGTAAGGATGCGGGACATGGAGCCATAGCAAATCAGATAGAACTGGTAGGTAAGCTGACAATATTGGCAATTAGTATGCCTATACTATTGGCGTTAATGAATTTGATTAGTGATTTCTTAGCTTAGGCAGGTGCTTTTATGAAATTAAAGTTATTGTTTTTAATCATAAGTGTATTGATGTTAATCCTCCACAAGGTACCTGTTTTGGCTGCCTCTACTCAGTCTAGTGATTCAGTAAAACATAAGGAGGAGGACGGAGTAGACAAAGTATTGGAGAGCGTTGAATATGAGGATGTTCAAAAGGTCATCGATGAATTAATGAATAAGCCAAAGGAGGTTGATTTTCGCGGATACGTGGAAGGTATATCAACCGGACAGGAGGACTTTTCTTTTTCAGCATTGGTGGGCAAGATGCTAAATGAAGTGTTTGGAGAACTTGCAAATAATAAGACACTTCTTATTCAGTTGATTATGATTGCAGTTTTGGCAGCGATATTTACAAATTTCGCTAATGTATTTCAAAGCAATCAAGTTTCAGAAACAGCATTTTATGTGACTTACCTAATGATATTTGCTCTTCTTACTAGCTCGTTTTTTCTTGCTACTGAGATCGCAAGAACTGTGCTTCAGAATCTATTTGACTTTATGAAGGTATTGATGCCGACATTCCTTGTTAGTATAGCAGTCAGCTCCGGAGCAAAGACCTCTTTATTCTACTATGAGTCTACTTTAGCTATCTTTACTGGTATTAATTTTATCCTTCTCAATGTCGTTCTTCCGCTGATTAATGTATATTTTGTCATAACTTTGGCAAATCATTTGACTAAGGAGGATTTGCTTTCAAAGATGACAGAGCTAATTGAAATGGTTGTACAATGGATTCTAAAAACTCTATTGGCCTTTGTTATAGGGTTTAATGCCATACAAGGCTTAATCATCCCTATGGCAGAGCATGTGAAAAAATCTGCCATCATTCGAAGTACCAGTGCCATTCCGGGTGTTGGAAATGCTATAAATTCTGTGACTGAGACTTTACTTGGTGCGAGTGTAATCGTGAAAAATTCCATTGGAGTGGCAGGCTTAATTGTGATATTGATACTTTGCCTGGTACCGCTTGTAAAATTGGCCTGCTTTGTATTTGTATATAAGTTAGGAGCTGCTCTGGTACAGCCTGTTTCAGATAAAAGAATGGTAGGTTGTATTAGTGCGGCAGCTAATGCCTCTAAACTTTTACTCACCGTAGTTTTTATTTGTATACTGTTATTTGTCCTATCCATTGCCATTATAGCGGCATCTACTAATGTCGGAATATGAGGTGACTTATGGGAGAACTCTATAGCGCTGTAAAAAATCTTATTTTCTTTCTGCTGCTTGTTACTGTTTTTTCTAATCTTTTAGGAAAAAGTAGTTTTAGGAAGTATATACACATTTTTGTTGGTCTTATCGTGATTCTTATAGTAATTAAACCTGTTCTAATCTGGACCAATTCCTTAGATAGGGTTGATTATTACTATGATTTTAATACATATCAAAACAATGCTAAGGATATCAGTGCACAAATTGTGGGGGCTGAGAAAAAGTATCAGTCTCAGATAGTTGGTAGTTATAAGGAGACGATAAAAAATCAGATTCAGATACATATGAGTAATTATGGTCTTACCATAGACAAACTAGATCTTACACTAAATGAAGATACAGAAAGTGAGGCTTGTGGACAGATTATAGCAATTGACTTGGTAGCATCTAAAACGAAAGAGAAGAAACAGGAAGGAAGTCCTTCTATTGCTCCAGTGGATAAAGTCACTATAGATAAGGTTACGATAAATAAGAACACTAACCAGTATAAGAAACAGGATGACAGCGACAATAAGAACGTTGATGAATACGACACTGTTTTGGAACTTAGTATTAAACAGGAGTTAGTATCATTATATAGTGTCCCTATGGAGCAAATTTCTGTCACAATAAAAGAATAAGGAGGATGGAGATGAAAAAAATAGATTTTAAGAAGATTTTAAAAGAATTTGGGCTACCAAAGCTTTTAATTATCCTAGGATGTGGATTGGCAATCCTTCTATTATCTGTTCCTGATTTGTTCTCTTCAGATAAAGATAATATCTCTAGTTCGGCTATTTCAAATGAAAAGGCGTCTAATAATGAAAAATATTCTTCTACTGAGGAATATGTTTGTACTCAAGAGAATAGATTAAAGCAGATACTTATGCAGGTGAAGAATATAGGTAAGGTGGAGGTGATGATTACCGTTAAGTCTTCGAAAGAATTGGTTCCTTTAAAAGATCAGACTTCTGACAGTCAGACAACAACTGAGAAGGACAGTGCAGGAGGAAACAGGAGCAGCACCAGTGATAGCAGTCAAGAGGAGACGGTATTATCCCAAGCCAATCAAGGAGAAAATGCTCCATATATTGTAAAGCAAATAGAGCCTGAGATAGAAGGGGTAGTGGTAATTGCACAGGGTGGAGATAGCGACAGAGTAAAGAGCGAAATAGTAGACGCCATAATGGTCTTATTTAATGTACCAGCTCATAAAATTAAAGTAATGAGAATGAATTAATCAATAGGAGGCTGTACATGAAAAATATATTCAAAAAAAATCAAGTGATAATCGCGGCTTTGGCTATTATGATTATTGTTGCGGGTTATCTGAATTTTACAAGGGATAAAGTAGGAGATGACGGAACTATGGACGCAAATGCTTCTCCTAGTGCTGTAGGTACTCAGGCAGATGGGGATCTAGATATTACAGGAGATCCTGATTCAGTCGTATCGGATACGAATGATGTAGTGAATTCAAATAATGATTCAGACACAGATGCTTCTAAGGTTGACGCAGACAATAAAGCAGGTGATGCAGTGCTTGCAAACAACACAATCAATGCCGATTTCTTTATCTCTAACAAGCTACAGAGAGAGCAAGTAAGAGCTGCCAATGAGGCATCTTTACAGGAAATTATAGATAATAAAAATGTTAATGATAAGCAGAAACAGAAGGCAATAGATGCGATGATCGAACTTACTACAATAAAGGACAAAGAAAATGCCACTGAGACTTTGTTAGAGGCAAAAGGCTTCCCAGATACTTTAGTTACTATTACAGAAGGTTCTGTAGAGGTTGTAGTAAACGCTAACAAGTTGACAGAACAGCAGATGGCACAGATTGAAGATGTTGTAAAAAGAAAGACAGGTATTTCAGCTAAAAATATTGTAATAAGTCCTGTAAATGTAAAAGCCAATGAGGACAAAACAGAGGAAGATACAGTTCTAAATGACACGAAGAAGGACGATACGAAGAATGAAGGAGCAAAGGATTCAAATCAGAAGAAGTCCACTGACAAGGATGCTGAGACTGAGAAAGACTCTGCTAAATAAGTGGCAGTGCATAGTAAGGTAGTATCTGGGTATACTACATATAAATACGATATTTCATAGATTACTTGCATATGGCGGGTAATCTATGAAATTATTTGTTTGTAAATCGAAACCACATTTGTTATAATAGACCTAGATTCAAAAAGCCTTGCATTTTTAGCTTTTAATATAGAAACGTAGGAGGTTTTGCTTGTGAGTAATAAACTAGAGAATAAAGAAAATGTAAAAATATATGATTCAAAAGGCATTGGCGAAGTTCAGATTGCTGATGATGTAGTGGCAATCATAGCGGGACTAGCTGCCACTGATGTAAAAGGTGTAGCTGCCTTAGCTGGTAACGTAACCAATGAGATTGTCAGCAAACTAGGTAAGAAGAACCTAAGCAAAGGGATTAAGGTTCAAGTAGTTAACAATACTGTTACTGTTGATATGAGTTTAATATTGGATTACGGATATAGTGTACCAAAGGTTTCTTCTTCTGTGCAGGAAAAGGTAAAAAGTGCTATTGAGAATATGACTGGGCTTGTAGTAGATGAGGTAAATATACGTATAGCAAGTGTAACCTTAGCAAAGAATAACTAAAGAAATAACTTGACACTTTCTAATAGTAAATTTATAGTGTATAATATATTACAACCCTTGAATATTTATTATTTAAGGGTTGTTTATTCGTGAATTAGTCCCTGTGGAGGCAAAGAAACCGATATGACAAGAAGTGAATTAAGAGAACATTTATTTCGTATGTTGTTCCGTAAGGAATTCCATAATAAGACAGAGTTAGAGGATCAGGTAACCATGTATTTTGAGTGTCTTCGTGTACCGATAGATGGCTTGGATAACATGGTAGAAGGCGGAGAAACTACTGTCTTTGTTAAAGAACCTGATGACAAAGAAGTGCTATATCTCAAGGAAAAATTCAATAAAATTATGGGGCATATGGATGTCATTGATCAGATTATTGAAGAGACAGCTTCAGGTTGGAAACTAAATCGTATGGGCAAGATTGACTTAACAATTTTAAGACTTGCAACTTATGAGATCAAATTTGATGAAGATATTCCTACCGGAGTAGCAATTAATGAGGCCGTTGAACTGGCAAAGAAGTTTGGGGAAGATCAATCCTTCAGCTTCATTAACGGTGTCTTAGCTAAGATTGCCAATATTTAAGTAAAGTTAAGAGGAGAGGACAATGGAAAAGGCTTATTCAGTATGGCAAATTAATGCATATATTAAGAACCTTTTTGCAAAAGACTACGCCCTTACTGATATTTTTATGAAGGGTGAGGTGTCCAATTGTAAATATCACACTTCTGGCCATATCTATTTCACCTTGAAGGATTCCAAAAGTCAGATGGCCTGTGTAATGTTTGCAGGCAATAGGAGTGGTTTAGGATTTCAGATGAAAGAGGGACAAAGCGTAATAGTTCATGGAGGTATCAGTGTTTACGAGCGGGATGGCAAGTACCAGATGTATGCGAAAGAGATCTTCTTGGACGGTACCGGTCAGTTATATGAGCGGTTTGAGCGGCTAAAGAAGCAATTATTTTCGGAAGGGCTTTTTGATCAAAGTCATAAGAAACCGATTCCATTTCTTTCTCATCGAATCGGTATTGTTACAGCTAGCACTGGAGCTGCAATTCAGGATATTATAAACATAAGTACTAGAAGAAACCCTTATACACAGTTGATTTTATATCCAGCCATTGTTCAGGGGGATGCAGCCCCAGCATCCATCATTAATGGAATTAAGATGCTTGATGAACTTGGAGTAGATGTAATTATTGTAGGTCGTGGTGGAGGCTCAATCGAAGATTTATGGGGCTTTAATGACGAGGCTGTTGCCAGAGCAATCTATGACTGTAGGACACCAATTATCTCTGCTGTGGGACATGAGACAGATACTACAATAGCTGACTATGTGGCAGACCTTAGAGCTCCTACACCTTCTGCTGCTGCAGAGCTTGCAGTATGTAACATTGCTGAGGTTTTTACTAAGCTGAAAGAATATAATTTAGCTTTAAATAGAGGTTGTATGCGTAAGCTTACTCAGTATAAAAGTAAGTTGGAATTTTATCAACTGAAACTGGAATTTAACAATCCTGGAAATCAGATTTTACAAAAAAGACAATATCTGATGGATATGGAGGATAAACTCCTACTGACCTTGCATAACCGAATAAAAGATAGCCGGCATAAGCTAGCGATTTATATGGAGAAAATGAATGGACTTTCTCCTATCTATAAACTAAACAAAGGATTTGCTTATGTAAGCGATTCTAAAGGTCGTGCTCTTATAAAGGCAGAACAAGTAAGTCCTGATGATTTGGTTACCATAAAGGTAATGGATGGAGATATTATTGCACAGGTTACTGAAATAGAAAAAAGGAGGAGAAGCTAATGGCTGAGAAAAATCTTTCTTTAGAAGAATCATTTCAAAAGTTAGAGGAGATTGTTGGAAAAATGGAGCAGGAGGACATCAGCTTAGAAGATTCTTTTGCTTTGTACAACGAAGGAATGAAGGTCTTAAAGAATTGTAATGATTCTATTGATACAGTTGAAAAAAAATTAATGATTCTAAATGGTGAAGTAAATAATAACGAAGAACCACAATAGTTCTTGAAATGGGGATCATATGGAGTTTACAGAACAATTAACAAATAAGAAAGAATTTATTGATTCAATTATAAAAAAATCTATTCCAAACCCGCAGGGCTATCAAAAGTTGATCATGGAAGCTATGAGTTATAGCCTAGTGGCTGGTGGAAAGCGACTACGTCCGATGCTTATGTTGGAAACCTATCATTTATTTGGTGGAAGGGATGATGAAAAGATTGTTCCTTTTATGGCAGCTATGGAGATGATTCATACCTATTCCTTGGTTCATGACGACTTACCCGCTATGGATAATGATGATTATCGTCGAGGAAGAAAGACTACTCATGTAGTATATGGTCACTCTATGGGTATATTAGCAGGAGATGCTTTACTTAATTATGCATTTGAGACTATGTCAGCCGGCCTTATGAGATTAACCGACGAGAGTCTGATTAGAGGTGTAAAAGCCCTTAATATCATAGCAAGTAAGGCAGGAATCTATGGAATGATAGGTGGACAGGTAGTGGATGTATTATCCTCTGATTATTCTATTGATCAAGATCGGCTTGATTTTATTTATGAGTTGAAGACCGGTGCGTTAATTGAAGCTTCTATTTTAGCAGGTGCTATACTAGCTGGGGCAGATGAGGAGGCGCAACAGGATATGAATAAGGTAGCCTCTTGTATCGGAATGGCATTTCAGATTCAGGATGATATCTTAGATGTTACCAGTACCACAAAAGAGCTTGGAAAACCAATTCATAGTGATGAAAAAAATAATAAAACTACTTATGTAACCTTATTAGGGATAGAAGGAGCAAGGTTAAAAGTAGAAGAGTATACCAATCAAGGACTTACTATTTTAGAAAAATATGCTTCGTGTTCCACGTTTCTGCATCAGTTGTTAAAAGCTTTGGTGTACAGAAAAAAATAGTCTAGAAGTAATAAGAAAGAGAAGGTGGCATTTTGCCGAAGTTATTAGATCAGATCAATCAGGCAAATGATATTAAAAATATCTCGCGTGAAGATTACAAACAATTAGCCAAGGAAATCCGAAGATTTTTAGTGAGAAACATTAGCAAAACAGGTGGACATCTTTCCTCTAATCTGGGGGTGGTGGAGCTTACTATGGCTCTTCATCTTTCTCTGGATTTGCCAAAGGATCATATAGTATGGGACGTTGGGCATCAAGCTTATATTCATAAACTTCTTACAGGAAGAAAAGATGATTTTGCCACGCTACGTAAATATGAGGGGATGAGCGGATTCCCGAAAACCAGTGAAAGTGATTGTGACTGTTTTGATACCGGTCATAGTTCTACTTCTATTTCTGTTGCCCTTGGTTTAGCAAAAGCAAGAGATTTACAAAAGGAGAACAACACTGTAGTTGCAGTAATTGGAGATGGTGCTTTAACTGGTGGGATGGCATTTGAAGCCATGAATAATGCTGCCAGATTAAAATCGAATATGATTATAATCCTAAATGATAATAATATGTCAATATCCGAAAATGTTGGGGGTATGTCTAACTATCTTGGAAAGATTAGAACCAATCAAGCTTATATTGGCGTTAAAGATGAGATAGAGTCTGTTTTAAGGAGTATTCCTAAAGTAGGCGATGCCATTGTAGATACAGTAAGACGTTCCAAGGATTCCATTAAGCGCTTATTTATTCCTGGTATGTTATTTGAAGACATAGGAATTACTTATTTGGGTCCAGTAGATGGTCATAATATTGAAAGTCTTCTACAAGCAATCAACAGTGCTAAGAAGATGAAGGAAGCAGTAATCATTCATGTGATTACCAAAAAAGGAAAGGGATATTCGCTAGCAGAGAATAATCCATCCAAATTTCATGGTGTAGAACCATTTGATATTACTACAGGTAAGGTGTTATGGCCAAACAAGGATGAAACCTATACCAAAGTGTTCGCTGATACATTGTGTGAGCTAGCAGATGAAAACGATAAATTAGTTGCTATTACAGCGGCAATGCCGAACGGAACAGGACTTGTAGAGTTTGAAAAACAATATCCTACCAGATTTTTTGATGTCGGAATTGCGGAAGAACATGCTGTAACCTTTGCAGCTGGATTGGCAGCAGGAGGAATGAAACCATTTGTAGCGGTTTATTCTACTTTCCTTCAAAGAGCTTATGATCAGATGATTCATGATGTCTGTTTAGGAAATTATCCGGTGGTTTTCGCCATTGATAGAGCGGGTATTGTAGGAAATGATGGGGAGACGCATCAAGGAATCTTTGATCTTTCCTTTTTACAATCCATCCCTAATATGACAATTCTTGCTCCAAAGAATAAAAAAGAATTTCAGGAGATGATATCCTTTTGCAATGACTTTGATGCCCCAATAGCAATACGTTATCCTCGTGGAAAAGTTAGCCTTTGTTATCATAATGAATCCAGTCGAATTTGTTACGGCAAGGCTGAAATTCTTTGTCAGGAAAAGGAAATTCTTATTCTGGCAATAGGGAGCATGGTGGAGGTGGCAGAGCAAGTTCATAAAGAGCTTCATGAATTAGGAAGAGAGGCTAGTGTTGTCAATGTGCGGTTTATTAAACCATTTGATTGGGAACTGTTGGATTCTTTCATGATGAATCATTCCATGATAATTACCCTTGAGGAAAATGTCTATTCAGGTAGCTTTAGTCAGACGGTGGCAGCTTATCTCACCGAGAAGCAATATGGTTCCATTAAGTTTTTGCCTTTTACGCTTCCGAATACTTTTATTGAGCATGGTGATATCAGTCAGTTAAAAGAGAAGTTCGGCTTGACCAAGGAGGCCATACTTGAGAGAATAAGGGAAGGTTTGAATAAATAGTAACGAGGATGATGAAATGAAACAGAGGTTGGATGTGCTATTAGTTGAAAAAGGACTAGCTGAGTCGAGAGAAAAAGCAAAAGCTATTATTATGTCTGGTAGCGTCTTTGTAGATGGAATAAGAGAAGACAAAGCGGGAACCTCTTTTGATGATAAGGTAGACGTTGTAGTAAAAGGTCACATACTTCCCTATGTAAGCCGTGGTGGCCTCAAATTAGAAAAAGCCATTAAGGAATTTGACGTCTCTGTAGATGATAAGGTTTGCATGGATGTAGGATCTAGCACCGGTGGCTTTACAGACTGTATGCTTCAGAATGGGGCTAAGAAGGTATATGCAATTGATGTTGGTACCAATCAGCTAGCTTGGAAATTGCGACAGGATCCTAGGGTTGTATCCATGGAAAAAACCAATATTCGTTATATTCTGCCAGAACATTTACAGGATGTTATTGAATTTGCATCCATTGATGTGGCATTTATCTCATTGACAAAAGTATTAGAGCCTGTTAAGGGTGTCTTATCTTCTGACGGAGAAGTGGTGTGTCTAATAAAACCACAGTTTGAAGCTGGACGAGAGCAGGTTGGGAAAAAAGGTGTGGTACGAGACAAAAAAGTGCATATACAAGTTGTGGAAAATATTATTGAGTATGTAGACAGCTTGGACTTTACTGTATTAAGACTTGCTTATTCCCCAATTACAGGTCCTGAAGGCAACATAGAGTATTTGCTCCATATAAAGAATGGAAAGGATATTAGGCAGATTATTTATACACAGGAAATGATTAAAGAAATTGTAGACCATGCTCATGGCGAGCTGTAGAAAAACAATCTACAAGGGGGCAGCAGATGAACAAGTTTTGTATAATCACCAATAATGATAAAGACAAGGATTATGTCTTTTCCAAAATGATAAAAGAATACCTGGTAGGTCAGAAGAAACATTGTGTCATAGCAAAAGAGGCAGATCATCATATAAATGAATATGATCCCTATACAGATGTATCTGTCATTGATGCTGACACGGATTGTGTCATAGTATTAGGTGGGGACGGTACATTGATTCAGGCAGCTAATGATCTGGTACATCTAAATATTCCAATTTTAGGTGTCAATCTTGGTACTTTGGGTTTTTTGACAGAGGTGGAAAAGGACAATATTATACCAGTCCTAAACCGACTGTTTCAGGACGATTATCACTTGGAAAAGAGAATGATGATAAAAGGAAATATACCAAACTATTATAATGGTTATGCTTTAAATGATATTGTAATTAGTAAAAGAGGTCAATGTCGTATCATTATGATTAAGGTATATGTAAATGATTATTTGGTAGATACTTATATCTGCGATGGTATGGTTGTTTCTACAGCTACAGGCTCAACTGGCTATAATCTTTCTACAGGAGGGCCGATTGTTGTCCCTGGTTTAGAAGGAATGATGATATCAGCTATTTGTCCTCATACATTAAATAATCGATGTATTATGGTTTCACCTACTGATACAATTGTCTTGGAACTTGGAAAAAGCAAGGAAACAGTAAAGGATGAAGCAAATGCTATTTATGACGGCAGACTCGTGACATCTTTAGTAAGCGGTGACAAAATTGAAATAAAACGCGCAAAAGAAGTAACCACGTTGGTAAAAGCAACCGATACGAGCTTCTTTGAACTGGTTCAAACCAAGATATTTAAAGGAGGAAGCAAATCATGAAAGTGGGAAGACAGTCAAAAATTATTGAATTAATCAATAAACATGACATTGAAACTCAGGAAGAATTGGCTGATTTACTTAATGCCGCAGGATATAATGTGACTCAAGCCACTATTTCAAGAGATATCAGAGAATTAAAATTGACTAAGGTGTCAACTAATTTGGGGAAGCAAAAGTACATTGTCTTACAAAATCAAGAATCCGGTATGTATGACAAATATGTCAGAGTGCTGAAGGATGGTTTTATTTCTATGGATATGGCTATGAATATCGTAGTAATTAAAACAGTTTCTGGAATGGCAATGGCAGTGGCAGCGGCACTTGATCATCTTCATATCAATGGAATTATTGGCTGTATTGCAGGAGATGATACAATCATGTGTGCCATAAAGTCCCTAGAAGATACTGAATATGTCATGGATAAGAATACAAAGCTTGTGAACAATAAGAAATAGAGAGACAAGTTTCGCTTGTCAGAATAATCAAAGAATGGTAGAATATATACCGTTTAGTGTGTATTCGTTTAGATAAACATAAAAAGGAGAATGAGTATGTCAGGACATTCCAAATTTGCCAATATTAAACATAAAAAAGAGAAGAATGATGCTGCTAAAGGGAAAATATTTACTAGACTTGGCCGTGAAATTGCAGTTGCTGTAAAAGAGGGAGGACCAGATCCTAATAATAACAGCAAACTTAAAGATATTATTGCTAAGGCAAAATCTAATAATATGCCTAATGATACCATTGATCGTAGTATCAAAAAAGCGGCGGGAGATGCAAATGCTGCTAACTATGAAGTAGTAACTTACGAAGGATATGGACCAAGCGGTATCGCTGTGATTGTTGAAACTCTTACTGATAATAAGAATAGAACTGCTTCCAATGTTCGGAATGCGTTTACAAAAGGAAATGGTAATGTTGGTACTCCGGGTTGCGTTTCCTATATGTTTGAGAGAAAAGGACAGATTATTGTAGCCAAAGAAGACTGCGAAATGGAAGCTGATGATCTCATGATGATAGCTCTTGATGCCGGTGCAGAAGATTTCGCAGAGGAGGAAGACAGTTTTGAAATCCTCACTGATCCAGATATGTTTTCTGAAATCAGAGAGAAGTTGGAGAATGAAAGCGTTCCTATGGCACAGGCGGAAGTTACTATGATTCCATCTACATGGGTGGATTTAACGGATGAAAAGGAAATCAAATTTTTTAGAAAAACGCTGGATCTTCTAGATGACGATGACGACGTTCAGAACGTATGGCACAACTGGGATGAACCAGACGAAGAAGAATAGTGTAGACTATAATGCTCATATTAGTGAATATAAGCCGCTTTCCAAAGCAGATTGACAGAAGTTAATTTGTTGAGGATGGCGGTTTTTTATATATAACTATGTATAATTACCTCCTGGGATTAGAGATTTATAAATATTGGTATCCAAATGGTTAATTGTAAAATGAAACGCAACCCTTTCCATTATAATTAACAGTTTTGAGTGGCTTATTATATATCTGCTAAGAGGTTGCATCTTAGCTTACAAAAGTCTAGTGTCTGTCTAAGCACTAGGCTT
>JAEZPG010000104.1 GCA_023413555.1 Bacillota bacterium | reverse complement strand
GTATACATCTTGGCTGTCTCCTGTTCTGCCGCCAGAGAAAGCAGATGAAAGCGTATTTCATCTTCCATATATATTTCTCGGTTCAGGTGATTCACCTGCATCATTTTTCCCATAGTTCTCTCCTTTTCCAGAAGATCTTTCCATAGATACTAGTTTCCTTTCGTTTATTCCTTTGTTGTGATACTAATGCAAAGGCAGCTAAAAGTAATCTTAGCTGCCTTTTTCATTTATCTAATTTCTTTAAAATGAAACTGTTTTCTGCCTTCTGCATAATCAGCTACAATGTGTCCATCACCAAATAATTTATATTTGTAAGTAACTAACCCATCTAATCCAACAGGGCCTCTTGCATGGAGCTTTCCTGTACTAACTCCTACTTCTGCCCCAAAGCCATAACGAAATCCATCCGCAAATCGGGTAGAACAATTCTGATAAACACCGGCAGAATCTACTAACATCATAAAATGCTTTGCTGCTTCTTTATCCTCTGTTAAGATACAATCTGTATGATGGGAACCATAGCGATTAATATGGTCAATGGCTTCCTCCATATTATTTACAATCTTAATAGAAATAATATAATCCAGATATTCTGTAGCAAAATCATTCTCCTCAGCAGAGTGACAAGAAATGATATCCTGTACCTCCTTTGTTCCACGGATTTCCACATTTTTAGCCTCCAAAGCCTCCTTTAAAGGTGGTAATAGCTTAGGAGCAATGGCTTCGTGTACAAGAAGGGTCTCTGCTGCATTACAAACTGCAACATACTGTATCTTGGCATCCACAATAACTGCAATAGATTTATCTATATCTGCATTCTTATCTGCATATACATGGCAGATACCATCAGCATGGCCCATAACTGGAATCTTGGAATGATCCATAATGTATCGTACAAAACTATTCGATCCTCTTGGAATAATCAAATCCACAGATTCATGGCAAGATAGTAATTCATTAATATCTTCTCTGGCCTCCACCTGGAACAAGGATGCCTCTGGCATACCAGCTCCGATTGCTGCTTCAAAGATGGTGGTAAACAGAGCCTTATTGGTTTTCATTGCCTCACTACCACCCTTTAAGATGGCACAGTTACCACTTTTAATACAAAGGCTGGAAATCTGTACCATGGCGTCTGGTCTAGCCTCAAAGATTACACCAATCACACCGATTGGACAAGTTTCTCTTACTAGTGTCAAGCTCTGGTCCAGCTCTCGTTCAAATTCTACCTTCCCAACGGGATCTGGGAGATTTATTAACTCATGAATGCCGGATACTACATCCTCCAGCTTCTTATTATCAAATTTTAACCGTTTCAGGATAGGAGTTGCAATTCCTGCCTCTTTAGCGGCTTCCATATCCTCTACATTAGCAGCTAGAATACTCTCTTTTTTAGCTACAAGTGCCTCTGATATGGCTAAAAGAGCTTTATTACGTTGTTCTTTTGAAGTAGCTGCAAGTTTCGAACTATCTAATTTCATTCTTCTTGCCTGCTCACTGATATTCATACCATTTATCCTCCTATTACTAATTTTTCATATTATACTTAAAATAGTTTATTCATTCAACTATGAGATTACTCTTTCTTTATTATAACAGAATAATGAGCCTATAAGAAATACTTTTATATAAAAAAATGCTTTTGCTTAATATACAAATTACAGGGCAGAAACGGCTATATTTTAGCCAGTTTTTTACCCTGTAAATTATAATATAACGACGTATATGCTATTGCAAAATTATTATCCTCTGTTCTGAGCTTCTACCAAACTGCCTCCGCAATACATCTTTCTAAGTTTTGGCTTTTCAATCTTACCGGTAGGGTTACGAGGAATATCTGCGAAAATAATCTTATGAGGTCTCTTATACCGAGGAAGCTTCTGACAAAATGCCATAATATCCTCTTCTGTGGTCTTTGTCTCAGGTTTCAGCTCAATAATTGCTGCTGCAGTCTCTCCTAAACGAGCGTCTGGAAGTCCAATAACTGCTACGTCATGTATCACTGGATTCGTACGAATGAAATCTTCAATCTGAACAGGATACAGATTCTCTCCACCACTAATAATAACATCCTTCTTACGGTCTACTAAGAAGATAAATCCATCCTCATCTTCTCTAGCCATATCTCCGGTGTATAACCAGCCGTCCTCTAAGACTTCTTTCGTTGCCTTCTCGTCATTATAATAACAAACCATAACTCCAGGACCCTTAACTGCAAGCTCTCCAATGCTACCTTTCTCTACAGTATTATGTTGCTCGTCCACAATCTTTGTCTCCCAGCCATAGCCAGGTGTTCCGATTGCACCAACTTTATGTATATTCTCTATTCCAAGGTGTACGCAACCAGGTCCGATAGACTCACTTAATCCATAGTTGGTATCATATTGATGAGTAGGAAAATACTTCTTCCAGTGATTAATCAAACTAGGTGGAACAGGCTGAGCACCAATATGCATCAGTCTCCATTGATCTAATTTGTAATTATTAAGATCTACCATACCGCTGTCAATAGCCTCTAAGATATCCTGAGCCCATGGCACCAGTAACCAAACGATGGTACATTCTTCCTTTGAAATGGTTTCCAGAATGATATCTGGTTTGGTTCCTCTTAATAAGACCGCTTTGCTACCTGAAATCAGACTGCCAAACCAATGCATCTTAGCACCGGTGTGGTACAAAGGTGGTATACATAGAAATACATCATCTCTTTTCTGACCATGGTGGTTCTGCTCAACCTTACAGGAATGTATCAAGCTGGCATGGTTATGTAAAATGGCTTTTGGGAAGCCAGTTGTTCCAGAAGAAAAATAAATTGCTGCATAATCCTCATCGGTAAGTGATATCTCAGGAGACTGGCTACAGCAGTTCGCTGTAAGACTGGTATAATCCTCGGCAAAAGAAGGGCATCCATCTCCCACATAAAATAAAAGTCTATTCTTGTTAATATTATCTGCAATTTCTTCCACTCGTCCAATAAATTCCGGTCCAAAGATTAGAATATCTACCTCCGCCAGATTGATACAATATTCAATCTCCTCAGGTGTATAACGAAAATTAAGAGGTACAGCCAAAGCACCTGTTTTTAATATCCCAAAATAGATTGGTAGCCATTCAAGACAATTCATCAGTAGAATGGCAACCTTATCACCCTTTACCACTCCTCGATCAAGTAATAGGTTAGCAAATCGATTGGCCTTCTCATTAAATACATTCCAGGATATTTCCCTTCGATAGTGAGTGGTAGGATTGGTCTCAATAAGCTCATATTCCTTCCAAGTTACCCTTCTTTGTTCCTTTACCTCTGGATTAATTTCCACCAAACAAATATCATTACCGTATAATTCACTGTTTCTCTCTAATAGCTCTGTAATAGGCATAACGAATCCCCTTATCTAAATTGTATTTTAACCCTTTAACGCATTTACTTACTAAAGTTATTCTATTACCAACTACTTATTTTGTCAACGTTATTAATTTTCCTAATTCTTCTCTTGCCTGTGTATAAGAAGTAAATACAATACCCTTCATACCAAGTTCACACGCAGTATGAATATTCTTTGGAACATCATCAAGAAATACGCATTCCTCTGGCAATAAATCGTATGTATGAAGAAGATACTCATAGATATCACTATCTGGTTTTATCATTTTAACAAAACCTGATACCACCTTTCCATCTATATAGGGAAGAAAAGAAAACCTTGTTTTCTCATGAACAGAAAAGGCGTAAGTTGGATAATTGGATAGTATATATACCTTATAGCCCTTCTCCTTTAATTCCATGATAAATGCATTGGTGTAGTCAAACTGTTTCACCAGATGTTCTATGTTCTGAAAGAATAAATCAATTTCATTCTCAAAAGCAGGATTATTCTCTTTAAACATAGCTACAACTGTGTCTTGACCAAGGACACCTCGATCAAACTCATTCCATAAAGGGGACATAATCATTTCTTTTTTCAAATGTTCTATCGCCTCCTTAGAAAGCCCAAGATCTACCATTAATTCTTTCCATCGAAAGTCTGCTAATACACCACCTATATCTAATACTATATTCTTTATCATAATGCTCCTCCTTATTTAGAAATAATAACACCATCTTTAAGTTAATCTATCATAGTTTCTACCCTCATATCTATTCACATACATTTTCATACATAAATTGTATGTTTCAAACATATTAGCACACTTCTCCAAAAGAAACTATTAAGATTTATTTAAGATTATCTACTTTTCGGGATAAAAAATGGTTTAAGGTCGCAAAACCTCAAACCAACTCACTATACTAATTATTTTTTTGGATTACTGCATTTAGGTTTTTGATTTGTTCTGGATATTCAATCTCCAGTGCTTCCGTCACTGCCTTCGTAAACATCTCCAAATCTTCCTGTAATTTAAACGCTTTTGGTGTCATATAACATACTCGATATACATCACCAGTAATCTTATCAACAAACCGTTCATCACTAATTTTCTTGATTCCAAAAAGCTCTGTAGTATAATTCCTATCAGAAGCACACAAATTAAAATAATATCTTCCAGCTTGAACTAATTCTTGATATAGCATAGTCAATCCTAACTCACCATACTCCTGCATCTCTTGATATCCCAAGCTATCTATATCTCTCTTTATCTCTTTAGCAGCATTCTTAACGCCAAAAATAGAATTAGTTTTTTGGGAATAGAATTCTAAATCTAACCATAATTTCATAAAATTGTCCATCGATGGTTTTCCATTATTCCGAGATACACTGCCATAACGATATTCCCAAAGCTTTAAACGTAGCCTATTTTCCTCGCTATCTTCTTCTCCTAATGCTGCTTCCAACAGTTTATATCGTCTATCTCCAGAAATAGGTTCATAATAACTGTCTGGCCACGGTAATTCCATTATTTCATTTCTTCTACTGTTCTGATACATAAGCACACTCCATATACTTGTATTTTTCATTTGTTATATCAATTTTAACACAGTTAGAAAGTGAATACAATAACTAACAGATTCTAGGCAGCCCCTCTCCCTGCAACACATCAACGCGAATCACTCCACCGAGTTTTGTATGCATTTGTACCCCAGCCGTAGATACAACATTGCCAATGATGGTAGCTTTTTCATAGCCCTCTACCTCATGGAGCGCCGAAAGTGCCAGTTTTGCCTGATTCTTTGGCACAACTGCGATGAATTTACCTTCGTTGCCCATGTACAAGGGGTTCAGACCAAGAATAGAACAAAAGCCCTGGACCTGTGAATTAATTGGAAGTAACTCTTCCTCTATTGCTATCCCTTTACCAGATGCTTTACAAAACTCATTCAATATAGTTCCTAGTCCACCTCGCGTCACATCTCTCATTGTCTTAATCTTTATTCCAGCCTGAAACAAGGCTTCTACTCCAGCCTTTAGCACCTTGCAATCACTGGTGATTGAATTATTAATATGCATGCGGCAGCTTAATATAGTGGCATGATGGTCCCCTAAGGTACCCGACAATAAAATGACATCCTCTTCCTCTATAGAATCCACAGAAAGTGCTCTATCCTCCGGTACAAAGCCAACCCCCGTGGTATTAATATAGATGCCGCCTTTTCCTTCTATTACCTTTGTATCTCCTGCTACTATAGTAATTCCAGCCTGCCTGGCCGTCCTTGCCATTGATGCTGCAATCAGTTCAAGTTCCTCAATGGAAGCGCCCTCCTCTATAATAAATCCGCAGGTCAGATATTTGGGTATGGCCCCTGACATTAAAAGGTCATTCACAGTACCACATACCGCTAGTTTTCCTATATCGCCACCAGGGAAAAACCGAGGTGTCACTACAAAGCTATCGGTAGTAATTGCTATTTCTCCACTAGAAGGTACTACGGCAGAGTCCTCCATCTTATTTAAGATCTTATTATAAAAATGTTTGGCAAACACTTCTGTCACAAGCTGATTGGTAGCACTTCCACCACTTCCGTGCATTGCTGTAATAATCATTTACCTTCCACCTCTCTTGTAACAATTACAGGTTCCCTCATTAGATACCATACACGCACCTACAGGATGCTCTGGCGTACAGTCACCCCGTTTATATAGTAGACAATCTGTCGGCAGTGCTTTTCCAAGTAGAATTTGATGACAGATACATACCGATTCCTGTGCCTTTCTCGCCATTTCTTCCTTCGTATTTTTCTGTTTATCCATATCAGTAATTTCCTTTACTTCTTGTTCTACCGTAAATTGCTTATACTCGTCTCGAATCTTAAGCCCAGAACCTGGTATGATTCCGATTCCTCTCCAAACAGTATCACATGGTTCAAAATACTTAGCCACCAGACTTTTAGCAATCTCATTGCCGTCTTCTGTCACAACCTCCTGATACAGATTGATTACCTTATTCGTGCCCTTAAGCTTTACCAACAGATACAAGGCCGATACAATCTGCTCCACATTAAACCCCGCTACAACAAAGGGCATTCCATAGGTTTTTGCCAGAGCCACATACTCTTTAGTCCCAGTAATAGTACATACGTGGCCAGGTGCAATAAACCCTGCAATTCTCGTATTCTCTTTGCATATATATCCAATCGCTTCCGGCATGGTTTTTAAGGCAGTCTGTAGTTTAAGATTCGTTATCTTTTTTTCTATTACCTCTTTTAAAATCATGGCATAGATTGGCGTAGTTGTTTCAAATCCAACTGCAGCAAACACATAGGTAATCTTAGGATGTTCCATGGCCAATGTCAAACAATCAAAAGGAGAATACACCATGGCAACATTACCGCCCTCTGCCATGACTTCTTTCAGACATTGGGTTGTTCCGGGTACTCTTAGCATATCACCAAAGGATACTACACAAGTATTGTTCCTTTTCGCCAGATTGCATAAGGTATCAATATATTCCGGCCTTGTCACACATACAGGACATCCCGGACCAGATACAAGGGATATTTTGTCTGATAGCAGACTCCTTATTCCCATTGCCGCAATCGCTCCTGTGTGAGTTCCGCATACTTCCATAATAGTAATTGGTTCCCCCTCATAGGTACCAATTACTTGTACCATTTCTTCCAAAGTCTTCATTCTTTGCCTCACTTTTGTTTCATTTATATCGTGTCCAGTGCCTCAATTTCATCCAATAATTCCAGTAGTTGTTGATGTTCAAAGGAAGTCATTTTTTGTAGAATACAGCCTGCATGGACAAGTACCCGATCCCCTATCTGAATGGGCACAAGGCCGCATTTTGCTTCGATAACATTACCTGAATAATCTACCCAGGCTATTGAGCCTTCTATCTTTATTACGACTCCCGGTACTGCGATACACATTACTTTTACCTCCTTTTTGTCACCATTGCCCGACATATAATTGTCCAAGAGCGATTCCACCATCACCACATGGCACCTTTTCATTAATTAAGACCTGAAAACCATCTTTCTCTAATTGAATGATGGTATTTTCTAATAGAATGCGGTTGACAAAGACACCTCCACTTAAAGCAACACTGTTTAGTCCGTACTCATCTCGAAGGAGACGACACATTTGTCCAATCATAACTATCACCCAATAATGAAACGATAATGCCAAGTCACATACATTTTTCTTATCCTCCACAGCCTGATAAAGAATCCTAATGAGGCTACTTTGATCGACACAATACATGCCATCCATGCTTACTATTTCTACAGGAATATGCATCATATGCTCTTTATTGCCCTGCAAGGCAGCTGTCTCCAACGCAATAGCACATTCCCCTTCATAACTATTATAATGACAAAGATTAAGAATTGCAGCCACTGCATCAAAGAGACGTCCCATGCTACTGCAGGCAACAGTATTTATCTTGGCATCCATTGCTGAAGAAAGCAGAGTAGATTGAGGTGTATCCAGTGTAATACCGGCAGCATGCAGATGACAGGCTGCCATAATGGAAGCATTGACTACTGCATTGTCATAACCTACAACAGAAACATAGGCAAGATGCCCCCGACGAATATAATGCTGTTCCCTGCATATTAAGAACTCACTTCCCCATACAGCCCTATCCTCTCCAAGACCAGTTCCGTCGAAGGCTATCCCAATGACTTCATGTACCTTATGCTCAGCCATTACCGAGGCAATATGGGCGTGATGATGCTGCACTTTCTTAACAGGCTTCGTAATGGAGTGCCCATGGTCCATTGTATCTATCCATTCATATGTCATTTTATGTGAATAATATCCCTCATGATAATCTACAAGGAAAGTCTTTGGCTCAAACTGAAAGATTGATTTCATGTGGTCTCGATTCCACCTGTACATCTTATCATTACCGACTTGCTCCAAATCCCCAATGTATTGAGAAAGATAGGCATCTCCATCACGACAATATCCAAATATCGCTTTAAGATCCCCTCCTGCCGCAAATTGTTCTCCTTCCTTATCGCTTATGGAGATGACCGAGGGAACGTAGCCTCTGGCCCTACGAATCAGCTGTGTTCTTCCGGCAACTATCTGAACGACAGAATCATCCATTGACACATGAATTGGCCGAGTATGATACAAGATACCATTTAGTTTAGAGGATATGGCTATTATACTTTTATCCTCCCAAAGAATCGGTTCATTCGTTATATTGCCACTTGTAAATACCAGTGGCCCACAAGCATCCAATAAAAGACATTGAATTGCGGTATAAGGAAGAAAAGCCCCTAAATACAAGCTATCTTTATAAACCTCTTTACATATATTCTCTGCAACAAATTCTGTATTCCTTCTTTTTAGTAAGACAATCGGTCTTTCTTTAGACAAAAGCAAAGGTTCCTCGAAAGGTGTTACATCACAATAGCTTCTAATCTGCTCCATAGTACGAAACATGACGGCAAATGGCTTTCTATCCCTTTGTTTTATCTGACGTAACTGATACACCGCAGCAATACTTCCCGGTTTACAAACAAAATGATAGCCTCCAATTCCCTTAACTGCTATCACGCCTCCATATTCTAGGACAGAAATGGCCTTCAAAAGAGCATGTTCTCTTTGTACTGTTTCATTCGTTCCCGCTGTATAAAATAGCAATTCTGGCCCACAGTCCATACAGCTAATGGTCTGTGCATGCACTCTCAAAGAATTCCCTGCCTTATCCCATCCACCATATTCAGCCTCACATTTTTTACAAAGTGGATAACCATCCATGGTTGTGTTAGGGCGATCATAGGGCAAACTCTTTATAATGGAGTACCTTGGGCCACATTGCACACAACTAATCAACGGGTGACGATATCTTCGATTGGATTTCTCATATAGTTCTTTTTCACAGTTCGGACAAATTGGCAGATCCACTCCAACTTGAATGAAAGGCTTAATCTGAACCATATTTGATTGGCCTTCCTCATACATGTTCTCTTTACTATCTATAATTAAAAAATCCTCCATATAGATAACAGGAACTTCTTTGTATTCCAAATGATCAATCATGGCACCATAAGGCGGGCACTTCTTAATTTTCTCTACAAATAAAGAAAGCTGGCCTTTACTGCCAGTTGTAAGAATTTGAACACAACCTTTTTCGTTCTTCACCTTTCCTACAACTGCCAGCTCTTTTGCCAGACGCTTTATAAACGGGCGAAATCCAACGCCTTGTACAACTCCATATACAATTATCCAATAGGTAGATTGTTTACTCATATAGCCTCTATACTTTCAATCGCCATTTCCTTTCCAACTTCGCTTGGAACACCCTCTGTATTACAGTGTGGACATTTAAAATCAAATGGTTTTCTTGCAAATAACTCCTTGCAATTCGGACATCTAAGCATGGTCTTAACCGGCGTCACATGGACCTTCGCCCCTTCACAGATTGTCCCAACTGCTGCCTCTTCAAAATGAAGGGCTATGGTTTCTCCTGAAAATCCTGAGCTATCTCCGATGACCAGATTAATCTTAGTCACTTTTGTTTTTCCCTGCTTCTTTGCCTCCTCGATGGCGTGTTCTATGATATGAATTGCTTTATGATACTCATGCATAACCAATCACGACTTCCTTTCTATTGTAACTTTGAATCCTCTTCTTCATTGCCTGGTTTCCTCTGTTCATACCGATCCCAATATTTTTTTGCCTGGGGAGCAGTGTATTGTTCCTTCATTACTAGGCATTTTTTTGGACAAACCTCGACACATAACCCACAAGCAAGGCATCCAAAACGATCAATCTCCCAAATGCTCTCCGCTCGATTTACCTGAATACAGGAAGTTGGACATCGTTTCGAACAGATTCCACAAAAGATACACAACTCCACCTCGTTTTGTATATGCCCCCTGGCCCCTGGTTTCACTACCATAGGAACCTTTGGATACAATCTTGTTACAGGCTTTGATAATAAATTATGAAAGGCAATTTTAGTAAAAGTCATTAGTTTCATCTTATCACCTCTCAGTACAACTGATACATGGATCAATTGTTAAAATCAAGATAGGTATGTCTGCCAGATCAGAGCCCTTTAAAGTCTCCAGCATAGCAGGAAGGTTTGCAAAAGTAGGGGTCCTTACCCGCATACGGTCCAGAAACTTCGTACCATTTCCTTTGCTATAATAGATAACCTCTCCTCTAGGTTGCTCCAGTCTTGCGAAAAATTCGCCATTTGGAGTTCCCTTAACTACAGCACTAATCTCTCCAGAAGGTATCTTACCAATGGCCTCTTCAATTAAAGCTATGGATTGGAAGATTTCCTTTATTCTAACATCACAACGAGCATAGCTGTCTCCCACTTCTGATACAATTGGTGCAAATTCCAATTGACCATAGGCAGCATATCCGGTCTGGCGAATATCAGCATGAATTCCGCTTGCTCGTGCCATAGGTCCAACAGCTCCTAGATCATACGCCTGTTGTTTTGTTAGTAAGCCAACACCTTGTAATCTGGTATTCACAGAATAATCAGACAGGAACACCTTGGCAATACCTTCTATTTCCTTCTTCATATCCTTTAACACAGATAAGAACAGGGCAAGCATCTCGTCGTCCATATCCCTGCGAACACCACCAATTTTATTCACTGAAAATATCACTCGACCACCTGTGGAATACTCGAACATATCCAGTACTTTCTCCCGTAATCTCCAAGACTGCATAAATAAGCTCTCAAATCCAAAGGCATCAGCAAGTAGTCCAAGCCATAATAGATGACTATGAATCCGTGATAACTCAGACCAAATAACCCGTAAATAGTTGGCTCTCTCGGGTACCTCTACCTTCATAATCTCTTCAATAGATTGACAGTAACCCATACCATGCATAAAGCTACAAATCCCACAAATTCGTTCTGCAACATAAACATAGTCTATGTAATCTCTCTTTTCCACCAACTTTTCTAACCCTCTATGCACAAATCCAATGGAAGGAATCGCTTCTAATACCTTTTCATCTTCCAACACCAAATCTAAATGAATTGGTTCAGGAAGTACAGGATGCTGTGGTCCAAATGGTACAATAGTTCTTTGCGACATAGCTTTACTCTCCTTTTGGCGTGTTAAATGGAGTTTTTATCGCTGTACGATAAAAATTACCTTGGTAATCCAGTGAAATCATAGTAATCTTAATGCCAAACAAATCCTTCATTTCGTTCTCATATAAAAATGCATAACTATAGATGCTACTAATACTTGTAACTTCTTCCTCCGGTTGTATCTGAATACGAACCGCCTCTAATCGATTATGTAAATCAAAGGAATAGGTAAGCTCAAAGCCATCTGTTAGTTTCGTTGCACATATTTGCACCAAACGGTATCCATCATGCTTATAATGTAATGTTTCCGTAATCAATTTATCTCTATCAACAAGTTTAATTGTCTGTTCCATCTATAGTTTGATACCTTCTTTCTCCTTTAAAATACCGATTGCTTTTACAATGCCATCTATAATGGCCTCCGGTCTTGCAGCACATCCTGGGACATACACATCTACAGGAATTACTTGGTCTACACCTCCGATGATATTATAACAATCCTTGAATACACCGCCATTACAGGCACAAATACCTATTGCAACAACCACCTTAGGCTCTGGCATCTGATTGTAAATCTGCTGAACAACCTCTTTATTCTGTGTATTCACTCCACCAGTAACAAGGAAGATATCTGCATGCTTAGGATTTCCGGTATTTACTATACCAAAACGTTCTGCATCATAGACAGGGGTTAGACAAGCCAGTACTTCTATGTCGCATCCATTACAGCTGGAACCATCATAGTGAATAACCCAAGGAGATTTTGATATAAACGACATAATATTCCTCCCTCGTTTTACTCTATATTAAATAATTAAGGATTAGAAGGTTAGTCATACCGAGTACAACTGCTACAATCCATGTAATTTGTAACATATTCTGCCATTTCATTCTGGCACACGTAATATCTATGATAATTTCAAAGAAATATGCAATGAAGCAAGCTACAATCCCAATTACCAAAGAGGAAAGGCTAGAAGCTCCAAAGAATAAAATTACCATTCCTAACAAGAAAACTGTTTCATACCAATGGGCAATCTCAGTAATCCCTAGCACTCGACCTGAAAATTCTGCGGTTGTCCCCTTCACCATTTCTTGATGAGCATGATGAGACGTGCTAAAATCAAATGGTGATTTTCTAAACTTTATTGTTAAAATAAACAGGAATCCTACAAATATACCTGGTAAATAGCGCAACAGTGATTCATTACTTTTTAAGATATCTTCCACACTAAAGCTGCCTGTTGCCTTATAAAAACCAATAGCAACCAGTAGTAACATTGGTTCGTAGGAAACCATTTGTATCAACTCTCTCTGAGCTCCCATGGTTGCGTACGGAGAATTAGAGGAACAAGATGCCATAATCAGATAGATTTCTGCCAAAGTGAGGGCAAATAGTACCAGCAGAATATCTCCACCTGCAAAAAACAAGCCACCTGTAAATACAATAAACACAAGGTATCCGATAATGAAGAAGTTCTGCAGATTATTCACTACCACTTTATCTTTACCAAATAACTTAGAAACATCATAAATTGGCTGTAATATTGGTGGCCCAACTCTTCCCTCTAGCCGTGCTGTAAGCTTGCGGTCCAATCCTTGTAATAAGCCACCCAAAAAAGGTCCTAATAAAACAAAAGTAAGTATAGAAAATAATTTTATCGTCTCTGCACCCATTACAATACGCCTCCAACTCCGACGATGATTAGAATTGCAATAAAAAATCCACTACATATAATTGCAGGTTTCAATAATCGCTTTTCTCCGACATAATCCTCAAGATACCAGTTTGCCAAGTACATCTTTTTCTGTTCACCAAAGGAGTCTACAAAATTTCGGTCATCCCCCTTATTTACCCCTGCCATATAAGATGGCACTATCTTATTATGTTTACTAAAGGTAAGAAAACGAATGGCAAATGGAATCACTGCAATGGTTGCAAGCATTAGACCCATTATATTTATATTGCCCTGTCGAATAACCGTTGGCGCTGTTGCTCCAAATATATCTACCAGATATGGCTCAATCAAATTATCCGAAATCAACGGGAACAATACGCATAAAGATACCATGATACTAGCATGTGACAATAATGATAACCATTGATTTCCCTTCACTCTAGTAGGTAACCTCTCACTGTTATGTAATACTGCAACTAATTTGCTAATCCATTTTGTCCAATAGAACAAAGTAGCTGCGCTTCCAAAGATAAGGAAAAAGATAAGTAACATACTATCCGAATCCACAAAAGATTTTAAGGCGGCCCATTTTGAAATCAGCATTCCAAAAGGCGCCAAAAACATTCCTGCGATTCCTATAATCAAAACTAACGCCATCTCTGGCAATTTTACGATTAATCCATGCATGTCCTCAATATCTCTACTTCCTGTGATATTCTCTACAGCGCCTACTGATAAGAACATTAAGGATTTAGAAACAGCATGGAACACTACTAATAGTACAGCTGCCCAAATAGATTCTGTCGTTCCAACACCGGCACAGGCAGCGATGAGGCCTAAGTTGGCAATGGTGGAGTATGCCAAAAGCTTTTTAGCATCACGCTGCGAAATGGCTAGTAAAGAAGCCATTACAAAGGTGAAGCCACCAATGGTGGTCACCAAGAATCCTGCTATGCTACCATGCATGGTAGGGGAAAGGCGAATTAGCAAATATACTCCCGCTTTCACCATAGTAGCCGAGTGAAGCAGTGCTGAGGATGGGGTAGGTGCTACCATAGCCCCTAAAAGCCATCTTGAGAAAGGAAGTTGAGCAGATTTAATCAGAGCAGCAAAGGCTAAAAATAATACTGGTATCAGAATTAGATCAGGACTCTCTTTTCCTTGGTCAAGAATATCATTTAAGCCTAACATTCCAAACTTATTACTACAATAGGCAACTGCAATTGAAAAACCAATCCCCCCTAAAAGGTTCATCCATAAAGCCCGTAAAGAATTGGTTACTGCTTCTTCTGATCCTGTATACCCAATCAGTAAAAAAGAACAAAAGGTGGTAACCTCCCAGAAGAACAGCAACCACATTAACTGATTAGAAAATACAAGTCCAAACATAGCACCTAAGAACAAAAAAAGCATACCTATGAAGAAAAAGCTTCTATCCTTTACCTCTTGATGATGGTTATGATATTGTTTCATATACCCTACTGCATAAATACAGATTAAGCAACCTACTACAGCAATGACCGTACTCATTATAATTGATAGTTTATCTATATAAATGTGATATTCCATGGAGAGCTTTGTTTTGCCACTAAGCTCTAACCAAAGGATGATAGACATTTGGATTACGGATAATATGGAAACAAAGTATTTCCGTTTCTTTATACCAATATATATTATGTATATTCCTATCATGACCTCAATAAATAACATAATCATGTCGACCCATTCCGTATTGTATGCAAAAATATGTTTGGAAGGGACAAAAAAGTTCTGGGCTGCTAAAATAAGTGCCATAGTTACTATAATTCCACTTGATACATACACCAGTAGTTTTTGTAACAACTCCTTCTTACAGGCACATAATAGCAGCCCTATAAATACAGGAAAACAAACAAGAATTTCTATAAGTAACACAAATAACAGCCTCTTTTCGATAATATTTAGCAGAAAACAAAGTGATATATTGGTACATTTCACCATAAATTCTATCGAGATTATACATTTCGTGGTTATAAATGTCAATGAAGTTAAAAAATCTTAACGGAATTGTATTGAATTTTATCCAAAGAAAAAGTGTAGCCCCTTTGGGACTACACGAATTCTTCTTCATAAATCACACCATCTATAATATTTACCGTTCGTCCGGCAGCCTTGGCCACATTAAGATTATGGGTAATCATCACAATAGTATTGCCTACATTATTTAATCTCTGAAATAGCTTTAATACTTCATTTCCACTAGTAGAATCTAATGCCCCTGTAGGCTCATCTGCTAAAAGAATGGCAGGTTTACTAATCAGAGCTCTGGCTATAGCTACTCTTTGTTGCTGCCCACCAGACAGCTCCGAGGGCTTATGTTTGATTCGATCCGCAAGACCTATAAACTCAATGGTCTCCATACATTCTTCAACTGCTTCCTTATATCTCATCCCCCTAATAATCAGTGGCATTATTATGTTCTGAAGCACCGTATAGGTTGGAATTAGATGATACTTTTGGAAGACAAAACCGATTTCTTTATTACGTATCTCATAAAGTTGATTATCCTTTGCTTCATGAATGGCAATGCCATCAAGATAATAGGTTCCACTATTCATAGTATCCATACAACCAATCAGGTTCATTAGCGTAGATTTACCGGAACCAGATGGTCCAAGAATCGCCAGAAATTCACCCTTCTCCACTGTCAGACTTACGTCCTTAAGAACACGAAGCTCTTGATCTCCCATGATGTAACTTTTATTGACACCTTCCATTTGAATTAATTTATTCATACCATTCTCCTAACCAACAATCCATATTTGTACTATGATATCGTTTCCGTTCTCATCTTTATCCAACAACAATTTTACATAATCTCCTGTTGCCAGTCTGGAAAAGGTTGTGACTGCACCTAGTTGAGTGGTAACACTTGTTTTTACAGGAATCATATATTCTGCCTTCTCACCAGTCAGCTTATAGGTAGTGACAGTTGTAGAATCCTTTGAGGAGTCCGAATCTTTTGAATTAGAGCTGGAGTTATCACCTGGCCTCTGACCTCCCGGCATCTGACCTTCTGGCATCTGACCTTCTGGCATTTGACCTCCCGGCATTTGACCTCCCGGCATTTGACCTCCCGGCATCTGACCATCCGGTGCTTCTCCTCCCTGCATCTGGCTTGGATCAAAGAATCCTTGAGAGCCTTTAGAATCACTATCCTTATTAGGCCTACTTTCAAAATTGCCCCATTTTCTATTGGTTCGTTCTTCTGTGACTTCCTCTGCCAGTGCAAGCTTCATATCATTTCCTGCAATGGATTCTATCTGTCCATATACATATGATTGGTTCTTACCAAGTGTCTCCTTAGGAACATCCCGTTTATTCTTCCATATCATGATACCTGTTATAGTACAACCCACGGAAACCAAAATCAAGATTGTTATTATAATAGCTACTTTTGTCTTTTTCTTCATCCTATCACTCCTCACATAATGCTTCTACTGGCACAAGCTTTGATGCCTTAAGAGCAGGATAAAAACCGAATATCGTTCCAGTAATCACAGCAAATAACAATGCAACTGCAATTCCACTTCCAGAAAGGATCACCGTCATATTAAAATACTCCACAATCGGAGTAATGATATAGCTTAGAGCCACTCCTAAGATTCCGCCTACTATGCTGATTACACAGGATTCAACAAGGAATTCTAGCAGGATATATTTTTTTGAACAACCCATTGCCTTTAAAATACCAATCTCTTTGGTCCTTTCTTTGATAGAGACAAAAAGAACGTTCATAATACCAATTCCACCAACAATAAATACGATTACTGCCATCGCAAGTAATAACATTGTCAAGGTCTTATTGGAAGCATTGGCTGCCTTCATCTTGCTTCCAGCATCGGAAATACTGAATTCTGAATTTGGATATGTCTCAGCTAGAACTGTTTCTACATCCTCTTTAATGGTGTCGACAGTACTTAGATCAGACGCCACTAAGGTGATAGTTGGACTAATGGTAGAGGTCAGATATTTGGTACCGGTGGAATATGGGATAAATACTGTTTCATCCGGACTAATACCTGAGGAAACTGAGCCCATAGCTGCCAAAATACCATTCACGATATAAGGCCTGCTATCAATATAAATAGTCTCAGCATAAGCAGCCTCAGCACTGCCAAATATCTCAGTAGCAACATTGTAACCAAGTACACAAACCTTTTCTTTATTGTTCTCGTTGGCAACTGTAATGAAATCACCTACATACATAGAGGTGTTGCTCATTTGCTGATAGTTACTTAGTACACCTGCAATGGAATAAGAGGTCGCTTCCTCAAGTATTCCCCCTTCCACATCCTGCTTGGTGGAATAAGAGATAGAGGCATCACTAATACCTGGGACAAAGGTTTCCAGATCATCCATATCCTCCATGGTCAGAGTGATTCTCCTCCTATTCATTCTATCATTGGCCGAGCCTCCCTGAGAGGGTCCAAAGCCCGGAAAACCACCCATGTCACCTATATTAGGCATGTTAGCAGCATTCCCAGAGAAGATATTCCCTCCAAATTGATTGGAACCACCTGGAAAGAACCCCCTATCAAATTGTGTTTTATCACTGTTTTGATTTGTTGATTTGTCAGATCCATTGCCATAGGAAATATCAATTGCTCCAGCATTAAGATTTTTAAACTGCTCCGCCACATCCTGTTCACCACCTTTACCGATGGCAATTACCATAACAATGGTGGCTACTCCTACAATAATACCAATGGAAGTAAGTACTACTTTAAATTTATTCTGTATCAGATTAAGCTTCACAAGGCGTAATAATTCGGTCATTTTCATTAGATATTCACCTTACTTTCAATTAGTACTGTGTCACCTTCTGATAATCCGCTTTTGATTTCAACGTTTTCACCATTGGAAAAACCGGTAGTGACTTCTATCCTAGTGACTGTGCCATCCTCCTTCTTCACATTGACATAGGATTTTACTCCCTCTGAGATAATGGCTTTGTTGGACACATAAAGAATATTTTTTACCTCTTTTGCAATAAAGGTGACATTGGCTGTCATACCGGTCAAAACCTTATCCGGTATAGAAGTCACAAGTATGGTCACCGGATAACTGACAGTAGAACTTGAAGTAACAGCACTGCCAATTTCAGTTACCGTTCCTTGGTACATATTTTCACTATCACTGATAAATTCTACATTTACTTCATCCTCCAGATTCACAGCAGCGATGTCATCCTGCGTTACATTCACGCTTACCGTAACTGCTGTAACATCTGCAAACTGAACAATAGCCGTATCGGTAGAAAGGGTATCACCCGCTGCATATCCAATGTCTACTATTCTTCCTTCATAAGAGGAGCAAATGATGTTATCCGAAGAAACAAGAGCCTCAAGATCCTTTAATTTTTCTTTGGCTTCCTTAAGCGTCTCTTCCGCTTCTTTTGTTGCACTGCCATATTGGGACATAGCAACATCATATATGGATTTGGCATTTTCATAGTTCACAAGAGCTAATTCATATGTTTGCTTTGCTTCCAGCTTCTTAGCACTTTCTTCACTTTGTGCCTGAGACAGCTGTGCCTTTAAACTACTTAATCTATTGGAATCCGTAGTATCTGCAATCTGTTTTTTTAGGGAACTGATATTACTTTCAATTGAGTCAATGGTAGCATTATAGACAGATTTCGCTGTTTTCCCTTGGGCAATGTTTAATTTATATTCGCTTTCTGCTGTTATCTTTATCTGTTTGTCAGTTACCTTGGCTTCTGATACAGCCAGTTCAGCGTTTTCCACGTCATCCTCTAATAATTTTTTGGCTGCAGCCACGGAATCTGCTGTCAGACTCATAAGTTTATCTCCCACTGCCACATTCTGACCTACCGCTACATACACAGTGTCTACTACGAGAAATCCTTCTGTACTAGAAGAACTACTTCCGGAACTAACGGATGAAGAGAATCCTTGGTTTAAACTGCTTCCATTGGAACTGCCGAGAGCAGACGGTCCGGTAAAGCCATTTACAGCACCAGAATTATTGGTTCCACTGGAAGCATTGCTATTGGAGTTTCCAGAGCTGCTTGAGCTATTAGAGCTACTGGAAGTAGCTGCAGATAAATCCAATTCGTAGGTCATTGCATTGGTTCCCACTGTAACAGATCCACTCTCAGTGACACCTGCGGTAATATTACCCTTTTCTACTTTTGTCTCCTTCGTTACTATGGTTTCGTCTGCTGTTGCATTTTTGGCTATCAAACTAAGAGAAATTGATACAATAGAAACCATTACTACGACAGCAACAATAATCTTTATCTTCTTATTTTTCATTTTGTACTCCTTTCTGGTCTATTCATGGAGAACCCACCAAAAATTACAGATAGTGAATCGGATGTCGAAATGGAGGTTCCATCTTCTATTGCTAACTGCACCACAACATTGTATGTTGCATTGGTCATACTCTCAGTGGATGGCTTTGAAGCAATTTCCTTAATCATGCCGGAATATCTTCCTGATGAGGAAGTACCCATTACCATGGCACTATCTCCTACACTTAAGGTCGCTATGTCCTCCTGACTCACCGCTACTGTAACTGAAACTGAAGTATGATTGATATAGGCAATCGGAGCCTTTCCGTTCATGATCATATCACCCTCAGTATAGTTTATAGAAGCAATCTCACCACTTTGATTTGCAATAAACTGATACTTAGAGAATGCTTTTGTCAGATTATCCAGATTCTCCTTAGCTGAATTGTAAGCATCCCTATAAGTCTTCAAAGATTCATCCAAAGTGGCAATTGTCTTTTTATAGGTATTTTGGGCAGCCTCACTGGTCAAAACCGATAGCTCATAGGTCTTCTTTAAAGTAACTAGCTGTGCCTCCTGTTTATTGATTAACTCCTGATATTTACTCTTTAAGGAAGAAATGTTGTTTTTTGCCTGATCATATTCACCTTGTAATTGTTGATTCTGTTGCTTTAAAGAGGAGATTTTATTCGTATAGGTAATCTTATTACTTGTTAGACTACTAACCTTTGCAGTAGCTGTCTCGTTATTTGATTTGGCTGTACGATAAGTTTTTGCGAGAGAATCACACTTACTTTTCACTGAACTTAGCAAATCGGATATCCCTGTATTGTTATTGTCGGTAGGTCGATTCTGCAAAGCCTCCACGGTTAATGAACTTACAGATGCCATTGGTTTGTAGCCTTCTTGTGGTACACCACTTGGTTTGCTACCTTCTCCCGGATTAGCATCGTCTCTATCTAAACTTTCTGAATCATTGGCTCCTGCCTGTTCTACCTCAGCAATCAGCTTATCAACCTCTACTGTGTTGCTATTTTGTAATTGAAGCAAATACTTATAGGTATATAATACTGTTTTATATTCTGTAACCACCTTCTTATAGGTGGAAGAAGCACTTGCACTAGTACTTTCAGCTTCTTTCAACTCACTTTCTACCGCTTTTAACTTAGTTTCATAGCTTTTGATAGTACTTTTATTACTTTTGATTACCGAAGGATTATCTGAGATTGCATCGGCAGCCTCATCATACTCCTTCTTGGCAGCAGAAATCTGCTCCTTTAGTTCCTTCACAGTAGCCTCATACTCCACCTTAGCGGTGTCACCTAGTTGAGAATCGTTTAACCTATTGTATTCTGCATCCAGAACCGCTTGTTTATAATCTAAGTTTTCCTGCGCAAGCTTATTCTCAGCATTTGACAACTGTTCCTCCAGATAGGTCTTGGCTGCTTCAAATGATTCTTTCGTTACAGTAAATAAGACATCTCCTTTTGATACTGTATCGCCGACTTTCACCTTAATACTCTCAATGGTAAGAAAATCTGATGAGTTCTTGGAATCAATATTGGCATCCATGGTCTGTTGTACTGTATCGTATACTGCATACCCTGTAGCAGTAACCATATCCTTCCTATTTGACATTGTCTTATCTCCCACCAATTCGAATGGTGGATTCGTTGACCCTTCCGATGTTGCCCCGAATTTGGACAACAGTAATATGCCTCCTATCACTAGAACCACAACCACAAATCCAGTAACAGTAATAAGGACTATTTTCTTATTTACATGCTTCATCTTCTTCATTCTTTTCATGTCATATGCAGGATATCCCGCTCCTCCTTTTCCATCTTATCCTGTAGTGCATTAATCTTCCAAATATCCTTTCTTGTCTATTATTATAAATAAGAAAATGTGAATTTTTTATGACCAAACTATGATAAAGCTATGATTTTTCAGTAAGTATAACGGTTATGCGATACACTAAAAAGCTCTTTCCCAATAAGAATTCATCCGGTTCTTATTGGGAAAGAGCTTTTCATTACTATGGATAAAAATTATATACTTGTTTTCACCTTGTAAAGCATCCTTAGCCTCTATGAATTACGTCGTTTCATATAAAATAGATTGGTCCACAGAATCAAAGTACTAAGCCCAAGACAAATACCAATCTGCGCAATGGCAGGCTTTATAAAAATAATCATATAGAAAAAGAATACTTCTGCTTGCCTTAAAACTGCAATTGGTGTAAATACGCTTATGATAGCCATAATAAGTACATCTACCATAATACCATACCATTTTGTCTGGATAAAGGTTAGGGTATGTACTACTGATTGTAATAGAAACAAGAACGCAAATTGGCAGAAGAATGCTGTAAGAACATTGGTATCCCAATCAAATATCTTTATCAGATTAAAAATCTGCTTTATCTCGCTTTCTAGTGGAAGATCTATAAAATAATAACATACTATATCCAGCAAGCTCACTACTGCAGAAAATACAACATAGATTATGATACAACTTTTTAAATAAGTCTTTTTATTCACTCCAATATGCATTAGTTTTGAGTAATTAATGGAAGCTAAAAGAATAGGTGCCATCAGACATAAGATATAAAGATAATTACCAGCTGAAGTTATGCTATTGTCCTGTTCCACAAATTTGGCAGTGATATAATTACTGATACCACCCAAAAGACATATAAACGTTACCAGGTAGGCAATCCAGGTACTATATCTAAAATTAACTTTTGTTACCGTCCAAACTTTTTTTATATTATTCATTATCAGATCCTCCCACCATTTTCACAAATAAGTCTTGCAGGGATACATTGCTAATTTCCACCTCACCCCTTGCCTCTGTTCTCTCACCAAATATGTAACAATTGGTGTACTTACCAATCTCTTCACTTGCTACCACATTTAGTCCTTCTGTCATTTCCTTTACCTGTTCTGATGGGCCTGATAGCTTATAGGCATGTTCAATGACATTATTAATGTCATCATTTAGTATAATCTGTCCCTTCTCTATCATGATTATCTGTTCTGCGACCTTTCCAATTTCATCAATCAAATGAGTAGAAACCAGAATAATTCGCGGTCTTCTCTCATAACTTTCTTGAAGAAGATTATAGAATTTCGTCCGCATAATCGCATCAAACCCCAATACTGGCTCATCTAATAGAAGAATCTCCTTATTACTTGCTAAGGAAATCAGTGTAGTAACCATGGTCTTCATACCAAACGATAGACTGTTATATTTTTTATTGTTATCGAGATGGAACTTTTCCACCATATGTAGGGCAAACTCCATATCAAAATCTTCATTTAACCCATTGGCCAATTCTAAAAGATTGGCTATCTTCATATTAAACTGGCGTTTTGCTGCTTCAATATAGGTAACGTTATCTGGCATTCTTATAGAATCTACCTTTCCTCCATTGATGGCAACCTCACCGCTTGTTGCAGTTCGTTTTCCGGCTATCAGATTCATAAATGTTGTTTTACCGGCACCATTGCGTCCAAGAAGGCAATAGATCTTCTTATCCTCCAATACCAAATTCAAATTTGGTATTGCAACATTTTTTCCATACTGCATGGTTACATTCTCAAAACTAATCATAATCATTAATCTCCTTTATTATTTGTATTAACTGCCCCTTGGTGATACCTAGTTTCTTAGCTTCCTCTACTGCAGTGATGATTACCTGATTATAAAATTGTGTCGTTCTCTCTTTTATAATCAAATTCTTTGCTTCCTGTGACACACACATCCCAATCCCTTTCTTCTTGTACACGATTCCCTCATCCTGTAGAAAACTAACGCTTTTAACTGCAGTAGCAGGATTAACCGAGAAGAACTTGGCAATCTGCGTAGTAGAAATAATTAACTCATCCACTTGATATACTCCTGCCATAATGTCATCTTTAATCTTCTCTTTTATTTGTATAAACATAGGTGTCGTGTTATCAATCATCCCGAAAATCTCCTTTTCAGTATCATTTGGCCATAACCTATTAGGTTAATTAGTTAACTAATTAACCTAATAATATCACTACTTTTTTCTACTGTCAATAAGAAAACAAAAAACTTCAAGCCCTTGTTAAACAAGAACTTGAAGCTCCTATTACTATATTCTATGCTTTGATGGCCCATCGCATTTTGGTAGAACGTGCTCGGCCATTCATAGCACATTCTTCAGCAGATGGTCGAACTACATCAGTGGCAATCTCCCTATAGACTCCAGCACGGTAAAGTTGTTTGAAAGATTTCTTAACTAAACGATCCTCACCTGAATGGAATGTTAGGATAGCTACACGACCGCCTTTATCCAAAACATTTGGTAGTTTTTCCAAGAATTCTTCCAATACCTCGAATTCATTATTGACATCGATACGCAATGCCTGGAAGGTTCTCTGACAAGACTTTTTTATTGTATCTCTTCGCTTGTCAGCTGGTACAAAGGATAGCACTTCTTCAATAATGCGGTAAAGGTCAGTGGTTGTAGATATATCCTGACCTTTTTTTCGTTTCTTTATGATAGCTCTAGATATCTCAACTGCATAAGGTTCATCTGAATTTTCAATGAGCATACCTTCTAATTCTGGCTGAGATATTGTCTTTAGGCGTTCCGCTGCAGAGATTCCCTTCTCAGGATTGAGACGTAAATCCAAAGGCCCTTCCTGTTTATAAGAAAATCCCCGATCCGGATTATCAATCTGCATGGACGATACCCCAAGATCAGCTAGAACAAAATTAAACAATCCGGCCTGCTCTGAAACCTTATCGATATTTACAAAATTCTGTAGCATTACAGTGACAATCTCTGGACCAAATCCATAACTTTCTAAACGAACTCTGGTTTTGGCTGACTCAATTGGGTCTACATCCAATGCATAAATATGACCTTTAGATTCTAAACACTCAAGCATTTTTCTAGTATGCCCTCCATAACCCAGTGTTGCATCTAAACCGATCTGCCCTGGTTGAATCTTTAGAAAATCTAGAATTTCCTTCACCATGATAGAAATATGCATACCGGCTGGTGTACTTCCCTTGCTCTTCACTTTTTCTATTGTCTCTGCATACTTCTCCGGTTGAAGCTCTTTATATTTTTCTTTATAATTTCTAGGATGAGTCCCTTTATACCGTACCCTCCGTTTGTGTTGTCCTTGTTGTTCCTTATTTTCCATTATTGTCCTCTTACTCCATACTCTCCAAAACTGACTGTAGGCTTTTAAGATATTATTATCCTACATCCATTATTGAATTCCTTCGATAAATACTTTAAAATGCTCCAGCGTTTCCTCTAAATAGTTATAATCTTTGTCCCTAATACACCACTCGAAGGTAGTAGCGCGAAGCAGTAATACACAATGTTTTGCTAACATTTCTGCTGATTGTGTTGTATGAAATTCACCTCTACTGATTCCCCGAGTAATCAAATCATAAAAAATACGATAAATATCACGTTGATAATCCAAGACTGAATTGGTGTCCAAAGTCTTCCCAAGTGAAAACTTATAGATTAAGGACATATTCTGAAGCCCGATTGTGTTCATCAATATATCTATTATGTGTTCTACCAAATCAAGTAAAGTCGTTGCAGTATCTGCTTCAGTTGGTAATGAGTGAAGAAATTGGCGGTACTCTTCATCCCTTCTCATCACATGATCCCGAATCATCAAGGCAATTAATTGATCCTTTGACTCGAAGTGTAGATAAAATGAACCTTTCGCTACATTGGCATCCCGAACAATGGCATCAACCGATACCGCATGAGGACCGTGTTGGATAAATAACTTTTCAGCACTGGCATATATTTTTTGTCGGGCAAGCTCAGATTTCTGCTCCCGCTTTTTATTGTTATAACTCATACTGAACTCCTTAGCATCATATATATTCATCTTGCCATATATAGTGATAAAAATCAACAAAAAAGCTAGAGCATATCAGTTTCCTGACTGCTCCAGCCTGTTAATGTCAACGCTTGAACCAAAGATACATACTATTTGATGCTAAGGAGAGAACGTTGATCGGTACTTTTTGCCAGTTTTTTTCATCTTCCAACTTTTCTTGGTTAGTGGAATATGAATTATTCAATATAGAGGTCCAACCTGTAGCAGTGCTGCCAAAAGTATAACCATTATTGTTTTCTACACCAATTTCCCTAATAGGCGCTCCTGCCTGTTTATCTGTTGTATAATACAGCATCAATTTAACCTTTCCATATTGATTAATATTAAAATCATGCTTATGATAGGTACAATTATTCAAAGTAATTGTATCCGGTGTAGTAGTGGAATCTATATTAAAAGACAAAATTCGAATGTCCCGAATAGCTTCTGATTGCTTTGTTGTATAGGTATACGCCAGATAACAATACTTTGAATCTTTGATTCCAGCCCAAAGGTCATTTGGTAGAATAAAATAAGGAGTATTAGGCTCCTTGTGGGATATGGTGGACTCTATCCCACTCCTTGCATCGAAGCTTTTATTTGAGCCATTAGAGTAAAACATTTTGATATATTGAGATTTATCTGATTTGTCATCAAAATCAGCAAAATATTGACCAGCTTCTTGTAGATATAGACAATACATATCGTAAACTGTGTCTGTGATTTCCTCAGTGTCCGCTAATTCCCATATGCCCAGTAAAGCAGTGGAGAAGCCGTCACCAATATCTATAAATTCATAGGTGCTCCGATCTGTAAAGCTTTTCGTCCAATCGTTAAATACAGCCGCCATATCCGAAATAGAATGTATCCCTCCTTCGACAGTTCCACCGTAGCGGTTACTAATCAAGGTAGTATTCTCCGTAAATTCTTCGACTATTTTTTTTTCAGTTTCACTTAGTTCGCCACTCACCTTGGTCTTGAATGATTTGAATACAATACCAACATCCGTTTTAATCGAAGAAATACTTTTAGACTGTGTATTATTGTAAACATAATTCATATCTATCCGGCCACCAAGTAGTATATCCAGTAGCACATGAGTACCATACTGCTCAAAAAGGTTGTAGTAATACTTTTTTTGCTCCTCAGGACTTTGGCTAGAGACATCCTTGTTTAGAGCCTTTCTAAATTTTGATTTAGTATAGTTAATTAAATCCTTAATTTCTAAATCCGAAGAATCTATGTATTCTCGTTCCTTTATTACCCTAATCTTATCCTTAATATAGACATTTTTTGAAATCGAGGAAGAATCTGTGTAACTCGTTAGGCTGAAATCAAGTTTTATCTTTGAAAACAATCCATAAGAAAAGGATCCCGATATATTCTGACTTTCATCTTGTTGATAACTCTTCATAGAATTGCCAGCTGTTGTTATACTATTCTGCACAACACGTGATTTACGGTAGATGTAGCCTTTTTTTGATAACTTATCGGTATCCAGAATCTTCCCACCAGACGAAAGATCGTCTTCATTGAAGTAACCTTTTGCCACGACATTGTAGCCGTATCCAAGAATTCCTCTGTAATTCTTATCCGGGTCTCCCATGTCAAGAAGGTCATCCTCCTCATTGTCTGTAGAACTAGGATTATCATTCTCATTTACTGTGGAGCCAAGGTTATCCTTCCCATCGCCAGTGGTGACGGGATTGGCATCCTCATTACTTGGAGAGACAGGATTACCTTCCTCATTGCTTTGCTTATCTTCCAATAAATCATTGTTAGCGTTTTTGGTATTATTGCATGATGTAAGTATAAAGAATAAAACAAGGATACAACAGAGGTATCTCTTGCAAATCACAAACCCTTTAATAGTACTTTGTCTTTTCATAACAACCTCCTTATGATTTGATGAATTGTATCGACAAAATTTAAATGACTACGGTCATTTATATTATAAACCGACAAATAGTGGATGTCAACAAAACTTGGTAATGCAAACAATGACTGGACCTTCTATCTAATAAAAAAACTTAGAAACATTGATATTTCAATATTTCTAAGCCAATTATTTTTAGTACAAGAGAATTCACTTTATCTATCTATTCGTATTACTTTATCCTCCATATGATCGAATAATTGTACTTTTCACTCTGCCCACTGCATTCGTTCATTGAGAATACCCTTCTTTTTACATTCTTCATAAACCTTCAAGTATCATATCATTTTTTATACTTTCTAGAATAAGGATTCCTTCATACAAGCCTGGGCTTTTATTCATCTTAGAACTGTTTCCACAGGTATGAATCTCTTGGGCACCATCAATATTCAAATCCTCTTTAAGTAAAACATCTATAGTAATCTGAAAATACGACTCAGTATCAAAAGCTTATCAACATTTGGCAATGCTATATCCGCTTCCCAGTATGATATACATTGTCTACTGACATTACAAATTTCTTCCAACTGATTCTAATAGAAAATACATATTATATATGTTTAGTCACCAAAATTATACTCCTCTAAAATTGGTTCCTATTTTTATTATCCTAATTGGTACTTTTAAGTACCAATCTCTACTGTATAATATATTACATGCAATAAATAATAATTACAATGAATGCTCCAACACAATGGGAGGATTCTAAAGGAGGACATATGAAGTATGTTGATTTAGGAAATACTGGTGCCAAAGTAAGTGAAATGTGTCTCGGTTCCATGATGTTAGGTACCGCGACTGACAAAAAAACTGCATTCCAGATTCTTGATCATTTCACCGAGGAGATGGGGGGTAATTTTATTGATACCGCAAACAGTTACGCTTGGTGGATTGGAGATGGAGAAAATATTGGAGATGAAAGTGAAAACCTTTTAGGGCAATGGATGAAAGAACGCAATAATAGAAATAAGATATTTCTAGCAAGCAAGGTGGGCGGTCGCTTAAGGAATCCTTACACCATAAGGAATATGAAAGGTGAAATTGCCGAGAATGTTCCTAGTTATTATCAAGGATTATCAAAGACAGTTATAATGCAAGAGATAGAGAACAGTTTACACCGATTAAAAACAGACTACTTGGACTTATATTATTCTCATGTCTATGACGATAATACTCCTATTGAAGAGACATTGGATGCATTAGACACCTTAGTCAAAGAAGGAAAGATTCGTTTAGTGGGAGCCAGCAATATTTCTAAGAATTTGCTAGCTAATGCGAATCAAGTAAGTCAACAAAAAGGGTTAGCAAAATACTCAGTGCTTCAATCTGAGTATTCCTACTTGCACCCAACAAATGGAACCAATGCAGATAGTAGGGTTCATGTTGGTAAGGATATCTTTGATTATGTAGCTTCAGAGAACATGACATTTTGTGCCTATTCTCCTCTTTTAAAAGGGATCTACTCCAACAGGGACAATTGTAACCGATACCATGACTGGCATCTATTTAACTCAGAAAAAAATCTGAAGAAACTGGATTTCATTGAGAAGTATTCAAAACAGCTCAATATATCTGGAAATCAGTTGGTTCTCGCTTGGATGTTACATAAAAATCCAAGGATCATTCCGATTTTTGGATTTAGTAAAATGGATCAATATCTGGAGAACGTTAAATCGTGTGAAATTGCTATTCCAGAGGAAATACTCCAAGCCTTGAATGAGGCAGAATAGTTCATTACATATTTCACCTATATCCAATTTGCTCACATCACCTTTTTTACGTATAATTATAAAATGGCTTCCCGTAAACGGGAAGCCACAAGAAATCACCAATCCTGATTACTATTCTTATAGTCCATATGTTCTTTTAGCGCATCCATTGGCAACTCTACAGCAGTATCATTAACATCTATCATAGTGACCTCTATGCCTTTTAATTCCCTACTTTTATGACAGGTTAAATAAATTGCTTGATAGCTTTCTCCAATACAATTTAACAAGTCCAACCCTCTATCAACTTTATCTGTATCCAAATTCACAAATGGATCATCAAAAATCACTACTGGCTTTTCTGTCTGATACATCGCTTCGATTAGAGCCATGCGCATACAGATATAGATTAAATCTTGATATCCTACGCTCATAAACTTTGGCTCTCTTTGTGCACCCAATTCCGTTATAGTGAGCTTACTTTCAGCATCAATCTTAAAGTTAGTAGGATTTGTATGCGTTAGCATTTGATAATACTTTGAAAATGAAGTAAATACCGGTTTAGTATATTTAGAGGTAAAGGAAACCTTAGCTTCCTGAAGTAACCTATTCGTCGTTTGTAATAGCTCATATTTTCTCTTGTCGGCCCAGTACTTCTCCTCCATTTCAATCAGTTTGTTCTCAGTCTCCTCAATATCTTCTCGCTTTTGCCGTAATTCTTCTAATTGAAGGTCATACTTCTTAATACTATCACTGATTTTTTGTTGCATTTCACTTATCGCTTCTATATCTAGATCAACTGACTGAATATCCTCACGCAAGTCATTATCTTCCGTGATTCCTTTAATCTTTTCAATTTCTTCATGCACCTCAAACTCATTTTTTAACTTTTCAGCTTCTCTAGATTCATTTAAACACCTATGATATTCCTTTAAATTCTCACGAATCTCTTCTAGTTCACTAAAAAGATCTTCCATTATATTGAATTCATGGTTATTCAGATAGGTTTCTATTGTTTTTTTAATCTCATAGTAAACTTTAGATGCTTTCTCACAACTCCTTTTCTTATCGCATAGAATGATGTATTCCTTCTTATCTCTCTCCAACTGTCGCAGCATAGCATCTAACCGCTCAATATTAACGTTGGAATAATATTTTTTTAAGAAATTCACAATTTCTTCGAGAACATCATTGTAATCTTTATCAACATCTCTATTTTGACTCTTCTTCCACTTATATGCTAAGTCATGATACATGTCTACTTTTACCATAAGATTGGTCAAATCGGAAAGAATACTAGTCTCCTTAAATATTATTTGATACTTCAAGCAAAATTCTTTCATTTCCTTTATAGCATTTTGTATAAAGGATTCCTCGTCAGCTATTTCATTTTCAAGTTCTCTAAGAGTTTCGTTTGGGTTCTCATCGACATTCGAAACGGTTTTTCCCTTGAATCTAGATACAAAGGATATCACAGATAAAGACAATCCCACCGTAACCAATGCCAATCCAAGCACCACATTACTAAGACAAGAAATAATCCCGGCAACAGTCATCACCATGCCAATCATCATTCGTATCGGTAGTCTTTCTTTGTCAGAATGTAAAACATTTTTACTAGCTACAATATTAAAAGTTGCCAATGTAGCCTTTTTAGACTCCAGTCCACTTTTCTTCTCTAACACCTGTGCCCATAAGTTTTGATAATTCATAATCGTAGTTTTCTTTGGACAATCCTTTTGAAAGTCATTCCCTAATGTCGTATATTTATAAAGCTCTTCCTCCGTTAGTTTTCCTTTTGCTATCGCTACCTTTAATTCGCCTAAATCCTGATATTTACTATACATTAAGTTCAGTTCTTTATCTTCTGGAACGGATACCGCAAATACTTTATCAAGTTTCTCTTTTCTTGTTACTTCCATATCATTTAGAGTAGAACTGATTACTTTGTTCTCGGCATTTATATACTGTACTCTGTAGCTTAGAAGTGCGTTTAATTCAGATTCCTTAGGCAGATATTCTAAATTAGGGAACTTAGCCTGTGCTTCTTTTAAATTAGAAGATTTATGCTGGAGGGCTTCACAAAGATTATCATACTGGCTCTTTTTTAATTGAATATCTTTATATTCGCATATTCTTTTCCTTTTTTGCAGTAGAATCGATTTTTGCCAATCCAGTTTCTTATATTCATCCTTCTGGCGACTTTGTAAATCTAAGATTTCTTTTACACCTGTATCAAGAGAATCTTTACCCTTAACTTGTATCTTCAAATTCTCTATCTCACTAGACATCCTATATAAACTACCTGTGGAACGTGTCGGATTCAAGCTATTAATAATTTTCTTTATTCTATCTGTAGCATTTTCAAAATTATTGATATCATCTGTATTTTCCGTCAGCTTTCCTATCTTTGCATTAATTCCTCCAGTTACTTTTACTTCACAATCCTGTTGGGATACAAAAACAGTACGATGATAAGATTCTCTGTCGATTTGAAATAACTCTTCTCCTATATTTTCAGTAAAATCATGACAGAGTAAGTTGGTTTTGGCATCACGAAGCTCAAAAGTATCTTCACTTTCTTTTGACCCAAAAGTACGTGTCAAATCATACACTTTCCCCTTTACTTCAAAGACAAGTTGACCTCCGTAGATACCTCCTTGCCATGGTTTGAATCTTCTTCGTTGATTTTTATAAGCATCGCGGGACTTATCATCTTCAAACCCATATAGCATAATCTTAATAAAGGAAGCTAGTGTGCTCTTTCCCCAGCCGTTATCTTCACAGATTACATTAATCCCATCTGTAAAAGAATAAGTAAAGTTATTAAGCTTACCAAAGTTCTCTATGTTACAACTGATTAATCTCATATTCTATATCTCCTTACCCTGTAGTGCCTGGATTCCATAAAATATTATCATTGCCTTATCCTCTTCACTAAGATTGTCACTGTCCTTTACTGTTCTAATGAACTCACCTTTTAAAGATTCGTCTAATTCATAATCACTATAATTGACCTTAATCTCCGTTCTGTCATAAATCTTTAAAAAATAATAGTCATTGTCTAGTTCTTTCGCCATATAATCTATATCCTTCTCACATTCCAGATCAACTTGACCAGTTAAAACAATTTTAACCAGACTAGAACATGATAACTGTTTTTTCTGTAATGTTGCTCTAATATGGGATAGAATTTCTGGAGTGGTAAGTAATGTTGAAATGTCGATTGTGACAGTAAATAGCTCTCTACGGGCAATAGGGATGAAACTACGCTTACACTCTTTCGTCTCCTCATTTATAGTAAGAAGTACAAAACCATGTTCTCCACATTCGTCAAATCCTCTTCCTTCTAAGCATCCAGGATAACAATACACACCCCTAGCATCAAGAGATGCTTCCTTATAACTATGCAAATGGCCCAATGCCATATAATCAATTCCTTTGTTACGATAACTTCTTAAGGCAATTACTTCTGCTCGATCTTTCGTCTGATGCTCCATTTCCTGTCCATGAAGTACAACAATATTAAACTTATTATGATCTAAAGTTAAAGTATCACTTGCTGATACAATATTGTTTTTATCAAGTTCAATCCCTGTAACGGTAATATTGTTATGGGTATTATCATTTACTATGTAGGAAACCCATCTGTCCGAAAACATCTTTAAATTATCCGGTATGGTTTCTAGCCTACTAAGAAATACATCAGCATCATGGTTTCCTTTCAGATAATAGAAAAGTATATTGGGATGATTTTGTATTGCTTCATATACAGTATTTCTTGCTGTGGCAGATGTATTTTTTGTATCAAATAAATCTCCTGCAATTATTATAGCATTTATTGAATGTTCTACTGCATACCGAATCATATTGTTAAAGGTTATTAAAAGTTCAGCTTTTCTTTCTTTTGCCTTTTCATATGACAAATTCGCTGTCATTTTTGAATCTAAATGCAAGTCTGCACAATGAATTATTCTCATGGGTACTCCCCTTTCACATATTGAATCCTCTTTTAAAAGTATAAACTATCTGCTGTCCTAAAAACAGTACTCAATAGTAAATCGACAAAAGGTTATTGGAAAAAGAACTACTGGGCACACCATCTAAAAAGCCTGAGAGTTAAAAAAGTCTCTCAGGCTTTTCTTCTTAATTTTCTTCTATTGCTTCTTTCTCTCCTACCGCTTCTTTCTCTCCTACCACTTCTTTCTCAACGGTGTCTACTTTGCTAACAGATTCATTCGATTTAATCGTTACCCCTAATTTATCAAGGGTTATGAATTTTAACAGACTATCTAAAATGGTACCATTGCCACCATCCTTGTTATCACCCATATTCACTATAGTCTTAGGAACTAAATCTACCTGGCTAGCCTTGATAGCCTCTGATAACTTATCAGTAACTTCCTGAATAACTCGGTATTCTGCTCCACCATAAGCTTTCACTTGTGCATCAATTGCTTGAGCTCTTGCAAGTCCTACGCTAGATTCCTTGGAAGCCTCTGCGTTACCCTCTAATCTAATCTTCTCAGCATTTGCTTTTGCAATGGAAACGATCTGATTCGCTTCTTGTTCCGCTTTCTTTGCCAAAGCAGCACCACTATTACCTTCGATTTCAATCTGGATCTTGGATTTTGTAAGAGCACTCTGTTGCTCAGCAACAGCTTGCGCTTCACGAAGAGATTTTTCACTTTCAGCGGCAGATTGCTGCTTTTGGTAAGTTACTTTCTTCTCTTCTGCAATTTGTCTTTCACGAAGCTGGGTTAAGATATTCTCTATCTGCGTGTCACCTGATACCGTCTTTGGAGTACCAATCAAAACTTCTTCTAACTGAAGATTATATTTCTGGAATTTATCTTTCATTTCCATAACTGCTTTTTCACGAATGTCACTTCGTTCTTGTATTAATTCGATTAAAGTTTTTGTCTGCGCAACATCCTTAAAATATGCGCTTACCAATGGGTCAAGGGATTGATTTACCAACATACTGATATCACCAAATCTCTGTATCACCCATGGAGCTTGTCTATAATCGATATGCATAACTACTGACAAAGGTAGGGATGGTTCAAATGCATCCTTAGTGATGATATCAACCTCAGAAAGATTTTCATCATACTTATGCTCTCCCCACTCAGTTTTGTTCCATTTTAAAATAATGTTAGTAGTAGGTACTAATACGACTTTTCCTGCATCCGTATTAAATGCATACTTACCTGGCATTAATGGTTTTTCAAGAACACCTTTGCATCCCTCACCAACCAGTTCTCCATGTCTATAATCGTTGCCTGTAGTATCAACACCTGTTGCACCAAAGAAGGAAACAACAACTCCAACAAACCCTATTGGTACTACCGTCTTTGGTCTTAATTCAATTGTTGCAAATAATCGATTGATATAATAGGTACCGTCCGTTAATACCTGCAATTGTTTACCACGTTTTCCACCAAGCTCTAGGAATTTCTCAGGATCTTGAAAGCTGGCATGCTCTTGTCCCATATCAGGTGCTATAATTTCCCCATTCGATAAGGATTGACCATCATGAACGGTCACAATCCCCATCAAATCACTTTGCTGTCCAATGTTGCCCATAATTACAATTGGGCGAAAAGCATCTCTTGCATCTAAAGTTGCCTGCATCGTAGATAACGCTTGCTTCTCACTAGAATTACCTACGCTGATTGTTTTGATTTCTGTTGGTGTTATAATGACAAATTGTGCTAGATTAATTGCGTATGTACCCTCTCTTAAGATACCTCTTTGAGGTCCTCTTTGTCCTCCGTTTTGCATAAATCCCTTTACATCCTGAAAGTTATTAGCTTCTTTCACTACTCTACCCAAAGTTTGTACAGGATTCAATGGTTCTCCATCTCTTGCGAAAATATAAGCAATCTGCCCTTGTGGAATAGTAATCAGAGGATATTTGTGAACTTTATACATGAGTGCTGTTCTAAAATGCATACCACCACGAAGTACATTCGGCTCATATCCCGCTTCTCCATTCAGTGCAATAATCGAGTCTTTTAGTGATCCTTTAAAACTCCACCATTTTTCTACTACAGCGACTTCACTAGATCCAATAATGCGTAAGCCTAGGATTACGAAGATTAGTAGATATAATGCGACAAATCCTCCAAGTACCAATAAAACAATAGGTAATAATTCTTCCGTAGTCATCTTAATCCTTCCCTCTTTCTATGTATTTACTTACATACTATGACCATAAACTTTGTTTCAGACGTACAAGTTTGCAAATACATTAACAAGGATATTATACCACATATTTACTTTGTGCGTCATAAATATTGGATTATAAAGTTCAGTTTCCTTCCCATCGCATTCTTATGAAACCTTATATTGTCTCCGATTGACAAGAAAATAAGCTGTTAAAACTGCTACTCCGGTAATTACCCAAGAGATTGGATATACATTTAGCAACAGTTCAAAACTTTTATTCTGACTAAATATACGATAAATCCAGAATAATCGAAATGCACAGATTCCCACTATTGTTAACATAGCCGGTGTCATGGAATAACCCAGACCTCTAAGAGCTGAACCACTGATTTCATAAAAATTCGCAATAAAATACAATGTCAAGATTTGTCCCATTCGGATAACTGCGTAGTGAATTACTTCTTCTTTTGAGGTAAATAAACTCGCAAAGAAGTGTGCATTTGAAACAAAAACAAGACACATTAATCCTGTAATTAATACTGAACTCATCATACATAACCAGTATGTTTGTTTACACCTTTTGTGCTTCTCTGCTCCATAATTTTGACTGATAAAGGTCACTGCTGCCTGATTAAAAGCATTGATTACAAAATATGTAATATACTCATAATTCAATGCCACAGCAGAGCCAGCGACAGCATCAGAACCAAAACCATTCAAGGCCGATTGTACAAATACATTTGTAAAAGAAAATACCATTCCCTGTATTCCTGCCGGTATCCCAATTTTAAGAATTCTGACAAGTTCTGGCTTCACTATGGTTAGTCCTTTTAAGGACAGACGTATTGGCTCTTCTTCATGAAACAACATATATATCACCATGAAAGCGCTGACACCATTAGCTACTACTGTCGCAATAGCCACCCCTGCTACTCCCATGTGGAATACAATGACCAAAATCATGTTAAGTACAGCATTTAAGACTCCGGCTATTATCAGGCAGTATAAGGGGCGCTTTGTATCTCCTATGCTTCTGAGTATTGCGGCGCCAAAGTTATAGAGCATAACAAAAGGCATGCCTACAAAATAAATTCTTAGATATAGAATTGCTAAATCCAGTGTATCCTTTGGTGTTTTCATGATAGTTAATATAGGCCTTGCAATTACCAGGCCCAGAAACAATAAAACCAGTCCACTGATTAATGCAACTACAATAGACGTATGTACGGCATCTTTAACTTTGTCTTTTTGTTTTTGCCCCAGATATTTTGCAATAACTACATTGGTTCCAATGGATATCCCAACAAATAAATTAATCAATAAGTTAATTAAGGAACTGTTACATCCAACTGCTGCCTGATCTTGGCTAGTGGCATATTGACCTACTACTGCTAAATCAACACAGTTAAATAATTGCTGTAAAATACTGCTTAATGCTAAAGGTAGGGCAAATATCAGTATCTTTTTAAAAAGACTTCCATTTAGCATGTCCATTTTGTGTGAACTTATATTTCGTTTCTTTCTCATGTACTTATCTTAATATCCCTTCAGTTATATTTTAGCGAAGAAAATCGTTATTTGTTTATCTTACCACTAATAGGAAAGATAGCAAGCAATTTCTATTTCTCTTATCCTTTGACTAAGTAATTTTCCTGATTTACTCCTCTTATTCATTCTTTTTGAGCTGGCAAGTCTCGCACCTAGACATATAGTTGTCGTGTCTTCTTAGGTATTCTATTCCCCATTAGTTTAAACTATTTAAGATTGGAAGTAGTGATTCTCCTTCTGGAGTTATGGAATACTCTACTCGAACGGGCATCTCATTGTATTGTTCTCTATGCACAAGTCCATACTCTTCTAGACTCTTTAAGGATTGTGCCAACATCATATTCGTTATATCCGGAATTTTACGTCTAATCTCATTGTACCGAACCGGCTTTCCGTCTTCCAGAATACAGATAATACTACATTTCCATTTACCACCTACCATCTCATTTACTAATTTTAGTGGGCAAATCGTCTCCACCATCTTTTCCTCCTAACCAGGTCATTTATTTCATACCTACTCATAATAAACTGCGTTATTGTCTCTTTTTGGTATATGTGAAATACTAAATATAAATAGTATACTACTTTCATTTCTTATATAAAAGAGGAGGTAACAAATGAAAATAGCAGTAATTTATGATTCAAAAACAGGGAATACGAAGAAAATGGCAGAATACATTATAGAGGGTATCCGTTCTGTTGACACTATGGAAGCGGAACTGTTCTCTATCGCTCAGATCAATGATTCTTATGTAAAAGAATGTGCAGCTGTCATCGTTGGCACGCCTACCCATTATGCTACCTTAAGCGGTGCTGTTAAAATGTGGCTAGATGAAATGCCTAATACTTATGATTGGTCGGGGAAACTGGCAGGGGCTTTTGCTACAGCCGCTTATGCTCATGGTGGTGGAGACATTGCTATACAAAGTATTCTTTCTCATTTCTTAATTACTGGCGCCATGGTCTATTCCGGCGGAGGTGCCTATGGTTTCCCTACTATTCACCTTGGACCAGTTGCCATTAATTCGGACCTGGAGAACTACAGAAAACTCTTTACCTTGTATGGTCAGCGTTTTGCTATACAGACCCATTCCACGCGACAGGAAAGGAGAATTCGACCCGTAAACAGTGAAAATTCCTGAAATTAATTCTTTAATTACTTGTATAATCTAGAAATTCTATCAGCTTATTGAATGTATTTTTAGCTTGCGGTGTATTCATCATAAATTGATACTCATGTCCTAATTCAGCCTCTTCTGTTGAATAAAAGACTTGAGAAACTTCTACACCGCAGTTTTTCAACTTATCAGCTAATTCTTTACCTTGATCTTCAAATGATCCTACATTTCCATCTGTTATAAACGTAGGCGAAAAATTGCTGGAAACATGTTGAAGAATAGAAGCTTCCTTTACTTGATCTGTATTTGTCCAATTTCGCTCACCGATATAAGCCCAACCAACCCGCTTAAATAAGAATTTTATTAAAAAGCTATCACTATTGGAAAGCTTTGAAACATCATACGGTCCACAAAATAATAGAACCCCTTTAATCTTGTCTGATGAAACAACACTTTCTATTCCAAGCAAATTAGCATAGCCTCTATCTACTTGAATATTAACAAATTGACTAACAATTTGTGCACCTGCTGAATCCCCTGCAAAGTATAGACGATTCATATCAATACCATATTCTTCAGCATTTTTTTCAATAAATTGATAAGCTTCTTTTACTTGATATAAGGGTGTTGGATATTGGGAACTTGGTGCTAAATCGTAATTAATGTTAACTACGATATAGCCTTTACTTGCAATTTGAACTGCATATTCAGTAATATCAGACTTGTCACCGCCCAAAAATGCTCCTCCGTGTACCCAAAATATAACCGGCAGATATCCTTCAAATTCCTTAGGTTTTATAATATCTAGTTTTCCTTCATTATAATTAGAATTGTATGCGTAATCATTTTCTATATGAACCAATCTTTCAATTTCGTCATAATTTGAAGGCTTAACTGCGACCCCACCCTCAAATAATCGACGAATGAGTAGTGCCGTTGGCTTTGGAGAAACTGTGAATAAAATTACAATAGATAAACATAACCCTAAAAATAGTCCTAATATTAACATCATTTTCACTCATTTCTTGTATTGATTTTCATTTTTTTCCATATCATCCCATTCGATAGCTTATTATTTTTACATCGTATTTCTCAAAAGTGACAAAGAGGCGCCCACTTCCCCTACAACAGTTTCTTATTCTTACCCACACTTCTCATTCCTTACATATCATTAGATATTTTCCCCTTTCTTCCCTCAAAGTACCCATCTATCAGCATTTGCACCGTTTCCCAGACGATTTCCTCACGAAAAAAGGATTGCACCTCCAAATTCAATCCTAAGCTTTCTTCAAGCGCGAGACGGCGCACGAGGTCTGGGAGACCTCGGTTTTGCGCGGACCGGAGCGAAGCGGAGAACCTCGAACCTTCGAGCCCAGGATTGGGCTCGAAAATAAAGAGAGGATATCCATCTTTTCGGATATCCTTTCTTTATTACCAAGCGCGAGACGGGACTCGAACCCGCGACCCTCTCCTTGGGAAGGAGA
>JAEZPG010000097.1 GCA_023413555.1 Bacillota bacterium | reverse complement strand
AGGTTGACTAACTTCTACCGTACATGTAGCCGTCTTTCCGCTTGTGGTAGATACTGTTATAATAGCTCTACCAGGCCCCACTGCTTTCATAGTAGGAATTTCATCATTTCCACTCACCTGTACCACTGTATCGTTATTGGTTTTCCAAGTAAGCACCTTATCTTTTGGCCAAATATAATCTGAAGGAGAACAGATGGCCTTTATATTAATTTCATCACCTGTATTCACCTTCACACTTGTTTTGCTTAAAGTAACTTTTTCATATTGCTGATATACATTAACTCGGCAACTTGCAGACACAAATGAATTATCTGTGAGATAGTATTTTGCTGTTATGTAGGAGTAACCGGCACTCTTATACGTAACCAATCCATTTTCCACAGTTGCAACAGTTTTATTCGTACTATCCCACTCAACCCTTGGATTGGTAGGAGCTTTTGGTTTGTAGATCAACTCTAAGTTAAGTTTATTTACATTCAAATTATTTTTATCTAAAACCACATCATAGTCTGACTTTTCAAACTCAACAGTGGTTTTCTCTACAACTGTTATTACACATACTGCCAAAGGTTTTGCATCGGATTTATCATTTAAATCCATTAAAGCTATGGTAGTCTGTCCCTTACGAACACCAAGTATACTGACAGATTTGTAGTTGGTATCATCATTATTGATGATTTGAATTGGAGACTTTGTCACATCGTTGGTTACATCCACCCATTTTACATTTATATCACTTTCCGGATTAGCATCTGCAGAATAGGAGGCACTTATAGTAAATTGTTCATCTACCATAATCTCTTTTTCAGTTACACTTAATTTGGCACTTATTTTCTTCCAAACGATAACATTGCAGGTTATTTTACGTATAATGCCATTATCATAGGTAATTAGACAATCAACAGTCGTTGCTCCATCCTTCACACCTGTAATATCTGTGGTTCTTGGAGTGTTAGAATATACCGTTGCTATACTTGTATCATTGGATCTAAATTCATATTGATAAACGGTTCCATAATCACTAGGTTCATATCCATAATCGCTAATGGAGATTCTCTCTGTGGCACCTTTCATAATTCGAACTGTTTTATCAGGAATTGTATATGGTCGAACTTTTACAAACACTGTCAATATACCATTTTCAAACAAATCTTCATCTAGCGGAAGTTGGGAGTCACTTTTTTTCTGAAATTGAATCATAGCAATTCCTTGATTGTTAAATGTTATTATCCCCTTTTCTCTATTGTAATCGCAGTTATCGACAGTTATATCGAAGTCTTTGGCCACATTATATATATTACTGACTTTATATAAATCCCATACATCGTTTACCTGAACATAATCTAGCATAGATAACGTATTAACTTTTACATATTCTGTGATTATCGCTTTACTCGGTGCATACTCAGTCCCTATTACATTAACATCAGAATCCCCTTCATAAAGAGGATACACTTCGACTATATAATTACCAGATTTACAATTTATCTTAGCTGATCCATCCACCCTACTTGGCGTTATTGTAACTCGAGGTGAAGTTAAATTGGATAATGTATCTACTAAAATAGTATTATCACTTGCATCCCTAACAATCCATGCAAACTCTGCTGCATTTCGAGGTTCAATCTCATCGTCTGATGGTGAAGATCCTGAACCATTGTAATCTGAGATATTGGTTTGAAGAGTTGTAGGATTTGACAAATTAATATCAGCTTTTGGTACTCCATTCGCATCTTTAAACTTTGGTTTTATAACAACATAGATATAATCTGATTGGAGAATCGTATTCTGATGCTCTAAATCATAGGTCTGAGCCAGAATCTTAGCAATACCTGGCTGAATACCAACTACTTTGCCGGAACTATCAATTTGGGCAATGTTTTTATTAAGAGAAGTCCAACTGAGGTCTTGCGCTTGGGCCTGACCTATCTTTAATCCAAGATTAAAACTCTCTCCTACATCAAGAACTAAACTTCCACAGTCTTTATTATCTTCTTCAAAAAGGTGAATGATCTTACCTTGATTTTCCGGAACATTGGTATAGTCATTAATGGCCAGAACTACCGTAAAAATACATTCCGCAGAAAAAATCTCGAAAGTTTCTCCCTTCGGACGTTTAATTTCAGCCCATACCTTAGAAGTACCTGGTTTTAAAGCCTTTAAAGTTGCTGAAGTGCGTGAGCCTGGGGTCTGTTCAATGGTCAAAATAGACGGATCTTCTACATGCCAGGTGATTTGATCATTATCATACAAACCGGAATCACTATTCAAGTGTATAACCATATTAGATTTCTCAATGGCATACTCTGTAATTTTTACTTTTTCACTATTGTTAGCAGAATTAATATAATAAAAATAGAAATCTTGAGGTTCAGCTTTCACTGCATTGTGAATAAAAATCGCACTACAAATACTCAATGCTATGCATAGCGCTATGATTAATTCCAAACGTCTCTTTATAAACCTTCCCATAAAATCCTCCTCTATCTCATGAACAGTTATTACACCATATAATTTGTTTATATTTGTTTGTATATCATTTAATATATCGAACAATACGGCGGAACAATAAAGGGTTTTCTATATTTTTTTTGTGGCATTATTATGTCAGTGTTACCATATCTAGTATTTGAATCTCTATGTAATTATATCTAATTTTGTAACTTCCCTAATTTCTTTACATATAGTATAGAAAGGAGGTGCCATATGTCATTTTCATATGATTTTGCTGTCATTGGGGGAGATAACCGACAATTATTTTTGGCTGACCTTCTAACAAAGGAAAATGTGAAGGTCTGTTACTATGGGTTGAGTCCCTGTAGTCTCCCAAGCAAATATATTCCATGTTTTATGAATGAGACTATCACTGCCTCTTCATCCTTACAGGAAGCCCTGGAGAATTCTAAATATATTATAGGACCTACTCCTTTTTGTAAAGATAAGATTTATATTTCTTCCTCTTCTAACCTTGGCATATTGGTGGATGAGTTTCTCACTTTTTGTTCACCAGAGCAAACGGTATATGCTGGTGCTATTCCAAAGCATATTATGGAACTTGGTAAGAAAAATAAGCTAAAAATAAAAGATATTATGGAATGGGAGCATGTAGCCATGCTGAATGGTGTTGCCACTGCAGAAGGAGCCATCTGTGAAGCCATCCGTAACAGTGTGATTAATCTTCAGGGAAGCAAGGTTTTAATACTTGGGTTTGGTAAATGTGGCCAAATTTTAGCAAAGAAGTTGGCTGCATTAGATGCAAATGTTTCTGTCTCCGTAAGAAAATATGATGTGCTATCCATGGTGTTAGCGTATGGCTATCATGGATTTTTATTAGATGAATTAAAAGATTATGTTTCAGAGTTTGATTTTATATTTAATACTATTCCGGCTATGATTTTGGGGAAAAATATGCTGATAAAGACAAAAAAGGATACCGCCATCATTGATATAGCATCAAGTCCTGGTGGGGTGGATTACAATTATGCTGGAGACCACTGTTATAATGCAGGTTTATATCTTGGGCTTCCAGGAATTATGTCTCCAAAATCCTCTGCCAAAATACAGCTAGATGCTATATTAAATGATTGTATGAAATAGAGGATGTGAAATGATGCAACTAGAAGGAACCACTATTGGATTTGCGTTAACAGGTTCTTTTTGCACCTATAAAGCTGTTTTTGAACAAATGGAAATGTTAGTAAAAGAAGGTGCTAAGGTATATCCTATTTTTTCAAAATCTGCCCAGACGTTTGACACCAGATTTGGTAAGGCAGCTGATTTTATGAAACGTGCAAAAGACATTACCGGCAACGATCCTATTAAGACAATCCCAGAGGCAGAGCCTATTGGGCCCAAAGCCTATCTGGATCTATTACTAATTGCTCCATGCACTGGCAATACAGCTGCAAAATTGGCCAGTGGTATTACGGATTCTCCTGTACTCATGGCTGCTAAGGCACACATTCGTAATAACAAGCCATTGGTGCTGGCCATTGCTACTAACGATGGCTTAGGAATGAATTTTAAGAATATTGGAACACTGCTCAATATCAAAAACTTATTTGTAGTACCGTTTGGGCAGGATGACTGTATCAAGAAGCCAAATTCTTTAATAGCCCACATGGATTTAATCCCTTCTACTGTTGCACTGGCATTGGAAGGGAAACAGCTACAACCGGTCCTGTTGGAATATTAGGAAATGTTGCATAGAGAATTACTTGATAATAAGCCCTGATTTTTTAGATGTCAGGGCTTATTATGTTCTCCAATATGATCTGAGAATTGATTTATCTTGCAAAAAATACTTTCGCAGGAAATGCTATAAATACATTTTTATTCTGATTTATAACGCAAGGGTGTTGTGCTACACTCTTATCTACTTCTACTACATAACCCTACCAGAATATCATAAGCGAAGAATCATGCAGCCACATTATGAACATTCCCCACTCTTTCAAAATCCATTTTTCTATTTAATATTTTTCTTTAATAGAGAACATAAACTACATCAAATAAAAAACTCCAAATCATAAATTCTTCATTACGAAAGAAGGATAATATGATACAATATGACAGGGGCGATACGGTGTGTATAACAAAATGGATTGTACCTTTTTAATCATACTTGTACTATTGCTCGGAGGAGGATTCCTCTACAACAAGATCAAATCGATAACACCAGAAAAAGACGCAACAAAGACTAAGAATGCTTAAAAATTGTAGTTAATTTTAGGTGTCTCTAATTATTGATATTCTGAAGGAGGTATGATATGGATTTAAAAACCAGAAGATTATTTACAACAGTATTCCTTGTATTCATACTCATTGTTACACTATATGGATGTAATAATAATGTGGTTACGCCATCATCAGAAGTAAATATACCGTCAGATTCAAATACCTCACCTAGAATAACGGAAGCAAAAACAAAAAATAATCGCTATAAGAAAGTGATTTTTTCAAGCAAGATACTAGATAAGGAATTGGGTGTTAATATTTATCTGCCTATTGGGTATGATGCCAAGAACAAATATCCCGTTCTTTATATGTTACATGGATATTCTGGAACCGAGGATGCTTGGTTTCCAGATCTTGAAATGGAACAAAAGGCTGATTCAATGATTCAAAAAAATATGATTAATCCATTCATTATTGTTACGCCAATGATTGAAAATAGTTATGGGATAAATTCGAAGATAGATTCAGATTACAATAATATCTTAGCAAACTATTTCTCAATTGGTAATTATGAGGATTATATCTGCAAAGAGATTATTCCCTATATAGATTCCACTTATAGCACAATTGCCTCAAAGGAAGGGCGATATATTGGCGGAATGTCTATGGGGGGCTGGGTAGCAATCCATTTAGCCTTTTCTCATTTAGATATGTTTAGTAAAGTTGGTGGCCATAGTCCAGCCATCTTCATAGATGGCAATTCAGACAGTGTAATGTCATTTATCTATCCGACAGAAGAATTAAGAACGGAAAGAGATCCTCTAATAGTAGCTAAAAATAAAGATTTATCTAGCTTAAAGATATACTTAGATTGTGGTGATGCAGATAGTTATCAATTTTATGAGGGCTGTGAACAACTATACAACATACTAAAGCCAAAAGGTGTGGATATACAGTATCATTTGAGTAAGGGTAAGCATGACGGTGAGTATTGGGGATCCAATATTGAAAATTATCTTAAATTCTATGCTCAAGAGTAAGTTAAGTTTGTCGAATTATAGGATAGTACCCATTTTCCTTGCTATCTCTGTCAATTTTGTTCTCGATGTTTTATCATATCTCATAGATACATCTTTTACACTCTTTAAGTCATTTTCTTTGATAATCTGTCATAATTATTCTTTTGCGATAGCCATAATAATAGGCTCCTTCCTGATAAGATCTCATCTCTGATTCTCACCCAAAAGGAACCATTTATTACCATGGAAATATATTAATTCCTGACCTTCATACTTTATCTGATTCTTTTTGCCACAATCTTATTCGATGCATGAAAGTGTTTTGGTACATTGGAATGCTCATCCTCAAAAACATAGGATCGGAACTCGATTATTTCCCAATCAGCATAGATTTCTTTGAGTTCTCCATCATTAGATAACCCCTTTACAAATGGAGCTATGTCAATCGAAGGTGGAACAACATTGGTAAATAGTTGTATCACATGAATCCCGCCAATACTCGTATGTTGTTTTGCATTATTAAGAAATCTATGCCAGTTTTCTTTACTTACAAAATGAAGAGTTCCAAAAGACATAATTAAATCATAGTTTTTCTCAAATTGATAGGTACATAAATCTTCTGTCCATACTTTCATAGTTACATTTTCTTTCTCTGCTATGGCTTTCAACTTTTTTATAGCATTTTCTGACAAATCAAAAGCTTCCACATTTTTAAAATCATTTTTCGCTAGATACAAACAATTCTGCCCTTCTCCACATCCTAATATCAGTGTTGATGCTGATGCAACGCATCACGCAACAACACTGACACAGCTCATACCTATTGATTATTTTATCTTTACTTTCCTTACCTTACTCCATCCAGAATAATAACTTACACCATTTACTCTCTTGTAGGTTCTAATACGTACATAATATGTGCGTTTATTTTTCAGCTTACTTGATTGATAGCTTTTTGTTCCCGCCTTTGTAATTTTCTTTTTAATAGCTTTACTAAAGCTCTTGTTGGTAGCATATTGAATTTCATAGCCAGTTACCAACGTATTTTTGCTCCATTTTAGGAGGAAACTATTCTTTTTATTGTTCTTCAGAGAGGTCACTTTGGTTCCCGTAGGATTCACTGTAATGGTAATCTTCTTACTAATAGCATTGTAGTTATTATTAGAAGCGGCTTTTATGGTAATGACTGCTTTTCCTACAAATTTCTTATCTATAGTTACTTTACCAGCTTTCACTTTAACCGCTTTATTATTGGAGATGTAGCTTAATATGGCCTTTCCTTTGGTATAAACTTTTAATTTAAAAGTTTGAGCTTTACTGGAGACTGTCTTTTTCACATTGCTAGCAGTTATGCGATTATCAATCTTGGCAACCGATAGAGTATAGGATGCTTTAGTACCATTATAAATTTGATTACCTACATAAACTGCTGTTATTGTTGCTTTTCCTCCTCCAATAATCGTAACCGCTCCTTTGGCATCTACCTTTGCTACCTTTGTGTTAGAAGAAGTATATGTGACAGTCCTTATGGAAGATGCGGTTAAATTATTGACAAAAGGCTTATCTCCATATTTTTTCTGTATGGATTTCTTCGTGAATGTTAATTCTTTGGACGCCTTATTAATAGTATAACTTGTAGTCAGAGACCCACTATAATTACCCGTTCCATTCACTTTGATAGTATGCTTTCCAGGAGTTTTAAAATCTCCAATGTAGTCAATAGTATAATTCCCCTTTTCCAATTTGACATTGCCTTTCATTACGGCTACGGTCGGTTTTTTAACTATACCACTATAATATCTAATACTCTCAGATAGTTTAACTACACAATGTTTTAGATCATATGGCTTAATTGTATAGTTTTTATCCACTGTACCCCCGTAATTACCAATACCGTTAATAATAATTTCATAAGTACCTGCATTAGTCATTTCATTTGGATATATTATCTTATAATCTGTACCCTCTGTTAAGACAATACCTGTATGTGTTACTGTTATTGTTGGTTTTTCTTCTTTTCCCGTATAGCAAATGCTTTCTTCAGAGAGTTCAAAAATGCTTTCTGTGATAGCAAGTGGTTTTATTGTAAACTCTTTTGTTACAGCACCCCTATAAATGCCTATTCCGGTAACTGTTATTTCATAAGTACCTGCATTAGTCATTTCATTTGGATATATTATCTCATAATCTGTACCCTCTGTTAAGACAATACCTCCATGTGTTACTGTTATTGTTGGTTTTTCTTCTTTTCCCGTATAGCTCATACTTTCGTCAGACAATTCAACCACACTTTCTGTAAAATCAAGTGGTTTTATTGTAAACTCTTTTGTTACAGTACCCTCATAATGATTGATTCCGTTGATCGTTATTATATAAGTACCGATATTAGTCATTTCATTTGGATATACTATCTCATAATCTGTACCCTCTGTTAACTCAGTACCTCCATGTGTTACTGTTATTGTTGGTTTTTCTTCTGCTCCCGAATAGAATATACTGTCCTCAGATAACTCAACCACACTTTCTGTAAAATCAAGTGGTATTATTGTAAACTCTTTTGTTACAGTACCCTCATAATTGTTGATTCCGTTGATCGTTATTGTATAAGTACCGATATTGGTTATATCATCTGGATATTCTACCTTATAATCTGTATCCTCTGTTAAGACAGTATCTCCATGTGTTACCGTTATTTCGGGTTTTTCTTCTGATCCTGAATAGAATTTACTATCTTCAGATAACTCAACCCCACATCCTGATATATTATATGGATTAATTGTAAATTCCTTCGTCACAGTACCCTCATAAATACCTGTTCCATGAATCGTTATTTCATAAGTACCTATTTGGGTCATATCATCTGGATACACTACCTCAAAATCAGTGTCCGCTGCTAAAACAGTTGTTGCACTCTTTACTGTTACGATTGGCTTTTCTTCTGATTCTGAATAGATAATGCTATCCTTAGATAATTCAACCGTGCATTTTGTAATATCTAGTTTATCTTTAATGTCAAATGACTTTGTCAGAACATCCGTATAATTACCAGTTCCACAAACAGTCATTGTATAAGTACCTTTAGAAGTAAAATCGCCATTATAGAATACTTCATAATCGGTTCCTTTTTTTAAAGTAACTTTATCATTTTTTAATACCAGGTCAGGCTTTTGTTCCATTCCATTGAATACTACTTGAAACTCATATGGTTGAACCATCGTATCTGTTAATGATATTGGCTTAATCATACATGTTTTTTTGACACATCCAGAATATTGTCCAATTCCCTGAATAGTCAGAATATATCTACCAGGAGAGGTCATATTTACATTTTTCACAATCAGATAATCAGTATCTTCTTTCAGTGTGTAATCTCCATCCTTTATGGTAATGACCGGTTTCTGTTCTTTTCCATTATATGTAAACTGCTGTGTAGATAACTGAATATCACAATTATTAATCCCTGTTGTAACGATTCTTGGCTCAATTAACATAGTATAGGACGGCCAACTCGACTGCTCTGAAGAGGATGCACATACAAAATAATTCTTTCCTTCTTCTAAGTTTACATTGACATAGAAAAAATCCGCATATTCAGAATCTTGATATTTATAAGATGCAATCTTATTCCAATCTTGATCAAATAATTCGATGAGTGGGTAATGATACTCGTCTGAACATGCAATCTTATAAGCACCTGTTTTACCAGGAGACATTGAAAAGTATTGGTATGGATTCGTAACGATTTCCTTTTGGCCAACTTCTAGAACAGGTATCGCTTTTGGAACTACTCGAACCGTAATTTCTTTTGATACATACTGAAGAGTATTCTCATCCGGATGAGTAGCAGCACTCACAGTAACCTTCTCCGTTCCCATCTTGATGCCAGTAATTGACCTTCCATTAGTTGAGAAATAACTACTGGTCAAGGTCTCTTTGTATAAACCGGATTGATTATCTTTCCATGAGAACCTTGTATTATCAAGATCAAGAAGTCTTCCTGACACATTATCCTTATTATACTGATATATCTCTGCATTCAGTATCTTTGTCTCACCTTCTTTTACATAAACAATGTTATCTGTAGCTACATTTAAATCAATAAAATTCGATGAAACACCAAATGGTCTCATAAGTAATTGATATTTTTTATCATCTACCGTTATATATGGTGTTATATAAACCATATCTCCAGCTTTCGCATCGTTGTTAAATGTTAAAATATCATTATCTACTGTAGCAATGGAAGAATCACTATTTTGATATTCTACTTTCACCTTTGACATATCTACTTGTTTATAATAGTAATCTCCATTTGTATCATATCCGTATTTGTATACAATAAATGATAATGGGATACTCCCCCCTGCAACAGTATAGTCTAAATTCTTCTCCCACTCACAAGTATATCTAGGTCCATCTACTGTCACGTTAACAGTTTCTGTTCCTTGTACTGGCCTACCTTCTTCATCATAATAGATATAATTAATTATAATATCTGCTTTACCTTCATTCACCCCAATTAAATTGATACGAAAATAATTGCACTCTACATTCTTGGTTTTGGTATAATTCTCTATATCTACGGTAGACGAATCACTGCTTTTAACTGATGTAATATTAGTACCATAATAAGTATTGTTTTTTCTAAAATCATAAGCGATAATAGCCCTTCTATCATTGACTCCAATAGTAGTAATATTAGATTTTAACATACCACTATAATTTTTTTCTATGGTATAGGAATTATTTACCGTCCAAAAAACCTTGTCTCCTATTTTATAGGAAGCTGACACTACTATACGTCCCTGCTTTAAACAGGTAAGAGTTGCTGTTCCATCATCCTTATCCTGAATAGAGGCACGTTCTTCTGTTGTTCCATCTTCATTCTCCACAGACCAGATAATGCTATAATCATGATCTATCGTAGGAAGAGAATCCAGAGACATCTTTATGTTATCTCCCACATACATATTCTCTGAAGAAGTTATATAATGTCTAGATACTTCAATATAATCTTGCTTATAGTATGTAACATTATTATATATACACTTAAAGATGACAGTGTCACCAGAATATTTTGTATTCTTAACAATCACATTCCCATCCTGATATGTTAAAATATTATTTGCATTACATGTTATTACCGCATCTTCTATAACTTGCTGTCTTAATGTTCCTTCTTCATACATATAATGAATTAAGTCTGGCCCTTTTATTATTTGGTTTTTATATACCGTTGTAGGTCCATAGTATCCTAATACATAACGTTCCGAAGCTATGGAAAACATTTTGGATTCTTTATACACTTCTTGTCCATCAATTTTTATTACAAAATTTAATGTGCCGCTTCCTGGAGAAAGAGCTTTGACAAATACTTTACCCTGTTCGATTCTTGTCTCTACTAGTGGTCTATCACGATCACTTAAATATACTTCTATCGTGAATTGGGAAGGGTCTACATCTTGAGTTTTGCGAATATGAGAAGTGATATCACCGTATTTTTTTTCTAATTCAAAGTTAACTTCAGAGGTTTGCGTTGGGCATAACTCTTGCAATTTAATACCACTATCCTTTACCCCACACTGATAAGCAACTTCGTTACAGACGAAATTGTAAGTACAACTAGCGTTTATTACCTTTTCACCATATTTTACAGAATAATATACGGTAATCTCCGCTTTACCTATACTTTCACCTTTTACCTTAAAAGAACGTCCACTTATTGCACCAGTTTTTTCTATAGATACAACAGAAGGGTCACTACTTACAACATTATTGATAATGGCATTTGTAATAACCCCTTTTAAATAAACATAATCCACATCCGTCTTACAAATCTCATTTAATAGGACGATATGAGTATACTGAGTACTTTCATTTTCGACTAGAGGTCGTATTACTAAATTGTACATCTTTGAAACTGCAACTGGTGTTGTACTATTACCTTCATAAGCTTCTATATAACCAGATACCGAACCATCTTTTTGGGCAATTAAGGTAAGATTATTTCCCTCTATATCGGCATCCATACGCTCTTCATCTAGGGCACTATTTGGCTTCCATGCAAACCTAATATTCTCTGTCAATTCACTGGTTTTAATTACACCATCTACTATGTATTTTTTTTCTAATTTTAGGGTCTGATGATTCGTATCTCCTGGATACCAGTATTGAGGTAATTCTTCAGATAAAAGAGTATATTCTTTATATTCTGGAATTGGAATGATATTGGATACTTTAAAACCATAATATGTATAACGACTATCTGAACATAATCTAATCATTATTGTATCATCCCACACAGTAATCGTTTTATCAGATAACTCATTTCCTGTATAAGTTCCAATGCAAATATTATTACTATTATAAAGATAGATATAGTCATATTTTGATTCTACTTGAGTTTGTGTATCAAAGGTTATCTTTAATACCTGTGCCTCTGTATTCTGATAAACCCACATATGATCATAGTTATTTTTATATGGGTGCTCAGATTGCAGTTCATCCACATTGGTTACTGGTGTAATTTTCGCTGGATCATAGCCCTCGAGACTAGGGCTACTCGAAACACTACTTTGGGATATGGATTGAATTCCAGTCGTTTCATCCTGACTTAAGTTACGCTTTGTCATGGACTTTACCTGCTCTGGTTTTAATTCAGCCTGCTGCCCGTCTTCTATTTTTATTGTAGGTTGATACTGTTCCTTTTCAGAAGTCAAGCTAACCAGATTATTATCTAATTTGTTGGTTGGTTGGTAATGAGTATCCTCATTTCGTTCTTCAATCGTTTGACCGGCATCTAAAGTTGCTTTCTTTTGCGTCTCCGAATTAATATTCATAAATATTATTGTTGACAACAAAAATACCGCAAGACAAGCTGTTGGTATAACTTTTACTAATAGACTATTTTTCTTCATAATTCCTCCTTTATGTATTTTTAGTAATATTTTAACATTTAATAGCATATTTCTCAAGTACATGTTAACATTTTCACCATTATTTGGATACCAAGGTCAGTTGTAAAACGAGACGCTTTTTTGTACACGGAGAATCAATCTTTGTAAGTGAGAATAAATTTTTGTAATCAAAACGCTACTTTTACTACTGTTTGTAAACTAAACGCTACTTTTATAAACGT
>JAEZPG010000089.1 GCA_023413555.1 Bacillota bacterium | reverse complement strand
TCCAGCCTGACCATTGGTAACTACAATATCACCACTAGCTATTTTATCTTTTACTGCCTTTAATTTATTTTGAATGTCAGCCCATGTATCTTTACCTTCATCCGTAATGTATTGAGAGATTACGCTTAAATCAGTAATTCCAGAACCACCACTTGCAACATCATAAGTAAGAATATCTTCTAAAGAATCAATTTTATCCGATTTGTAAGCCTCACAAATCTCTTTCACCGGTACATTAGTATTTTTAAGAACTGATGTCAGAATGTTTCCAGGTCTTGTGTTATCTTTATCTGCATCTACTTCAATAGCAAAACGTTTTGCGTCAGCCGCCTTTGAGGTTACACCAGTACCAACTGTACCTGCTACACTATAAAGAACATTTCCACCATTGCTATAGAAAGAGTCTGCAAAACTAGAGCCAATGGTAGCATCTGCAAAGCCCGCATCATGTTTGCCAACTAATTCGTATTCAACATTAAGTTCTTGGCATGCATAACTTGCACCTTCCATATATCCATATAGGAATACTAAAATACCTTCTGATGAGTTCGCTCCAATATAACCAATTTTACGATTTGTTTGTTGATCCATATTAAAACCATACTTAGAGGCATCAAATAAGGTCTTTAGGTTTTCATTGGTATAAACACCTAGATAACCAGCTAGAAAAGAGCCTTCATGAACGTCAAATAAAACTGTGACAACGTTTTTATGTATTGGTTTTCCCGCTTCATCTAAATTAGGGGAAGCATTAAACACAACAAATGTCGTATCTGGATATTGCTCGGCTAGTGGTTTATCACCACCAACACCTGTGATTAAAGCATCAAAGTCATATTCCATGTTAAAAATTAATTTAGCTCCACCTTCAGCTAGCTGCTTCATAGCATTTGGTACAGAAAGGCTATCAGAAGTTTCAACAACCTTGACACCAATATTATTCTCTTTTCCTATCTTCTCTAATTCTTCTACTGCACGTTGGTTATAACCGTTATCATTTTTTCCATCTGCAGAACATACTAATGCGATTTCTACACCTTCTTTATCAGTACTTCCTGAATCCTTTTTCTCATTAGATGCTTTACCACACCCTGCTAGTAGAGCTCCCATCATAGATACACATAGTACAGATGCTAATATTTTCTTCATTAATTTCTTCACTTGTTTATCCTCCTTTTACTTTCACCGATTCTCTACAATCTTCTCTTCCATATCCTTTGTAGTCATGACTGTTCCAAAATTCATTGCAATATTACGTAATGTTGCTTTCTTTAAATCATCGTCTGCAGTTGCGGTACCATCAGACATGAAATATACTCTATAATCATGCCATACAGCATCTCTAGCCGTAGATTCACAACAACAGTTAGCATGTATACCAGTAATAATAAGGCTGTTAACTCCCAGGTTTCTTAAAATCGTATCCAATCCTGTTCCAAAAAAGGAGCTATATCTGTTTTTTCTTAATACCAAATCTCCTTTTTGTGGTCGTAATGGCTCATAAACCTCTGTATCAAAAGTTCCATCAATCCATCCATTCACCAACTTGTCCTCCGGGAATAGTTCATGTACCAAGATGCCTCCATCTACATATCCATCCAAATATGCATGACGTATGTAGATAACTGGTATGTTATGTTCACGTGCCGTTTTGGCTAAGTCAATAACATTGGGTACAATCTCTAAATATTTTGTATTATCCTCACCTCCTACTACTAAGTGTCCCTTTTCATGCAAAAAAGCATTCTGCATATCGATAATTAACATTGCCAACTTCTCTTCTTTGTAATACATACAATTCTCCTATTTACTAATTATGATGTCATGTTGTCACTACCAGTTCATAGCTAAAGTATATTATCCTTAGTATAATTTGTCAACATAGTAAAACTATATAAAATTATCTCTGTTATTTTGTTGATTTTTCACTAATAATGTTTATTCTTGCGATTTGGTATAATTTTTTTCTTTGATCGATGAAATATTCCTTCCTAGTTCATAGCTCTGGATTAAAAATCTATCCTGATTTTCTTCTCTAAAGTTCTCAACGTCATTTCCACGAGTCATCTCATCAAAGACGATCATCCTTTTCTCTTTTGCTCTGGTATTAATACGATCTAGTAGCATCACCGTCTCCATAGCCTCCACTTCCTTCTGGCGGATAGGATCTTTCAGGCTTCCCCCCATAGTCACCAGAAATATAGCCTTCTGAAAAGGTAGAAGAGCTGGTTCTTCTCCATAGGCAAAGCCATAAGTAAAGACCCTCTGAAACCAACCAACTAACTTGGCCGGAGCTTCGGTCCAGAATACAGGATAGATAAAGGCTATGGCATCTGCCTCTACGCATTTTCTCTGTTCTACTAAGACATCTTCAGGAACTGGCAAGTCCTCTTGGTAAAATGCTTCCCGCATGTATTCCTGCTCTGTAAAGGTCTCTTTAAAATTCATGGCATATAAGTCGGAGATCTCATAGGTATGACCCGCATCGACTAGTCCTGCAAGGAATCTCTCCTTTACCTGATAGGTAAAACTATTGCAACTTGGATGTGCATATACTACAAAAACTTTCATATTACTTTCCTTTCCAATTATATATTAAGCTAGCTTCATTAGCGTTTCTTATACCAATCTTTTAGCTGATGATATGCTTCTAATGTGTCTTCTTGGCTCTCCATGTTAAATAAGATGGTATTCTGCTCCGTAGTCACTTCTATGGCCTGATCTGTATGGGTATAGACATAGACTTCGCAAGTACCGATTCCGGATACACGAAAAGTCCCAAAATTAAATTTACTCCCATTATAGCCATGCTTTTTAGACATAGAGGGACAATCCTTAAGTAGGGTAACTTCTTTCACACTGCTAAGAGAAAAGGTAACTCCCATATCTGCCGCTTCGATGGAAATCTTATCTCCATACTTTTCCATGGTAACCTTGGCCAAATCAAACTTTAATAAAAACATAGCCAGCCCAAGAACACATATGCTAACTACTGCTATAACGACAAAGTTCCACTTATTGCTGCCGTTATACTCAAGGCCAAAACCCACTCTTTTTTCCTGCATACCTGCCTTTTGATTAGGATTTTTCTTTCCCTTTAACCAGTAGATATCCTCATCATCTTTCATGCCTGCTTCTTTCTCTGCTGTTGTTAACGCTAGCCAACCATTTTTCTTCTTTAACTCATACAATTTCCAAGCATACTTCTTTAGTAGCTTTGTATAGATTAGTAATAGGACAAAAAACCAGGTAAACACATAGACTAATAGAACGGATATATAATCCTTCATGAGATAACTAAGACCAATGAAAGCAAACCCAATAAGATGAAGAATTCTCTTTTTTACTACATACTGATGGAGAATCACCTGAACCGCTTCAGATTCCTGTACCTTCGCTGGGAGGACAATTCCAAGGGTATATCTACCATTATGTACCGCACCTACTCCATAGGTGGCAGCCAATGCCAGCCACATTATAACCATAGTAAAACAAAATATTATTATTACCATATACACTCACACCCCTTTTTCCCTTATTATACTTAATTTTTTCGGATAATAACAGTAAACATCTATCCAATCCCCTTCAAAGTCAGTCCCTACCTCACAGCCCATATTAGAAGCTAACACTTTTATTGGCATGGGCTACACAGTTACGGAGAAGATTCTGTATAATTCGAAGTGTCATGTTATAGTCTGCCTCTACCCATACATTGCTTTCCTCAAAATCCAGTGTCAAGCCACGCTTTTCTAATTCTGGTACAGAAGCAGCCAGACATTCTGCCACCACAATAGACAAAGAGAAAGAAGATATCTCCACCTCTGGTTTACTATCCAGTAGATAGGCATATTCATAGAACTGATTAATTAGATACTCTAGCTCTGCTATATGAGTGTTCATAATCTTTATTCGTACCTGTTGCTTCTGTGCGAGAGTATCCTTTTCCAAGAGCTGTAGATATCCCTTTATCGCTGTTAAAGGGGTCCTAAGATCATGTGAGATATTAGCAATTAGCTGCTTAAAATCATTTTCCTCATGAACAACTTTAAGACGGAGGGTTTCCTCCGCCTTAAGGCACTGATTAATTGAAATGGTAAGCTGGTTGAGGCTGGAATCTAGCATCTCCAGACTGATAATCTGAGAGCTTCCATTTTTTAATCGTTTTTTTAGTATTCTGTTGATCCTCCCCACCTGTCTCCTCAAAAATAAGATGTAGAAAAATAGCACGATACACAAAATGATTAGTATCTTTATGAGCTCCCCCTGGCTCATATCCATAGTTATTATCTGATGGGAAAATGGCGTATACTCTAATATGGTATCTAATACGGGAACTTTACTTAAGAGATTGACAAAAAAATCGCTTAAATCCCTAATACTATTCCAGCAACTGTTACAACAACAGCCTTCTTAATCTTAAAAGCAAGAGGAATACAAAAGCTGAGTCTAGCTGCATAAAGCACCATGCTAATGAGCAGAACCTCAATGGATTTACTCACGACAATATTTCTTCGTCCACCTCCTATGACCGAAAGAAAATAATTCTCCAATGTCTCACCTTCCACCACAAATTTGGTAGGAAGGATTCCCTGTTCAACTAAGGCTTTCATCACTAATTTTCTATTATCAATAAAGTCATCTATCCAGATGCTTTTATCCTGCAATACCTTGTATCTGTTGGTGTGTAGAATTTCTTCCTGTACCCTGACAGCTTTCTCTGTCTCTTCACACTCTATTACAAGATGATGTCTACAGCGTTCCACTAATTCCAATAATTCCTCATCTTCTTCCCGCTGTGGGACACCCCCTTATAATTCGATGAAGTTTCAGATTCTCTTTAGCAGTCATAGAGCCATTCATACTAGGATATTCAATGAGGCACCCAACCCCCAAACTGTTTCTATATATTCTTGACCTGGAGCTACTCCCTTTACCTAACTTCTAAGATTCTCAATTCTTTGGCCGTAAGATCTAACACAGAATCTCCTATCATTGCCCGTTTTTCCTCAATATTTAGAACTAGATCTTTAAAATATAGTATTTCCTCCTGCTTCTCATGAGTAATGTACCTTCTTAGATTGGACTCTACTCTAGCTACAACCTCGTCTAAGTCAAATGGTTTTGTAACATAATCATCTGCTCCCAGTTTTAAAAGGTCCACCTTGGTTCCCACCATATCTTTGGCCGAGAGTATGATGACAGGTATCTAGGAAAAGGTCCTTAGCTCTTTTAAAAGCTGGTCTCCACTGCGGTAAGGCAACATGATGTCTAATAGCACTAATTCATAGTTCTTCTCACGAAGAAGCTCTATGGCAGTCAAACCATCATAGACAGATTCCGATGAATAACCTGCCTGCTCCAATGCTTCCTTTATTATTATCATCGCTTCTTGCTCCCTTACTTAAATACCTCTATATTATCACTTTGATTATATCACAATTCTGTTTGGTCTGACAGGCTGTTCCATCTCAGTTGTGCCGTAAAAAAGGAGCTTAACTCCATGACTTAAAATAAGTCATATTGCTAAACTCCCTCTAAATTATTTTATATATGCACTTCTTCGTATGTAAACGAATTACACTGTTTTTTATTCTTCAGATAATCTAAAGCTATAGCACATACCGGATTCCTTATTATATTCAACGATACCTGCTGACTTCTAATTAAAAGCGGAACTTCCTTACTGACTACATCTCCCTGGATGTTAACTCACTGACAAAGGTGGCTCCCAAAATCATAGCTGCTCCAATGATACCGGTAACCCCTAAGCCTTCCTGCAAAATGATGGCAGATAACAGA
>JAEZPG010000030.1 GCA_023413555.1 Bacillota bacterium | reverse complement strand
GGTGTAACCTCAAAGGCGGCTGACGCAAAACGGTTTGCTATTGAAGTAGATGCAGATAAAGATAACACAAGACCTGGAAACATTCTGACTTCAGTTCTTAAAAATACTAATGTACCGGTGAAAGAGATTTGTGAAGCTTACAAATCGGACAAAATTGATTCTTTAGAAGATGTTCTTACTTATGATGTTGCAAGTGGCGGTTCTGGAATTACTGATTTAAGTGTAATCTCTCAATACATTACGGATGAAGGTAAAGATACATGGGCTGACATTCAAAATAAATTAAAGGCAGTAAAAGATAAAATAGCTAGTGGTGATATTGTAGTTACCAATGGTCAGGCTGGAGAAAAATTGAATCCAGAAAAAGTGAAACACTTAAAATATTCGGATACTGAGGCATCATTTGCAAAATAGTTCATCGGGCAAAGGAGAGCGGACATGAACATGATTGAAATTATTGATCTTGAGAAAAGATTTGGTGATTTTGTTGCAGTAGATAAACTGAATATGAAGGTAGAAAAAGGTGAAATAAAAGCCATTGTTGGGGAAAATGGGGCCGGGAAGACTACCTTAATGAATATGTTATTTGGAATGGAACAACCTACATCAGGTGAGATACTGATCAATGGTAAGAAAGTACACTTTCGCTCTCCAAGAGAAGCTATCAATATGGGTATTGGTATGGTGCACCAGCATTTTAAGCTGGTGCCCAGCCTTACTATATATGAGAACATTATTCTGGGAAGAGAAATTAAGTGTAAGATTAAGGGAAAGATTACAGTTCCCATTATTAATACAAAAAATGAGAAAGATAAAATTCAGGAGTTAATAGATCAATATGATTTTAAGATGAAAGCGGATGATCGGATATGCGATCTATCTGTTGGGGAGAGACAGCGAGTAGAAATACTTAAAATGCTTTATCGAGATGCCTCTATTCTGATTCTAGATGAACCAACTGCAGTATTAACTCCACAAGAAGTGGATGAGTTACTTGATAATTTAAAAGCCTTACAAAGCAAAGGGAAGACCATATTATTAATCACTCATAAATTACAAGAAGTTATGAGTGTAAGTAATAGTGTTACCGTAATAAGAAAAGGAAAATTAGTAGGAAATGTTAATACCACTGATACAAATCGACAAGAACTTGCAAGAATGATGGTAGGAAGAGATGTGGTACTAACAGTCCAAAATAATAATACAAATATCAGCGATGAAGTTGTTTATTCAGTAAAAAATCTAGTTACAACGAATAAGAATGGCAAGAATGTACTAAATAATATCTCTTTTAATCTTCACAAGGGAGAAATCCTTGGGATAGCTGGAGTAGAGGGGAATGGACAGAGTGAGTTGGCACGTGTATTAAGCGGAATGATGTGTGTGAAAGAAGGCAGTATAACAATCAATGGCGAAGATATCACGAATCAATGGCCTAAGTGTATTCGACAACATAGGATTGGTATTATACCAGAGGATCGATATGCCCAAGGTTTATGTAGAGAATTGACCATAGCAGATAATTGTATCTGTGGATATTTTGAACGAAATGACGTTTGCAAACATGGGTTTTTAAAGAAGAAAAATATCAATCAGAAAAGAGAAAAAATGATTGAAGATTATTCTATTCGTGTTTCAGATGCCAATGGATGTGTATCAGAACTATCCGGAGGAAATGCACAGAAGATTATCATAGCAAGAGAAATGATGTCAGATCCTGACGTAATTATTGCCTCACAGCCAACTAGAGGGGTTGATATCGGTTCCATTGAATATATACATACTAAGTTAATTGAAGCTGCAGCCAGTGGAAAGGCAGTTCTACTGATTTCAAGTGAATTATCAGAAGTCATGAGCCTTAGCAATCGTATCCTTGTTATGTATAAGGGAGAATTCATAGGTGAAGTAGAACGAAGCGAATATACCAAAGAGGGGATAGGTTTAATGATGGCAGGTATTCAGCCAGAAGAATAAAAATAGAAGGTGACTATGAAAATGAAAAAGATTCTACTCAATACTATTCTTCCAATTGTTATTACCTTTTTAATTGGAGCAATCATAATTACGCTTACTGGTGATAATCCATTATCTACATATTATCAGATGATATCAAAAGCTTTGTTTGATACCACTGGTTTACTGAGAACATTTCATGTGGCTGCACCTCTTATTTTAACAGGACTGGCGATTGCCATTTCCTTTAAAGCCAATATCTTTAATATGGGTGTGGAAGGACAAGCGGTCCTTGGAGGTTTTTCGGCAGCGATAGTAGGAAGTTATCTACATATATCCAATCCAGCAGTACATATTTTAGTATGTATGGTGGTTGCAATCATCATAGGTATGCTTACAGCACTAATTCCTGCAATTTTAAAAGCATACTATAACGTAAATGAAATCGTTGTAACACTTATGTTGAATTATATCATTGTAGAACTCCTTACATTTTTAAGTGAAGGTGTTTTTAAAGACCCTAGCCCTGTAGGATATGTTTCCACTCCAAAAATCCAAGACACAGCAATGATAAATAAGATTGGCTTAGGGGATTTGACTTTATTTACTTTTGCAGCAATATTTATAGCGGTGCTTGTATTTATTCTAATGAAAAAGACTAAATTAGGCTATGAGATTAACGCAATAGGTTATAATCAAGAATTCTCTGAAGCAACCGGTGTATCTGTACGAAAGAAAATTATAATAATTATGTTAATTAGTGGTGCAATAAGTGGGATTGCTGGAGCAGGCTGGATGCTAAGCGAAAAATTCAGATATTCAGCGCAATTCTCTGGTTCTCCAGGGCTTGGATGGGATGGTATGTTAATCTCACTTCTAGGTGGCAATAGTCCAGTAGGAGTTGTAATTGCAGCTATCTTCTATAGTGTTCTTAAAGTAGGCATGAGCAAGATCGAATTATTTACAAGTGTTCCAAAGGAAATTGTAAGTATTATTCAGGCCTTAATGGTACTTCTGTTAGCAGTTAAATACTACAAAAAAGGATTCTTCGGAGTAGTTAGAAAGAAGCTAAAAAAGGAAAGGAGTGAAGCATAGCATGACAATAATAAGTAAAGTTATGTATGACACCATTTTAAATGCAGCACCACTTCTTTTTGCAGTTCTAGGAGGTATATTTGCCTATAAGGCTAACGTTTTAAATGTGGCCTTAGATGGAATGATGATGCTAGGATCGTTTGTTACCTGTATTGCTATGATGAATACCAATAACTATCTCCTAGCGCTTCTAATAGCTGTTGCAATAAACATTATATTGAGCTTAGTGTTTAGTTACTTTGGGATATCTCTAAAAGGAAACGTAATTATTGTCGGACTGGCAATCAACATGCTAATAACAGCCATTACGTCTTTTGGACTTAAGTATATGAGTCTATCTGAGTTAGTAGTAGGGGCTTATGTACCAGAGAACTATCGTATGACAATCCCTCTACTCTCTAAAATACCTGTGATAGGGGCTATCATTTCAGGTCATACACTATTAACTTATCTAAGTTATGTTCTGATCTTTGTTATGTGGGTAATCATGTACAAGACCAAAGTAGGAACGCATATTCGTGTAGTTGGTGAGAATGAAGAGGCTGCAGAAACAATAGGCCTAAAAAAAGGAAAACTTAAGTACATAGCTGTTGGCATAGGAGCGGTGTGTTGCGCTTTTGGTGGTGCAAGTCTTTCTATGGATTGTGTAGGCGGCATGTTTGTAGAAAATATGACATCTGGACGAGGATTTATTGCAATTGCAGCCATCTATTGTGGGGATGGTGCACCAGTAAGGTCAGGTTTGTTTGCAATTTTGTTTGGATTTATGCGATCATTAGCATTGAATTTAGGAATCTATATAAGTTCCTTTGCAAGAGTATTTAACATGCTCCCTTACATTATCATAATTATAGTCTTACTGGTAGTATCTATAGCGAAAAATAGAAACAATATGGTGAGAGGTAGCTATGAAATCAAATAATAATGCATTGCTAATTGTTGATATGGTTTACGATTTTACAAATCCAAATGGCCTAGTTTTCTACCCAGAAAATCAGATTGTTCTTCCTGTCATTAGAAAGGTAGAGGATTTTTGCAGAAATCGAGGAGATTTGATTATTTTTGCACAACATTGCTATCGTGCCAATAAGTTTGATCAGAATTTGGTATCTATGAGACCTAATTGTATGGAAGGTTCTGGTGGAGAAGCAATCGATCCTATGTTGTATGTAGACGAGAAGAAGGATTATGTGATTAAGAAAAGAAGATATAGTGCTTTCTTTGGAACCGATTTGGATTTAATACTCAGAGAGCATCATATTGACAACTTAGTGATTGTAGGCACCAAAACAAATTGCTGTATACGTGCTTCAGTTACAGATGCATATTACTTGAATTATAAAGTTACCGTGTTAAGTGATTGCGTAGCAACTAATAGCGATTTGGTAAATAAGGTTCATTTGGATGATATTCATAGGTACTTGGGACGTGTGTGCACTTCTCAAGAATTTATGTCAGAACAGGAGTAGAGGCATGAGAAAAACTCTAGTAATTAGCGGATATGTAAGTTTGGATCGTATATTAAATATAGAATCACCTGCCAAAGAAGGATTTACATCAATTGTAACTAATGATGACAATAATGATATCTATATGGGTGGTTGCCCAATCAATATTGCGGTTGCTCTATCGAAACTCAATGTAAAGATTAAACCATTAATTCGTGTGGGTAAGGATTATGAAAGTAGTGGCTTGAAAGGTTTTTTAGAAGATGCTGGTGTTATAACAGAGGGCATTGAAGTCGTTGAAGAAGCAGCTACTTCAAAATGCTATTTGGTGGAGGATAAAAGAGGTAGTCATATTACACTCTTTTATCAGGGTGCTCAAAATAAAAAGTACTTTAAACCACTTAAGAATGTTTATTTTAAAGATGTCAGCTATGGAATTCTTACAGTTGGAAATGAATTGGATAATTACGAGTTTTATGAAAAGTGTAAGAAAAACCATATTCCATTGATTTTTGGTATGAAGGCCGATTTTGATGCATTTCCCCATAATGTATTAAAAGAGATACTGTTATATAGTAGCATTATTTTTATGAATGAGTCGGAACAATCAGAGATTGAGAGACGGATGAATCTTGATAGGATAGAAGATTTATTTAATCTAGGAAATGCTCAATTAATTATAACAACACATGGCAGTGATGGCAGTGAATATTATTGGCGACATAATGGAGAATTAGTCCATGAGTGGATTCCTATCTGTAAGCCTCAAAAGGTGGTAGATTTTACAGGATGTGGAGATGCCTATGTGGCAGGATTCTTGTATGGATATATGAATCAATGGAGTATTCGTGAATGTTGCATGTACGGAAGTGTATTATCCTCTTTTGTGATTGAGAAAAGAGGATGTTGTACCAATCTTCCAGAGGAGACAGAATTATATAGCAGATATAATCAAATGAGAAAGGAAATGAGATGAGTAAAGAGACTTTATATTCTAAAGTAAAACCAGGACAGATAGGTGACTATGTCATATTCTCCGGAGATCCTTGGAGAATAGAAAGGCTTGTAAAGAATCTTAGTGAGGTTGAACATGTTGCATTCGCAAGAGAATTTAATACATATACAGGAACATATAAAGGAATAAAAATTACAGTAACTTCTACAGGTATCGGTGCTCCGTCTGCTGCAATTGCAATGGAAGAAATGTATGAAGTAGGGATGAAAGTTGCAGTTCGTATGGGGACAGTGATGGCACTTCAGGATGACATGCTAGGTAAGTTTATTATACCAGTTGCAGCAATGAGAAGAGAAAGTACAAGCAAAACATATGTAGAGGAAGCATACCCTGCTGTGGCAGATTTTGATTTGGTTCAGACCATGAATAGGACTGTAAAAGATATGGGGGCTGACTATGTAAATGGTGTGAATTGCACAATGGATGGATTCTATAGTCAAATGCATGACTCCAAGTTTTCGTTGGAAAAAAAGAAGGATTATGCTCCATTATTTGAAGAGCTAAGAGAACTGAATGTTGTTGGTATCGATATGGAATCTGCCTGTATGCTAACAGTAGGTAGGTTAATGGGGGTTAAGACTTGTATCGTTACTATGACAACTGTCTTGGAAAATCTAAAGGATTTTTTAAGAGGCCAGGAAAGGGCAGATGCAGAACAACTATTATGTGATGTCACGTTAGAAGGCCTCTACCGCTTTGCAGTAAATAAATGATTTTGTCTTTACAGTACGATGGAGGTAGGAATGAAATGGATAAATTAATTGAAAAACAAGCAGGTACGATTATAGGCATGGTACACTGTTTACCACTTCCCGGTTCACCCGGTTTTGATGGTGACTATAACAAAATATTAAATCAGGCAGTAGAGGATGCCCTTACTTTAGAAAAAGCAGGTGTGGATGCTGTTATTATTGAGAATATGGGGGATACTCCTTTTACCGCCCTTCTTAATAAGACGCAAGTGACAGCACTAACGGCAGCTGCTATGGCAGTTAGGGACAAGATATCTATTCCATTTGGAATTGATGCGGCATTTAATGATTGTGAAGTATCTATTGCAATTGCAGCAATTACAGGTGCTAGTTTTGTCAGAATCCCAGTGTTTGTAGATACCGTGTTATTTTCAGATGGAATTATATACCCTTGTGCAAATAAGTGTATGTCCACCCGCAAGAATTTGCATGCGGAGCATGTAAAAATCTTAGCAGATGTTCAGGTTAAGCATTCTACTATGTTATCATCCAATATATCAATTGAACAATCCGCTAAAGATGCAGTATCCAATGGAGCGGATGGCATTCTAGTAACAGGATCTGCAATCGGTGTGGAAACTCCAATTGAGATGATCAAACGAGTACAAAAGGTGGTAAATGTACCAGTATTGGCTGCAAGTGGAGTAAATGCTCATAACATAAAAGAACAGCTACAGATAGCAGATGGATGTATTATTGGTTCTAGCCTGAAAAAGGGTGGAGTAATCTCCAATCCAATTGATTATGATCTTGTGTGCGAGGTAGTAAGTGCATATAGAAAGTGAGGGTACAACAATGATGAGACCTATGAAAATAGCTGGTGATCAATTAGTATTTGGGAATGGTTGTCTAGAACATCTAAAAACATTAAAAGGAAACAAAGCTATGATTGTTACTGGTGGAAGTAGCATGAAAAAAGCGGGTATCTTAGATAAGGTTCAGGAATATCTAAAAGAAGCTGGGATTGAAAGTGTACTCTATGGTGGAATTAAGCATGATCCAACCTTTCATACAGTACTGGATGGAGCAAGAAAAATGCTTGAAGAAAAACCGGACTTAATTATTGCACTTGGTGGAGGATCCGTAATGGATGGTGCCAAAGCAATGTGGGTAACTTATGAGCATCCTGAAATTGATACGTTAGAGAAAATGGCTCCTCCAAATAAAATACCAAAGCTACGTAATAAGGCTAAGTTTGTATGTATCCCAACCACAAGTGGTACCGCTAGCGAGGTTAGTCGTTCTGTTGTAATCACAGATGATGAAACTGGGTTTAAGTTTGGTATTGGCGATATGGAGATGATGCCTGATGTAGCAATATGTGATCCATGTGTTACTCTTTCTCTTCCGGCTAAGTTAACAGCGGAGACAGGGATGGATGCATTAACACATGCCTTAGAAGCTTTTGTTTCCAAGAGAGCAAATTATCTTAGCGATATTCTTGCAAAGCAAGCCGCTAAGGATATAGTTACATATCTTCCCTTGGCTGTTGCCGATGGCTCTAATATGGAATACCGTGATAAAATGATGAATGGTTCTATGGTAGCTGGGCTGGCATTTACCAATGTTTCTTTAGGAATTACTCATTCTATTGCACATACCTTAGGAAGCTACTATAGGATACAACATGGCCTTGCGGATGCTATCGTGTTACCATATATCATTCAATTTAATTCAAAGGATGAGACTGCAAGAAAAAAATATGAAGAACTTGGTTTATGTAATGGAGAATTGGATCAGGCAATCTTAGAACTTAATAAAAAGATAGGAATAGCATCGAGTGTTGGAGAATTGATTTTAGACAAAGAAGAGTACATGGCAAAGATACCTGAGATGGCAAAACATGCCTTAGCAGATGGATGTACCAAAACAAATCCGATTATTCCTACCGTTGATGAAATGGAAGAATTATTTAGAAAAATATATACAGCATTATAGACAAAAAGGGAGAGATTATGCAATTAATATGTTATTTATCGAATGGCTATCCTAGTATAGAGGATACAGTAAAGCGATGTGGTTCTTATGTGAAAGCTGGTGCTGATGTTATTGAGGTAGATTTACCAGCGAGAGATCCTTACATGGAAAGTGCTATGATTGCAGACCGAATGAGCAAAGCCTTAAGTAAGACGGATAATTACGATGAATACTTAAACGCCATACAAATTATGAAAACAACTTATCATGATAAAAAGTTTTTAATGGTAGTTTATGAAGATACGATTAATGAGATTGGAGTAGAAAAGTATACTTCATTCTGTGTAAAAAACAATATTTTAGACGTCATAGTAGTTGGTTCCAAGGATAAAAACTTGAAGGAGAAACTCATTGAACAGGGAATTTGCGTATCTTGTTATGTGCAATTCCATATGCCACAAAGTCATATAGAGGATGCGATTCATTCGAATGGATTTATCTATCTGCAAGCGAAACCGACCCACGATAATATTAATCCTAAATATAGTACTCTAAAATCCTGTATTGATTATCTAAGAAGTGTGGGAATAACTAGAGATATCTATTGTGGAGTGGGAGTACATACGGTCGAAGATGTGGCAATGGTTCGACAGGCTGGTGCATCTGGAGTTTTTGTAGGTAAGGCGATACTAGATAACGACAGTAATGAAGAAAGCTTGATGACAATCATACAAGAATTTAAAAAGGCGACTGAATAAATATACAGATAATACGAACAATATAATCTAAAATCTTGTATCAAACTATTATAATTGATATAATAAAAGGTGTAAGGGGGTGAGAAAGTGTCAATTACAGCGCCAGTTCCTTTGTATTACAGTATCATTGAATATTTAATGAAACAAATTGAAGATAATGCATTGCAACCAGGTTCTAATATAATGTCAGAAAGAGAGCTAATGGAAATGTTCGGCATGAGCCGGACAACGGTTAGAAAAGCTCTTGATGTTATGGTGAATGAAGGGTATCTTTTTCGAATCCAAGGGAAAGGAACATTTGTTGCAGAGAAGAAGAAGGAAAGTGGGTTAGGAAAAATATCAAGCTGTTCCGATGAAATTAGAAGTATGGGAATGACACCTTCTTTTAAGGTGATAAGTGCAACGGTTGTAAATCCACGTGTTAGTGTTGCAAACCGTTTGGGAATCACTGAATATGATAAGATATTTAGACTTGAACGGATATTATATGCTGATGACACACCGGTTAATATTACAATTTCTCACTTATGTTATGAACATATTGCAGGCATTGAAAAGATTGATTTTTCTAAGAATTCTTTATATGACGTACTTGAAAAAGAATATGGGTTTACCATAAATAGAGCAGTTCGTTCGATAGAGGCAACTACTTGTGGCGATAAGGATAGTAAATATCTAGATGTAAAGTCTGATTTACCGGCTCTTCTTTTTAAAGGAGTTATGTATGGAAGATACCCTAGCCACAATGAAGAAATTGCATTAGAATACTTCTTTTCCAAGTATCGTTGTGACAAATATCGATTTTATGTGGAGCAGTTTAGATGATAGAAAAGGCTGGAGTTTACCCTCCAGCCTTTTTCCAAATGGTATGGTTATTTAATTCGCTATCTGAGCAATATCATTGAATATCTTTTCTCCTTCTTCAATGAAAACCCTATATCTGTTTCCAGAAAAATTCCATTCTGTAGCAGACATAATTGTAATTCTTGTTGTATTATTATTAACAAGAAAATCAACGGAATAATTCCAACCTGTTGAGTCAATATTTTTAATCCGTTTCATTGTTATATCTTTAAAATCATTATATATTAATTCAAGATTATATCCTGTTAACTCAGTTATCTCACCAGTATTTCCACTTGTTATGTATGCTCTTGTAATTTCCTCTTTTGAAAAGGTAATAACCTTCTTTGCTTCTAGATATTTATATACATTGATACCTAAACCAACCGCAACAACTAATACAGAAGCACAAATTATGATAGCTGTAATTTTACTCCGTTTCACTTTTTTAACCATTCCCTTCTCCCTACTCAATTAGTAAAACATAATGTACGATTCCATCTATTGCTGTAACATGTATGTCAATGTACCTGATCCGAGTATACTATCCATTTTAGTATATTATTTATAACACACAAAGTAAAGAAAAAATGTAAAAATATAACATATATTATAAAGAGTATGAGTGAAACAGCACGGTTGATACAACAAATATACCATTTCTCCAAATGGGAGGATTCAAAAAATCAGGCAATCCAATATAAAAGTCAACTCAGGGAAGAGAACGATATTCATTTACTTTACACACACAAAGATGAACTTTAGATACTGGTGAGAATCGTTAGGATAGACCACATCTACCAAGCTGATGCTATACACATCTGAGCACATGGTTAGACTATTTGCAACAGCATACTCATACATCTTTTGATATAAGCAAGTGATATCCTGAAGCTGGCTTCGGTAGACACAACAAAGAATCTTCGGATAAGGAAGCTGAGAGGTATCCTCTTTACTACTCTTTGTAAAACTAACTAGATGATCGTAACGATAGTCTCTCTTATAAAAATCTTCAAGAGAAATGGTGACGCCAATAGGAAAAGTGTTGGTGTGGTGATCATTTCGGCAGTACATAATATGTCGTTTCAGATCCTCTATTAGATCTGCAGCATGATATGCGGTATTATTAATTCTTGTATTACGGAAGCGAAGAGACGTTGGAAGGGTGGATAGTGTTGGCTCGTTTTCTGGGCAAGTGCGCATCTTATCTACTAATAATAGAGACATGGTTAGAGAAGCGATGTTGTGCTCTAGTTCTACTTGAAGCTGTAATAAAGCATCATATTGTCTATTTATAAATGGATCAAAGGCGTCTGGTGTCTGAGCCTCTAAAAATGAGTGAATCTCGGATACCGGACAACCAAGGCTCCGAAAGGTTGCAATGAAATAGTAGGAGGTAATCTGGGCATAACTATAGTATCTATAGTTATTGTTTGGGTTTTTATGTGGAATCAGAATTCTCTCCTGTTCATAGTAACGTAGGGTATCTCTTGTGGTATTACAGAGTTTTACAAAGGTACCTGATGAGATACAATATTCTTTTGATGCAGACATGTAATCACCCTCCTCTTGACATAGGGGTAACCCCCACCTTTATAATACCTCTAACATAATTGGAAATCAATGGATTTTTATTGTTGAGGAGGAAGGGTATGAACAGAATAAAAAAGGTATATTGTAGAGTGTTTCAAGGAGGATTTCGTGTTGCGATACCATTGCTTCCCTACAGAGAACCTGCTATTATAAACAGTATAGAAGAAGTCGTACAGCTTTTAATTGATAAGAAGATCAAACGCCTGTTACTTGTCACAGACAAGGGGATTAAAAGGTTGGGACTTACAAAGCCTTTTGAAGAAGGTTTAAGGAAAGTAGGAATACATCTTTTTACCTATGATGAGACAGTAGCCAATCCTACAATTGAGAATGTAGAGGCGGCTAGAAAGCAGTATCTTAGGAATCAATGTCAAGGCATACTTGCGGTAGGTGGTGGTTCTGCTATAGACTGCGCCAAGGCGACTGGGGCAAGAATTGTTAAGCCAAAGCAAAGTGTTCATGCCATGAAGGGTATCCTTAAGATACATAAATCCATTCCATTGTTAATTGCGGTACCAACTACTGCTGGTACAGGAAGTGAGACCACTGTAGCGGCTGTGATTACTGATGAAAAGACCAGTAGAAAATATCCAATCAATGATTTTCCACTTATTCCAGACTATGCGGTACTACTTCCAGAGCTTACCGTAGGACTTCCCAAAAATCTGACATCCACCACAGGATTAGATGCTCTTACCCATGCAGTTGAGGCTTATATTGGACGATCTACTACAAAGAAAACCAGAAGGCAGGCCATAGAAGCAATTAAGCTTATTTTTAAGTATCTGCCTATTGCATATAATGAGCCCAATAATTTAAAAGCTAGAAGAGCAATGCTTCAAGCAGCCTATCTGGCGGGAGGCGCCTTTACAGTATCTTATGTGGGTTATGTACATGCGATTGCCCATTCCTTAGGAGGGCTTTATCATACGCCACACGGTCTTGCAAACTCTATTCTACTGCCATATGTCTTAGAGGGTTACGGCATCCATGCTCATAAGAAGCTTTGGAAGTTGGCAGTTGAGACTGGACTGGTAACCGCTGATAGGACCTATCAGGAGGGAGCAAAAGCTTTCATTGCAAAGATATGGGAGTTAAATCGCCAGATGGAGATTCCTATTGCAATTCCTGAAATAAAAGAAAAGGATATACCGATTATGGCCCGCTATGCAGACCAAGAGGCCAATCCTCTTTATCCGGTGCCGATGCTACTTAATGCGGAGGAATTAGAACCATTTTACCGAATGGTTAAGAATGCAATCACAGTAGAGGAAGGATAACAAGAACTGAGTAATAGTAGAGAGGAGACAATATGACAGAGAAAGAAATCCATTATATTATTGAAAAACAGAGAACTTTTTATAAAACTGGCAAGACGATACCTATTGAGTTTAGAATAAAGATGCTAAAAAGACTGAAAGCAGCCATGTTAGTCAGAGAGGAAGAACTTCATGAGGCTTTAAAGGAGGATTTGGGGAAGAGTGCTATGGAGGCCTATATGTGTGAAACCGGTATGGTTTTAGAAGAACTGACCTATATGATCCACCATACTAAGCGATTTGCCAAAAACAAGAGGGTTGCGACACCTCTTGCCCAGTTTGCTGCAAAAAGCTATAAAAGCCCAATACCTTATGGAACCGTGTTAATCATGAGTCCATGGAATTATCCATTGCTACTCACCATAGGACCCCTTATAGATGCGATTGCTGCAGGTAATACAGCAGTGATTAAGCCAAGTGCCTATGCACAGGCAACCAGCAAGGTAATTGAGAAACTGGTTCGTGAGAATTTTCCACCTGAGTATATTTATGTGGTAACAGGAGGACGAGAGGAGAATCAAACGCTACTAAAACAGCATTTTGATTATATTTTCTTTACGGGAGGTAAGACGGTTGGCCGCCAGGTACTGAGGATGGCATCGGAGTACTTAACCCCAGTTACCTTGGAACTGGGTGGGAAAAGCCCATGTATTGTGGATTCTACTGCAAAGATTCCTTTGGCTGCTAAGCGAATTGTCTTTGGTAAATTCCTTAATTGTGGCCAGACCTGTGTAGCTCCTGATTATATCTATTGTCACCATTCTGTAAAGGATGCTTTGGTATCAGAGTTAAAACGTCAGATTGTAAAGCAGTTCGGTAAAGAGCCCCTGGAAAATAAAGATTACGGAAAGATTATTAATCAAAAGCATTATAAACGTCTTCTGGGCCTAATTGATCAGAATAAATTGGTTTATGGAGGAAAGACCAAGGAGGAAATGCTACAGATTGAGCCAACCATATTAGACAATGTGACCTGGGAGGATGCTGTTATGCAGGAGGAGATATTTGGACCAATCTTACCAATTATGACTTTTGATAGCTTGAATGAGGTGGTTAATCAGGTGAATCAATTTGACCGTCCTCTTGCCTTGTATCTCTTTACCGAAAGTAAAAAGACACAGGCTAAAATACTCCGGTCCTGTACCTTTGGTGGAGGTTGCATCAATGATACGATTATCCATCTAGCCACAAGTAATATGGGCTTTGGGGGAGTATCAGAAAGTGGAATGGGTACCTATCATGGAAAAGCCGGCTTTGATACCTTTACTCATTATCGCAGTATTGTAGATAAGAAGACTTGGATGGACTTGCCAATGAGGTATCAACCTTACACCAATCTTCATGAGAAGTTAATAAGAATGTTTTTAAAATAGATATAGAGTAAAGGGCTACTGTCGTATTCATTCCAATGAGAGTGAATAGACAGTAGTTTTTTGTTGAGGACATGAAAATATTCAACAATAATGGTAAAATATAGTATAATAATACATTATAAGCATGTAGGAGACCGACACAACCATTGACTCAGCCATTTAGTGAGGATGCTCTATGTGGTCCTAATGAAATTTGGGGAAGTTATGGGACCGATAAACTAGCAGCAGAGAAGTACCTACTTGATCATGTGCCACAAGCTTATGTACTTAGGTCACCTTATCTTTATGGACCTATGCAGAATGTGTACCGTGAGCCTTTTGTCTTTGATTGTGCCATAGAAGAACGACCATTTTTCATTCCAAAGGACGGTTCTATGCCACTACAGTTTTTTCATGTGGAGGATTTATGCCGTTTCATTAATATTATCCTAAAGCAGCAACCGAAGAACCATATCTTTAATGTAGGCAATGAAGATGTGGTGTCTATTACCCAGTGGGTAGAGCTTTGTTACCAAGTAACGAAAACTTCCCTAAAGAAGATTTATGTTGATGAAAATCATTCACAAAGAGACTATTTCCCATTTTATGATTATAACTTCTATCTTGATATATCTAGACAGAAGGAACTAATGCCAGATACTAAGCCTATTTTGTTGGGCTTACAGGAGTCGTATGACTGGTATATAAGGCATACTGAGGAGGTAAGAAAGAAGCCATTTTTTAATTATATTGACACTGTGTTAGCAGAGAAAGGGATGAGGGATTAATATGAAACAAGTGATTATTCAGAATATTGGTGTAGGTGCATTGGTAATAGAAGCTTTAGATAGAAGAATTCTGGTAGATGCATTTAACAACTTGATTAGTCCAGTAGAAGTTTTATCTGGAGACATCATAGTCTTTACTCATGATGACGGAGATCATTTCAGTGCTGACAAATTACCTGAAGTGAAGGGGAAGAATATTACTATAGTAGGGCCTCCCTCTATTGTAGTGCCAATCCTCAAACAAGAAAAGGCTGAGTTAGAGCAGATTGAGATCCTTTATACGAATCAATATGATAAGCCTGCCAGCCTGTCATTGGACACAATCAATATCGTATGCTACCATACCAATCATTTCAATCATTGGGATCCCATTCATAATAGTTATCTTATTGAGATGTTGGGAAAACGTTTCTATATCACCGGGGATAGTGAACTAACAAAAGAGCAGGCAGAAGTACTTGGTGAGACAGATGCGGTGATCTGCAATCTTGTGGAGGAAGGTTTTTTGAATGGACGAGAAGAAGCCAATGTAGCTATTCATCATATCTTAAGCACTCTATTAAAAGTCAAATCTCAAGGAATAACCAAGAAAGTGATTGGAGTGCATCTGTTAGATTTTGATTGGTCTGTGGATGCGAGTGAGATGAAGAAACTGGTAGAAGATTATGGATTCAGTAATATTATTATTCCAGTCAGTACGAAACAGAAGATTATGATTTAAAAGGAATGATATAATAAAAGGAATGATATAATAAAAGGCTATAATAAGAGGCAAGATCTCAATCCGCACAAATAGGTAGTAGGTGGCGAAACAATGAATGAATCGCCACCTATTTTATAGTTATTTTAACACAGCTGAGTTATTTAGCACCAAGGTGCTATATAAAAACAATACATCCGTATCTTCAAATTCAACATAATCCCCAACCAGATTACTGTCTATATAACGGGTATCCACTAAGGTGATTTTGGAGTAAGCCTCAATAAATAAAGGTGTAATACTGCTACCGAAGGAATCCCGAAAGACTACAAGCTCTTTTTTTGTCTCAGCCAGTGGATTCTCTATGGTTAGGATAGGGGCTGCTCCAGACAGGTACATCTCATAAGGGTCTTTTGATTCTAGTTTTTCTTTATCATAGACAGCTGTAGTTTTTTGGGTATCCTCATGATAAACCGTTGCCCCCTCAATCACAGGGTTAGTTAGATAGTATAGAGAATCACTTTTTAAAGGCAGAGCAGACTGGCCATAATATACTCCAAAGAAGGGTTTATTTGTCGAAACCTTGGTAAAGTTCCAGTGGATGTTAGCTTCGACTCCCATAGCACGGGCCAACTTTTTTGCAACCTCTACAATCTCCTCCTGACGCCAGTGAGTGTCTGTCCTATAATAATCAGATAGCTCTAAGGCATTCTCAATGGATATATATTCTGCAAAAGGAAGCTCCTTTTTAACCATGTCAAATAACAATTCATAATTAAGAGATAGATAACCCCCTGCTTCTGCTAGAAAAAATCCTTTATCCGGTACCACAGAGGCATAGATCTTACAATTCTTATTCTTCATGTATTTCTTATATAAATTATTAAACTTCTTACAAGCATTGGCAATAGATGTCTCATTCATTGGATATTCCAATTTTCCTGCATATCCATTTTGAATATAGATGCCATTGTTGTCTTTTTGCCTAAAGCCAAAATACTGCCAATAAGCCTTTAGGGTACGAAATCTATCCCTAAGTGGGAATTGGTCTGTGGCATAATCCTCAAAGCTCTGGGCAAAGTCTCCCCCTAGCAGGCTTTCTGTTGTGATGACAGGAAACTGAGTCAGCGTTCTCCTTTCAGTATCAGAAAAGGTAGAGGGCTTTTTTAACAGACAGGTAACGGAGAGCAATAACCAGACTGAGCTTATAAGGAAGACACAGATAACATTTTTTCTCTTCATATACACCACCTAGAATCTAAAATATAAAAATGGGTTAAAGGAGCCGTCTACCAGATATGAGGTGACCAATAAAAGCAGGATCAGAAGTAGCAAAGCCTCTGTATAAGAATTCTTAAGTGGTTTTAGCTTGCCCCATCTTGCCACAGGAAGGCTTCCTATCACAGCAGCGATAATAACTACTCCATAACTTTTAAGATAGTATAAGCTCTCTTTTGAGGTAATAGAAAGATCTTCTACTCCCATCATAGCTCCTATATAAGAAAAAGCTTGTCTTACACTGGTGGCATCAAAGATAACAAAGCTTAGTATGACAAAGAACATCACATATAGGTGCACCAGAATAGAAGGAGCCTTGGCTAGTAACCGGTTTAGGAATAGTTTCTCTATCATCAAAAGAATTGCAAATAGTAACCCCCAGACAATAAAGTTCCAGTTGGCTCCATGCCAGAACCCAGTAAGCATCCAGACTACCAGGATATTAAGAAACCATCTTTTTAAGGGTACCCGATTTCCACCCATAGGGATATAGACATAATCTCTAAACCAGGAGCCCAGAGATATGTGCCATCGTCTCCAGAATTCAGTGATACTTTTGGAAATATAGGGATAGTTAAAGTTTTCCGGTAGGGTAAAGCCTATGATCTTTCCAAGTCCGATTGCCATATCACTATATCCGGAAAAGTCATAATAGATATGAAGAGTATAGGAGATGGCATAGATCCAGTAGAAGAGCACAGACTTGTCATTCGAGTCCTTGAAGATACTACATAACTCTCCTAGCAGATTGGCAAATAAGACCTTTTTTGACAATCCAATAATAAAGCGTCGAATGCCCTTATATACTTGCTCGAAGGAATGTCTTCTTGATTTTAATTGATCTTCTATATCACTATAACGCACAATTGGTCCTGCTATTAATTGTGGAAACATAGTGACATAGGTGGAAAAATTCAGAAGATTTCTCTGAGCCTTAACGTCTCCTCGGTATACATCAACGCCATAGCTGAGTATCTGAAAGGTATAAAAACTGATACCAATAGGTAGGGCAATGGATAGGAGGGGAATCGAGATACCAGTGACTAGATTGACATTGTAGATAAAAAAGTTAGCGTACTTAAAGAAACCCAGAGTACCTAGACTTACCAAGATCGAAAGAACCAGATAAAGTCTGGCCCTTTTCGTATTCTCAGTGTTCTCTATCAGTATTCCGAATCCATAACCGAATAAAATGGACACTACCATCAGTAATAGATATCTTGGCTCTCCCCAACCATAAAAGACAAGACTAGCCAGTAGTAAAACGGCGTTTTTTAGGCAGTTTGGAGCCAAAAGATAAAGTACGAGTGTGGTAGGCAGATAGTAATATAAAAACGGTATACTTGAAAATAACATAATCTACTTGATTACATCAATGGTTCCACCGCATACTGTTTTGAATGCTTCAATGAGTTCATTTGCAGTTACTGTATCTGAGAGAGCAGAGGATAACATAACGTACAAAATCACATCATCATAGGTGGCAACCTTGATGTCATCTGCTTCTACGCAGACCCATTTGGCTGGATTAATACCTTTTATCATAGCATCTGCTATATTCTTAGTATTAGCACTATCCTTTGCTCTTACTAGTATAACAGAATAAGCTTGTGAACCAATCATTGACTCAGATGCTACAGCTTCTTTAATCTGGGAAGCATCAGTTAACCCAGTATAGGATGATAAAGCTAACTCATCATTAAGATCTACAGGTACTGTCTGAAGAGGTAACTCTACTTTTTTATTCTCATAGATTTTGTCCATGATCTGGGTAAGGTCTCCTGTAAGTGCAGGCTTTTCTGTTTCTTTCTTTCCACATGCTACGAATAGGGATGCAGACATAACTGCAATTAACATAATTACAATAATTCTTTTCATTTCTAATACCTCCAGGTTTATTCTTGGGATATAGTCCATATCCCGGTTTCTTTGACTTTTTTGAGGACATAGGTGTCCACAGTTTTTTCAGAGACCACAGTTAAGGTAAGACCGGAAGAAGAGAATTCATCTATAAAGGTCCAGCAAAGTCTGGAATCATCTACAAGAGTGATTCGTTCTCCCTTGGTTTCCGGATGTGCTGTGTCATAAATAGTTCCACCGGATACGGTAATCATAGTATTACCAGAAATCTGAATATCAAGTATGGTGGAAAAGAGGTTTGAACTGATCATGGAAGGATTTGCCTTAGTGTATGGGGTATGATAGGATAAGACAACTGGTGAAGAACCAATAGGACTTCCTTTTACTAGTACCTGATAATTCTTAGGTACAAGATTCCTATACATCACAGAAGACAGCAAGAAAAAAAGAACAAGGCAGGCAGCCGTTAGGGTAAAGCGTCTCTTATACCATATTCTTGTAGGTCGATTGTTTCTTTTGTCAAATACCCTGTTCCTTAAAGAATCAGGGGCAGTAATACTGTGATATAGATCGATTTCTTTTTTATCAAACATAGGAGTCCTCCTTTCCAATTGAATTCTTAAGCTGCTCCCGTCCTCTCAAAAGTCGCATTTTTACAGCAGATGTTGAGAGCTTTAAAGCGAGGGCAATCTCTTCTACTGAGTAGCCTTCAAAATAGTGAAGAAGTAGTACGATCTTATACTTTTCTGTTAGGCCAAGAACAGTCTGTAGAATACCGAGCTCCTCCTTATTGTGGGCCAGGGTTACTACCTCCTCTAAAGGAGTGTAGGTCCTGTAGTGTTGTTTCTTCAGAAAGTCATGACATTGGTTGATGGTAACTCGAAGAAACCATGCTTTCTCGTGATCCTCATCCTTAAAATGAGGGGATTTGATATAATACTTCGTAAATATATCATGTACGATATCCTCAGCATCATGGGAGGACAGTACCATGGAATAGGCCAAACGATAAAGCAGATCAGCATACTTTTCATACACTTGTTGCTTCTTTTCTCTATGATCAGTCTTAGGCTGCATATCAAACCTCCTTACCTTATACACGAATGAGAAGTATCATAGGTCACAGAAAAATACATTTTCCATATTTTACATAGCTAGAGTAAGTGTCCATAATAAAAGTGTTGACATTATGTGATGTTTGGTGTAATCTGGTTGTGAATGAAAGAAAAAGGAGATTTTATGTTAGCGGTTGTAAGTCAATAATCAACGAATTGAATAATCTCAAAGGAACAGTTCAGTAATTACTAGAAGTGCGTCCTTTTTGTGTCTGTCTTACAATATGCTATCCAATCTCATAATATTTAATGCCATAATTATAGGAGCATGACGGAAGTGTCATGTTTTTTTCATGCATAGGGATGTATGCAATCTCCTTATGTAATAAATACGACCATTAGGTATTGTTTGCGTATGCAGATACCTATGGTCTTTTTTTATTTGATAGAAAAGAAAGGTGATAATCATGATAAATACAGAAAAAGTATTAGAATTTGACAAGATAAAGGAAAAATGGATGGAATATGCCTTAACACAAGGAGCAAAAGTGGAGATACAGAGAACCACGATCTGTCTGTCAGAAAATGAGCTTTTGGCAAGACAAAGGGAGACTACCGAGGCAAGAGTTTTGATAGAGAAAATGGGAAATCCCCCTATGATTTCCCTCAATGGGATTAGTGAACTGGTTGCCTTGGCAAAAAAAGAAGGTTGTCTGACACCAGAACAGTTAGAGACCATCGGCCTGTCTCTTACAGCAATCAGCCGATTAAAAGCTTATTTAGTAAAATGTAAGCAGCTGACGCTCTCCTTACCGTATTATGAGGAGAATCTTGATGCCTTAGACCAAGTCAGAGATGCCATTCAAGCCCAGATTCGAGGTGGTAGAGTGGATGATTATGCTTCTAAGCTCTTAAGAAGTCTACGGGGAGAGATTGAACGGACAGAAAGTAAGATGAGGGAGAAGGCAGATTCCATTATGAGAGCTAATAAAGACAGTATGTCAGATAACTACAGCACACTTCGTAGTGGTCGAATCTGTGTTCCAGTAAAAAAAGAGTGTAAATTTAAGATACCCGGTTCTGTCATAGATAAGTCCTCTACAGGCAATACACTGTTTATTGAGCCAGTAGCGGTAGCTAAGCTTAATGAGGAATTACAATGGTTAAAGGTAGATGAGGAAAATGAAGAAAGGAGAATTCTATATGTTCTTACGGAGCAGTTAGCAGATAAGACAGAAATCATGGAAGAAAATACTCGGACGGTGGAAAGACTGGATTATATTTTTTCCAAGGGAAAATTAAGTTTGGATTTTAATGCAGTAGAACCCAAAATTACTACAGATAGACATATCCGTATAGTAAATGGAAGGCATCCATTATTGGATCCACAGACTTGTGTTCCGTTACAGTTTGAGATTGGCAATGGGGTCCAGGGGGTTGTCATTACCGGTCCCAATACTGGAGGTAAGACTGTAGCCATTAAGACCGTAGCTCTTCTGTGTATGATGGCTCAGTGTGGTCTTCACGTAGGCTGTGAGGAAGCAGAAATCTGTATGAACAGTAGTTACCTTTGTGATATTGGAGATGGACAGAATATTACAGAGAATCTCTCTACCTTCTCCTCCCACATCACCAATTTGCTTGAGATACTGAGGATGGTCAATAAAGACAGTCTAGTTATTATGGATGAAATGGGTTCTGGAACGGATCCTACAGAAGGCATGGGGATAGCCATTGCTATTATAAAGGAGCTTAAGAAAAGTGGAGCACTATTTCTTGTTACAACCCATTATCCAGAAGTGAAGCACTTTGCTGACAAAGAGGAGGGAATTGTGAATGCCAGAATGACCTTTGACAGAGAAAGTCTTCGCCCAATGTATCAGCTGATTATTGGAGAAGCTGGAGAAAGCTGTGCCTTTTATATTGCTGAGAAACTGGGAATGCCTATGTCCATGTTAAATAATGCTGTAGAAGCTGCTTATGGGACAGAATTACCGGAGAGTCTTGAGCCCCTTAGGGAAGCTATGAGGACAGAGGGGAGAACGAAAGAAATCAGGCATGCTACCACCTCTCAATTAAAGAAGAAAAAAGTGTTAGTCAATAGGCAGGAGGAGGCAAAGCAGTACCAACTGGGTGACAGTGTCATGGTGCTCCCAGATAAGAAAATTGGTATTGTCTGTACTACAGCAGATGACAAAGGAGTTCTTCAGGTACAGCTTCCGGATAAGAAAATCTATATCAACCATAAGAGAATTAAGCTTATAGTAGCAGCAGATCACCTCTATCCAGAGGATTATGATTTCTCAATTATTTTTGAATCCGTAGAAAATCGTAAGCTTCGGCATCAGATGGAACGTAAATATGTAGAAGGAGCTGTCCTACAGGAAGAGTAAGAAGCCTCCTAAAGAGGTGAATCTAGGATAGTAAGGAACAAAGACCTCCATTTATTGGGAGGCTTTGTTCCGGTTGTATCAGTATAGCATTATTCCACAATGAGAGATTTGACCTCTATCTTTTTAATCTTCCTCATAGTGATAAAGGAGGATAAGAATACGGTAATACATATCACAATTACTGGTAAACCAAGATTAAACCAGGTGATGGGAGCCCAGTAGGAGACAATCCCCGCTAGCTTTAAGATACTACTATTAAGGGTGTTGCCAAAGAGCACGAATACCGTGCCTCCCAAGAAGCATCCGAATAATGCTGTCAATAAGAATCTAAAGCAATACTGAAACCGTAGATTAGTAGCCGTAAACCCAAAGGCTTTGTAGATTCCTAGGGATTGCCGTTCCTTTAGGTACATCTTGTTGCATATCATACAGATGACAATAACAACAAAAAACACTGAGATGAAGCAAATACACAACATAGCCATGTCGGAAGCAATCATGATGCTGTCCATACTATTAAGATCCATCATCGTTGACTTCTTTGCTACAATCTGATTCGTTGTGCTAAAGGTAGCATTAATAGCATTAATCACGGCACTTGCTTTTTGGGGATCTTTTAAAAAGTACCCATAGGCATTTATTTTAAATTCTGGATCCAATTGGAGTATTCCCTCTAAAGTTATTCCAAGTGTCCTTCCTATCTCAGAACAACTGTCGAAAATACCAGATATTATAAAGTCCTTTTTTGTCTTTTGATACTGTATCTCTACAGTTTCCCCAACTTTTTTACCAATTAAGTCGCTGACTAAGTTGGTAACTACAATCTCATTGTCATACTTTGGTGCTCTTCCTTCTAGGATTGTCTTAAAATAGGTAGTATCATCTAATATCTGAACCAGGTTCTGCTCTTGATCGGTAAGGACATATTGGTATCCATGAAAGAGTTTTTTTTCAATTGGAGTAATTGCAGCTATGGCTGCCTCTACTTCGGGTTGTTTGGAAAGATAATCGCTATACTCTACACTAACATCACTCATTTTGACACCATACATTTCATTAAAGTACTTCTCTGTAAAAGTCTCATTAAAGGAGGCTGATAGACAAAGGAAGGATACTAACAACCCAATAATGAGACAAGTACCTATGTACCAACTGGTATTGGTTGTTAACTGCCGGAAAGCAAGTCGCAGGTTTAAGAAAGACTTGGATGTTCCAATTACCGGTGTTTGCAGGAGACTCTTAAAATAAATGTTATTCAAACCACCAGAGATTGCGTTAACCGGAGATATTCTAGAGATCTTTCTGGTCTTTATGAGAATAAAGATAGCCATAATCAGCAGAATTATTAATAGAATTCCAGCGCTTTTAAGTAGTGCAATACTTCCTGAAAATAATAAACCAGACGTAGAGATAAACAAATTAGCCAGCATACGTACCAGTGGAATGGCAATAAGAATCCCAAACAATGCCCCGATTAGCCCAGAAAGCAGATATTGGATGAATAGTACTAGACGAATCTGTAGTTTTGTAACCCCCTGGGATTTGAGGATACCAATATTGGTATAATCCATCTTGATACTACTGTTTATATTGTTAGACAATACCAGTATTACAACGACAAATAGGATTATTGCGAAGCCTTGTAATACCCCACAGATAAGTTCCGTAACAAGAAGGGTATAGGATATGACTTGATCTTTTGTCAGAGAGGTAAAGGAAAGGGATACTATGTTAGTTTCTTTGTTAATGTCCTTAGTAACCTCATTCAATTTATCCTGATATTCTTTTTCTATATAGATATTTATTAGATCTGCATCCCAGATGTACCTATTATCTGGAGCTTTTTCTATATTGGAACGCTCTCTTATGGTATTAAATAATTGTTCAGTAACAACTAAGCTTTTAATGTTCATTATATTGGAACCTGAAAATGGTTCTTCAATAAATCCTGCAATATTCAAATCAATCTTATCAATGCCAATATCAAAACTCATGGTATCTCCTACCTTACAGGAAACGATGTCCTTCATGGAGATAGGTAAGAGTATTTCGTTGTCCTTAAGATTTGGTTTATGAGGAACAAAAGCATTACCCTCTTCATTAAACAACTCGTAGGGATAATTGTGGTTACGAAAGCCCTCAATATATATTTTAAAAGAGAGCTCCTTGTCATTAATGCTTGTATTTCGTAAATGCATACATTTGTTGACCTTGATACGAGAAACACCATTACAGGCTTTGACCTTAGTAAGCAGGTCGTCGGTTACTTGTTTGTGTTCTGTAAATAGAATGATATCTCCAGTATCTACACTATGATGAGCATCATAGGCACGTCTCTTCATGTTAGTTTTTATACTTATCACAGAGGTTAATACAGAGGTAATCACCAGCATTAATACTACAATACTGATAAAACTACTTTTTTTATATTTTATATTTGCTTTTAATAAGGTTAGTAGTACCATTCCATCGTCCCCTTACCATTCCATGGAGGACAGCCAGGAAGTGATCTGAGATTCCCGTGCTTTTAAGCGTTCGAGTGAATAGGGAGGGAGTGATAGTTCACCAATTATATTCCCATCTTCTAGGTATAATAAACGATTTGCCCGAAGTGCACTTCGAATATCATGGGTAACCATGAGGATGCTTTGTCCCATCTGATTAATCTTGGTTAGCAGTTCCAAAACGTCATTTCCATTTTTACGGTTTAAAGCTCCTGTAGGTTCATCTGCAAAGAGAAGGGTGGGTTCGCTAATTAGAGCACGTGCAATGGCAGCTCGCTGTTGCTCTCCACCAGAAGTCTGCTTAGGCAGTCTTTTCTTGGCTTCCACAAGTCCAAAGTTATCCAGTAGTTCGTTAGCTCTTTTATTTACCGCTGCAGCCGAGCGCCCTTTTTTTAGATAACCAGGTACCACTACATTTTCTAATAGGGTGAGATTACTTACCAGATGCATCTGCTGAAAGACGAAGCCGAAGTCTCCTCGTCTCAATAAGGCCAGCTGCTTTTCGTTATAGTTGGTGATTATTTTACCAGCATAGGAAATAGTTCCTGTAGTTGGTATATCCATGCCACTTAGGCAGTAGAGAAGAGTGGATTTGCCGGAGCCAGATGCCCCCATAATGACAGTAAAGTCCCCTTTATATAGTTCAAAATCAACGCCTGACAAGATATGATTTTGCTCACCGTTATTCGCAAAGCTCTTGCATATTCCGATTGCTTTTAATATTGTTTCTCTCATTGTAATTCGCCCTTTCTATGATTCTTGATTCATGCACCAATCATAACAGGAGAGTTATTAAGAAATCTTTAAGAGATGAATAAGTGATCAGAGTATTCCATCGTCTATTTCATAGGAAGAGCTAGTACAGCTTCTAAACCATCGGAATGGTTATATAACTTTAGCTGTCCCCCATGCTGTTTCATAATGTAAGTGACAATATAAAGCCCTAGACCGGAGCCATCTTGCTCGCCTGCATTACGTCCTCGGTAGAATTTGTCCATGATAAATGGCATATCCTCATTGGGAATCCCAGGTCCATAATCACGAAGATGAATACAGTAGAAATCTGCTTCAATCACTGCAGAAAGTTCCATTCTGGAGTCCGCATATTTTTTTGAATTATTGATAAGATTGTCAACAGCCTGTTTAAGACGTTTTTGATCTACCATCAGAGTTTTTTCTGGAAATGGAAGAATGAGGCGTAACTCTCCAGAGAGTTCATCGTTTTCTCTAAAATTCGTCTGTAAAAAATCAGATAATTCGATTTCTTCAAACTCCATTTTTAATTTATCTAAGTCGGACAAGGAATGTAGAAATAAGTCATTGGTCAACTTGGTAACCTCGTCACATTTTGTAATTATAGTGGAGATATAATGCTGTCGCTTCTCGGCTGTAGCATCAAGATTTGCTTCAAGACCTTCCGTATAGGCACGAATGGAAGCAATTGGTGTCTTAATATCATGGGATAAGGTGGCTATCACCGTTTTGTTGTTTAAAATGGATTCCTTTTCATAGGATCTGGCTTTGACAATTTCACTTCTCATATGGTCAAATGCCCAAGTGTAGGCTCCAAAATAATTGCTTCTTTCATAATTTAGAGGAATATCAAGATTTCCATTGGCTATCTCTTTTGCATAAATCTTCATCTTATCAAATGGCCGAAGAATCGCACGATAGACATAGCCAAATACAATAAGAAGAAATATGATACAAGTAAAATAAAAAATCAAGACAAGAGAAGTCTGCTTTTGCTTAGTACTTTCTTTAGAGCTACTTAGGATATCTTCTCTAAGAGACTCAATGAAAGAGTGTAGCTTAAGATCGTCCCCGTTGGTGGTAGTACCTGTCATTTGCTTTGCCAACTGCTCAATCTCATTTAGGGCTACTGCTTGTTCCCGCTTGGTTTCCTCAGATCCTTTGTTGTTAAGCTTGCTGTAAAATAGAATGGTTATTGCAGTAAGAATACAGATAAAAGAGATTGTGACAGCAAATAATTTTTTTTTCACAAGTTATGAGCCCTTTCTATGTTTTATATAACTATTCTGGATTGTGTTGCATACAGCCTTCTGTATCCCTGAAGAAACCATAAGCCTCATATAGATTATGTGCATCACGTGTCAGTAACAATCCACGTAATTTTTTTAAAGCATCATCTTCAGTAATTGTCTGAACCATGGTTTTTCCAATCCTGTTTCCTCTATACTCTTCATCCACTATAACATCACATAAATAGTAGGTAGTTGCCCAATCTGTAATAACTCTGGCAAAGCCAATCAGCTTTTCTGTATCGATTTCAATCACATAATAGCATAAGGAATTCTCTATGCTCTTTTTCACAGTTTCTTCCGTTCTATTTTTTGCCCAATAGGATTGTTTCAATAAGGCCATTATTTCTTTAATATGTATGTTCTTCTTATCTTTTTCTATATAATATTGCATCTTGCTTATACCTCCATCATTAATTATTATTCTGCTCAAAAGTAATGTTGTAACTTTAGATTGCTTATCTGTCCTGTAGGGAGTAGCCAATGCCCCATATGGTTTTGATATAAACAGGATTTTTTGAATCTTCCTCTAACTTCTCACGTAGCCATCGAATATGCACAGAAACAGTAGAAATCTCCACCGTACAAAAGGCCCCCCAAACTTCATTTAACAGAGTTTCCTTTTTTACAACTTTGTTTTTATTCCTAGCAAGATATAGAAGAAGGTCAAATTCCTTTAGGGAAAGGGAGATGTCTTTTCCTTTCTTTGTTACAGTTCTAAGATCAGGTTGTATCTCTAGATCTCCCACTGTAATGATTGAATTTTCTTCTCTATTCCCATAGGTACGTCGCATTAATGAGTTGATACGGGACAAAAGTTCTTTCAGGGAGTAGGGCTTTGCTATGTAATCATCTCCTCCAATGTCAAGACCAACCACTTTGTCATCTTCACTGGTTCTGGCGCTGGCAAAAATAATGGGAACAGAAGATACTTTGCGTATTTCACTACAAAGTGTGAAGCCGGTTTCTTTTGGAAGATTAATGTCTAAGAGCAAAAGATGATAGGTATGTTCTGATAACAGAGTATAAGCAGAATCTCCATCCTTCGCCCAAGTAACCTGATATCCATAGGTAGTCAGCATATCGGATGTAATCATGGCTAAGTCTTTATCATCTTCTACAATTAAAATGGCATTCTTCATCTTGTCACCCCTTTTTTACTATTCATTGTATCTGATTTATATCACAAATACTATGATAATAATAACAAAATAAAGAAAAAAGTGTTGAATTTTGAATAACTTATGAAAGTAGACAGTGTTAATAGGTTTCTAATGATTGATAGGAACTTTCTCTTTGGGAATACTATCACTAAAACTGCAATAATAAGGCATGGAGGACAGCATGAGTAATGAAATAATCAACAACTCGGAGGTACCAAATTTTGAAGAAAGGCTTTTGCATCTCATTAGGGAAGAAAATGATGATATTAAATTAAAAGAAATACTGTCGGATTATCATGAGAAGGATATTGCAGATGCTTGGAGTAAATTAAAACAACAAGAAAGACAACGTCTATATAGAATTCTAAATCCTCAGGAAATCTCTGATATCTTCATTCACTTGAGTGATGCAGATCAATACATTAATGAGATCCCTATGGAGAATGCTGCTCATATTATAGAAAGAATGGATGCGGATGATGCCTTAGACCTTTTGGGAGACATGAATGCCCACCAGAGGGAGCAGATTATGAAGTTAATGGATCAGGGCACCAAAGAGGAAATTCGACTAATTGCTTCCTATGACGACAATGAAATAGGGAGCATTATGACAAACAACTATATTGAAATAGAAGTTGGATTGACAATTAAGCAAGCTATGAAGGCTTTGGTAAACCAAGCTGCCGAGAAGGATAACATTTCTACCATATACGTGATTGATAAGAAAGGGTGTTTTTATGGAGCCATCGAACTTACCGATCTAATCATCGCCAGAGATTATATGTCATTGGAGGATCTTATCAGTACTTCTTATCCTTATGTTCATGCGCACGAACAGATTAGGGAGTGTATTGAGCGATTAAAGGATTACGGTGAGGATTCCATTCCTGTCCTAGATAATGAGAATCAGTTGATTGGTGTTATTACAGCCCAGAATCTTGTAGAAGTGGTAGATGACGAATTGGGCGACGATTATGCCAAATTTGCTGGTTTGACCTCAGAAGAGGAATTAAACGAACCATTATTAGAAAGTATGAAAAAGCGACTTCCATGGCTTATCATTCTTCTTGTCCTCGGTATTGTAGTATCCTCTGTAGTGGGCATATTTGAGAAGGTAGTTGCTCAGCTTGCCCTAATTGTATGTTTCCAGTCACTAATCCTTGACATGGCTGGGAATGTAGGAACTCAGTCTCTAGCTGTAACCATTCGGGTACTGACAGATGAGCACCTTACTGGAAAACAGAAACTTGCTTTAACTGCCAAGGAAATGCGGATTGGATTATTCAATGGCTTGTTGTTAGGTGTTGTGTCTATCCTTGCAGTGGGCTTTTACATTATGTTTGCCAAGCATCAGAATTTCACCTACGCATTTGCAACTTCAAGTTGTGTAGGACTTTCTCTGGTAATAGCCATGCTGATATCAAGCCTGGTTGGAACTGTAATTCCACTTTTCTTTCATAAAATTAACATTGATCCTGCTGTAGCCTCAGGTCCACTAATCACCACGGTCAATGATCTGATTGCAGTAGTCACCTACTACGGGTTAGCTTGGTGGTTATTAATCAGAGTATTGGGGTTGTCGTCATAATAAAAGCAACTATGTAAGCCATATGTTTACATAGTTTTTTATTGTCATGAAATCAGGTCTAACCCCATCCCCCTTCCCCATTAGGAAGATATTACTAGAAAAAGGGATAAGAAGTATGTGTTATAATGACAAGGTAACTATGTCAAATATTAAACATTAATGTCGAAAAAGGGACAGGAAAAGGAGTTTATATGAGACGAAAGCAAACTAGTAAGAAACTGATAACTATGCTACTAGTACTATGTATGACAGTAGCAGCCATAGGTATGGGATCTTCTGTTATAGCAGATGCAGCCTCTAAAATGAAATTAAACAAGACCTCATCTACGCTTTATGTAGGAAGCCAGACCACACTGAAAGTCAGTGGAACCAGTGCCAAGGTTACATGGTCATCCAATAAGACCAAAGTAGCGACAGTATCTAAAAAAGGTAAAGTAACTGCAAAAAAAGCCGGAACTGCTGTGATAACAGCAAAAGTATCTGGGAAAAAATACAAATGTACAGTAAAGGTGAAAAATCCTTATTTAAATACTACTTGTAAGACACTTACAGTTGGAAAGACCTGTACATTAAAGATTACAGGTACCAAAGCTAAGTCATGGAAATCTTCAGACACCAGCGTAGCAACTGTGTCAAGTAAAGGAGTAGTAACAGCAAAGAAGGCTGGAACGGCAACCATTACCTGTATAGGAGCCAACAAAAAATCCTACAAAGTTACTATTAAAGTAAAAGCTGTCACTACCGATAATAACTGCAACAATAATAACTGCAACAATAATAACAACAACAATAATAACAACAATAACAATAATAATAATAATAACAACAATAACTCAGGTTCTGGCTCACTAACAGAAGCTAGTGTTTATGCTGATATGATTGCAATGAAATCCAAGTATCCTGAAGGTATGACCTGGACCAATGCCAACTACTATGCATGGAATGGTGGGATTTATACTGGAGGTTATGGATGTGTTGGATTTGCCTTTGCAGTAAGTGATGCTGCTTTTGGAACATTAAAAGCAAGAACTCATACTAATGTATCTAACATTAAAGTTGGAGATATACTACGTATCAATAACGATTCACATTCTGTCATTGTATTAGAGGTGAAGAATAACAGCTTTATTGTAGCTGAGGGCAACTATAACGGTAAGATTCACTGGGGTAGAGAGATTAGTTTATCGACGATAAAATCCACATTGAATTATGTAATGACTAGATATCCTCAATAATAAGCCTTTACAATATAAGGGAACTACTCTAGATAAAATCAGAGATAAATGTTATACTGAAAAAAAAGCTGCCATTTCTATAGGAAATGGTAGCTTATTATAGATGAGGTGAACTACATATGACTGAGGAGAAACAGAAGAAATGTGCTTTCAAAGAGGATAAAAAAGTTCAAAAGAAACAGAAGAGATTAGAAAAAAGGCAGCGTATAAGATTACGGAATGAGCCTCCGCATCTGACCATCCTAGAGGAGATAGGAAATGCCGTAACTCATGGAGTGGGTGCCATTTTGGCAGCAGTTGGAATGATTCTTTTATTACTGAAGTCTGATACTGGGCTAAAAGTTATGGGTACCTGTTTTTATGGTATCAGCCTCTTTTTTCTTATGCTGATGAGCTGCCTCTATCATGCCTTTAAAAGTGGATCTACTGTAAAACGTCTCTGGCGAAGATTCGATTATTCTTCCATCTATCTTCTTATTGGAGGAACCTTTGCTCCATTGTATCTGGTTTATTGGGGAGACACCCTAGGAATCGTCTTATTCTGTATCCAATGGGGGCTCATTGCCCTTGGAATTACCATGATAGGAGTTTTTGGGCCAGGAAGATTACAGTGGCTTCATTTTCCATTGTATTTTGTCATTGGTTGGAGCGGTCTTATGTTCATGCCGAACTGGTATCATAACTGCAAGCCCCTATTTTGGCTGATTTTAGGCGGAGGTGTAATCTATACAGTAGGAATGATTCCGTTTGCCAAAGATAAACCTAACGACCATTTTATCTGGCACTTCTTTGTCTTGACAGGAGCGATTCTTCATTGGTTTGCTATCTATCTGTATGTATACTAGAATAATCATTTATCATTTCTTTTTTGATATCTTAATGTAATAAATAAGCCGGATTAAAAGTCCGCCCGCCCAGCCTATGGGTGCGGCTATCCAGATGCCTGTGTGACCTAGAGCAGTCCCTGATAGTAGAATGGCTACAGGGACTTGCAATAAACACAAGGATGCTATACTTGCAATCATTGGAACAACTGTCTTGCCATATCCCATTATTATTCCATTTATAAGCTGCATTAACCCCATAATCCAATAAAATATAGCAACGATTCTTAGATATTCTTTTCCAATCTCAATGACAGCTGGGTCATTATTGAATAATTTAATGAAAGTTACTGGTAGAGCAAGGATGATAGTAGATATTGTCATTGATAGTACAATACACATAAAAAAAGCAAGTCTGCACCCTTTGCTAACTCGATCCGGTTGATTAGCCCCAAGGTTTTGAGCTACAAAGTTTGGAATTGCTTTTCCTAAGTTTGCTGCAGGTATTTGTGCAAAACCGTCGATTTTTGATGCTGCTGTAAAGGCAGCGATGCAGTTTGTTCCAAATCCATTAATGAGATATTGAATAGTAAGAAAGCCGATACTGATAAATGCTTGTTGTATCATTGTAGGAATTCCTATTTTTAAGGTGTTTTTTAGCTCAACCCATTCTAATCTTAGTCGTGTCATTCGTATGCGAAATTCTGGATATCTATGATTAATGTAGATTGTACATCCAATCCAGGAGAAAAATTGAGCAATGACAGTAGCAATAGCAGCCCCAGCAACACCCAAAGGAATGACTGCAACCAAAAGAAGGTCTAATGCAATATTTAGTAAGGAAGCAAAAACTAATATAATAGTAGGTGTTTTAGAGTCGCCTATCCCACGTAAAATGTTTGTTAATGCATTGTAGCCAAATGTGGGAAGGATACCAATGCATGTAATTCTTAAATAGGTATCCGATAATTCCAGTGTTTCAGTAGGCATACGAAATACACGAAGTATGGGATTGCTAAATATAAAAAGCATGACTGCAAAGATAATGGAAAGAAGTAGAGTAAACCCAATGCCTGTATCCATTAGCACCTTAACTCGTTGTATTTTTCTTTCACCGATACATCTTGAAACCAATATACTTGTTCCCATTGTGATTCCAATCGAAATAATAATCAGTAAGGAACTTATCTGAAAACTGAAACCAACGGCGGCCAAACTTTCTTTTCCTAAAAAATTCCCAACTACAATACTGTCTACCACGTTATACAGTTGCTGTAGCAGATTTCCAATCAGAAAAGGGATGGAAAACGAAAGTATGGTTTTAAATTCATTTCCCTTTGTTAAGTCATTCATAGGATACCTCCATTTCATCTATACATTTAACATAATGTATGATAATGTACTTACTATAAATACATACAATACATACATATCATAATTATTATAGGCAATCAATTTTTATATTGTATGCAGAACAATATAATTGGGAGGGAAGAAGGAGTATGCCTGTAAATTCATTTGAGGATTATCCAATGACCTGGATAGTTCAGCGAAACAGATTAAAGACACCCATATACAAATCTTTAGCCAAGGCATTGGAAGAGGATATAGAAAACGGAGTGTTGGCTCCCAATACAAAGTTGCCACCACAAAGAGAGTTAGCAGATTATTTGGATATTAATTTAAGTACAGTGACTAGGGCATTTAAATTATGTGAGATGAAAGGGCTACTTTATGGTACTGTTGGAAAAGGTACCTTTGTCTCGTCTCATAGACCTAAACCAGTAAATTCGACAACTTCAGTCGACAATCATTCGATAGATTTTGGACAGATTCGGCCATTTTATCAACTCAATCAAAGGGTACTAGAAGTGGCAAATGACATATTGCAACAAACATCTGCCAATCAATTATTTGAGTTTATGACGCTTGATAAGGAATATCGATACAAAAGAGCGGCAAAGAAATGGTTGGAGCAGTTTCATCTGCCAATCTCCGAAAATAACATAATAATAACCTCTGGAACACAAAATGCCTTTGTAATCGCCCTTATATCTCTTTTTCAAGCAGGAGATAAGATAGCAGTGGATTCCTTTTCCTATCCAAACTTCATCAAATTGGCTAGGCAACTTAACATTCAGCTCATAGCTGTAGACGGGGATGAACAGGGAATGAACCCACAATCCTTAGAAATGTGTTGCAAGAACAATCATATAAAAGGAATCTACTTGGTACCCTCCTGTAATAATCCAACGGCAATCACTATGCCACAGCTGCGCAGAGATGAGATTGCGACCATACTTAATCGCCATAAGCTGATATTAATTGAAGATGATACCTATTCATTTTTAGTACCGGATTTAGTACCAATTTCCTGTTCCGTAGAAGAACGGTTTGTTTATATTTCTGGCACCTCCAAAGCACTTTGCCCAGGACTGAGAGTAGCCTATATGGCTGTTTCTGAGCAACTTAAGGAAGCTGTTGTATCGGGCATGCATCATGTCAATCTTCAGATACCATTACTCAATCTAGAAATCCTTACAACCATCATAGAAAGTGAAACGAAAGATTATTTGATTTCCACACGACTTAGGTTAGCCAAAGAACGTAACGAGATCTTCCAGGATTATTTTGCGTTGCCAAAGGGAGCAAACCCATTGAGTTATTTCCAATGGATTACCTTACCTACCCATTGCAACGGGTATAATTTTGAACTGCAGGCAAAAAAAGCAGACTTACTGGTTTTCTGCTCAGATCGCTTTGTGGTAGGACCACACACTTCCAATCATGCAGTACGTGTCTCCTTATGTTCCGTAGATACAGTTGCCGACTTGGAAAAAGGCCTTGCTATCTTGAAAAAGCTGATAGAAGAGAATTCATTTACAGGAGAGGAGAATACACTTATTGTGTAGAAGAAAAGCAAATTAGAATACCTTCTGCAACTTATGACAAGTTTACAAGGTATTTATATTACCGTTCACTCCGTAAAAACGACAATTCGCTCCGTTCATAGTATTTACTCTTCATTTTATGATATCATATTCTCAAATTTTATATTGAAAGGAGAATTATGGTGAATATAAAAAACAGAGTAATTGCAATGCTTCTTACGCTGTGCATCGTAATAGGGTTTTTGCCTTCTAACATCTCATTTGCAGCAGATACTTATGACAATTGGACAGAGGTTGCAAACTCGGCACAAGAAGGAACAGATTATGTAGTAAATGGAACGACCACTATCATTAAAACAGCAAAGGGACTTGCCTGGTTTGCTAACCAGGTAAATACTAATACTAACTTTTCAGGACGAAAGGTTGAGCTTGCCAATGATATCAATTTGGACTGTGGCTTAGTAAAAGATTATGATTGTTCTAAAGACGACTTCAACACAAAAATCACGGAAACGAATAGTTGGATTCCGATTGGGATAAAAAAATCTTACGCTTCTAGTGAGTATTTTGAAGGAGAATTTGATGGAAAAGGACATACAGTAAGTGGTGTAAAAATCAATAAACGGACTAAAACTTATGTTAGTGATTGTATAGGATTGTTTGGAGACTTATCAGATTCTGGAGGCATAAGAAATCTCGGAGTTGTTGATTCACATATCGTGGGAAATGATAAAGTCGGTAGTCTGGCCGGTTCTTTATATAGGTCATCCATAATAAATTGTTATTCTGATGGCATGGTTGAGGGCAACAGTAATGTAGGTGGTTTGGCTGGCGTAAATGAGGAAAGTTCTATTCAAAATTGCTATTATATCGGAACGGTAACTTCATTATCATCGAATGGATATGATTTATCGCTAGTTGGTAGTTTAGTCGGATGTAACTATAACAGAATAGTAGCCTGTTATACTTTAAATACAAGCTACCCTAAGGCAATTGGTACAGCTACATCTGACAGCAAGTCTGATATATCTATAATGACGGAAGCTGATATGAAAAAGAAGACAGAAGAGGAAAGCGCTTTAGTGGATCGGTTGAATTCTTGGGTGCGTAATTCAAGCACAGGAGCAAAATTGTGGGAAAACGGCAAAGATGGCTATCCAGTGATGGATTATAAACTTCTAGGGGTAAGATTTTATTCGGACGCTATTGGATTAGTTAAATCTTCATTTGTTTCTATAGGTGAGACTGTCACATTACCGGCACCTCCTACAAGAAAATTGTATCGTTTCGATGGTTGGTTTACTCAGTACGGAAGTTATAGTGGTGACTGGGGCAGCGAGTTTACAGCCACAATCCCAGTATATGATGATATGTTATTGTATGCCAAGTGGACAAAAGTCATCGAGACCTTGAAAGCAGAAGACTTTACCTTTACCTCTCCCTCCAACCTTACCTATAGTGGCACGCAAAAGGTAGCAACTGTGAAGGCAAAAAGTGGCATTTCCTGTGCAACACCAACTGTAAAATATTACGATGTAAGTGGCAATCTTCTTGGCAGTGCACCGGTAAATGCTGGAACTTATACCGTTAAAATCGATGTTGCTGCAAACGAAAACTACTATGCTGCTACAGATTTGACCGATGATAGCTGGACATTTACCATTAGGACGAAAGATCTAACGGTTTCAGTGGATGATGTTGTCGTCAATAAAGGGCAGGATATCCCAGAACTAACCGTCAAGGTAGCCGGATTTGTAAATGGTGAAAGTGCCAATACACTCACCGATTTCACGAAACCAACAGCTTCTATCAGTGGAACTGTGAATACCCTTGACACTACAATGAATAAATTTAATGTAATCTATATAGGTGGCAACGCAACTGCAAATTATACCTTTAAACCGACTGTAACCGTAGGTCTCACCATTCGTACAGTGGATATCATAGACAATGACTATAGTACTAACGGTAAAGACATATCCCTTTGGCAGAAGGAAAATATCATCCTGTCACCAGTTGGCGACTACACCAAGATATCTGGCGACGGGGAAGATTGGAAGGATTCCCTCACACTTTTAACTGAGGGAGAAAGCAGCCAGATCTTCTATCTAAAAAAGGACGATGGAACTGTTACTGAGAGTAAAACAATCGACTATAAGCTAGATAAAACTCCTCCTACCGATATTAAAATTCAGTACAACAAGAACGGCTTCACGTCTTTCTTAAATACCATCACCTTCGGCTTATTCTTTAAAGAGAAGGTAGAAGTGACTGCCCAGGCCACCGATACAGTAAGTGGTATTGCAAGCTATCAATATTATGCTGCAGACACTGCTATATCTGATGTACAAGCAATCACCGACTGGCAAAATAGCCTGTCCCTTACGGAGAATAGCAAAAAGATAGTATATATTAAGGTTACTGACAATGCAGGCAATGAAGTGATTACAAACAATGAGGGTGTTGTGGTGTATAGTGATAGCACAGTAACGTCGAGTAGTTCCACCTTTGATAAAAATATTGTGAAACAGGCGGATATTACTGTAACGATGATAACCAACGACAATACCTTACGTGAAATAAAAAATGGTGATATAACACTGACAAGTGGCACCGATTATATCGTAAGTGGTGATACGGTAATCATCAGTAAGAAATATTTAAACACTTTGGAAAAGGATAGTAACCAAACCCTTACCTTTGTATTTAACCTGTTGGGAGTGGAGAATTCTCTTACTACCTCTACAGACTCAGTAAATATATCTATTATCGATTCCCACGATCATGAATGGGATGAGGGTAAGGTCACCACTCCAGCAACCGCAGCCAAAGAGGGCGTGATCACCTACACCTGTAAGAACTGTGGTGAAACTAAAACCGAATCCATTGCCAAATTAGCTCCGACTATAATCGAAGGCGCAAACAGCAAGTATACTAAGGGAGGAAAAGACGGCATAACTTTCCGTTCTGACGCTGCTCTTGAAGACCTTATAAGCGTTTTTGTTGACGGAAGAGAACTTAGTAAAGATAGGTATACTGCGGAGAGTGGTAGCACGGTTATCACATTAAAACCCGAGTATCTAGAAACATTATCTACCGGAAAACATATCATAAGTATCAATTCCAAAAGTGGTACAGCATCAGTGGAATTTACTATTGAAGTCAAAGCAGTAGACTCGGAAGAGCCAGGAGATATTGAACCGGCAAAACCGGGAGATATTGAACCAGAAAAACCGGGAGATATTGAACCGGCAAAACCGGGAGATACCGACTCCCCGAAGACCGGAGATACCGACTCCCCGAAGACCGGAGATACCAGTAATGTTTTATTGTGGATTACACTCCTGTTCATTTCAGGTGGTGTCTTGACCACATTTGGAGTTATCAAAATGTGCAGAAAACAAAGTGAAAGAGAATCATAAATAGTGGATAAAATGTAAAACATATAGGAAGAGCCCAGCTGTTACCATTTCTAGTAACGTCCGGGCTCTTTTATTGTTGTATACCTATATAAGCTAGTAGTGCTGATTATTTTGAAGTAATATATTCATCGATTGCTTTTGCCGATAACTTTCCTGCTCCCATGGCAGAGATTACAGTTGCAGCTCCTGTTACAGCATCGCCGCCTGCATATACGCCATCTTTTGTAGTTGCACCGGTAGCTTCCTCTACAATGATACCACCATGTTTATTTACATCAAGTCCTTCAGTAGTAGACTTGATTAATGGATTTGGAGAAGTACCGATGGAGATGATAACCGTGTTCACATCTAATACAAACTCACTGCCTTCCACTGGAATAGGACGGCGACGGCCACGCTCATCTGGCTCTCCAAGTTCCATTTTAATGCATCTCATTCCAGTTACACAGTCATTCTTCGGATCACGTCTGTCGTCTGGGTTGTGATAGCCAAGGATTTCTACAGGATTATTCAGTAATCTAAATTCAATGCCCTCTTCCATAGCATGCTCTACTTCTTCCTTTCGAGCAGGTAGTTCTTCCAGGGAACGACGATATACAATATACACCTTGTCAGCGCCTAGCCGAAGAGCAGTTCTAGCAGCATCCATTGCTACATTACCGCCACCTACAACGGCAACCTTACCCCCTTTCATTATAGGGGTACCAGGGTTTTTCTTGTAGGATTTCATTAAGTTGCTTCTGGTTAAGAACTCATTGGCAGAATACACGCCTTTATAGTGTTCGCCTGGGATTCCCATAAAGTTTGGAAGTCCGGCACCGGAACCAATGAAGACTGCTTCATAACCCATTTCAAAGATCTCATCTACCGTAAGGGTCTTACCGATTACCATGTTGGTTTCAACCTCTACGCCCATAGCAATCAGGTTATCAACTTCCTTTTGCACGATTGCCTTTGGAAGACGGAATTCTGGAATTCCATAAACAAGTACGCCACCTGCAGTATGTAGAGCTTCAAATACAGTAACCTTGTAGCCTTTCTTAGCTAGGTCGCCGGCACAGGTAAGACCAGAAGGACCGGAACCTACAACGGCTACTTTATGTCCGTTTAAAGGAGCAACTACGGGAGATTCTGTGTTGTGAGCATTGTGCCAGTCAGCAACAAAACGTTCTAAACGTCCGATTCCTACAGGTTCACCTTTGATACCACGCACACATTTTGCTTCACACTGAGTTTCCTGTGGACATACACGACCACAAACAGCCGGCAGAGAGGAAGACTGGCTGATTACCTGGTAAGCCCCTTCGAAATCTCCTTCTTTAATCTTAGCGACGAACTCAGGAATATGTATATTGACAGGACAACCACTTACGCAAGGCATATGTTTACAATTAAGACAACGAAGAGCTTCATCAATGGCAACTTCTTCAGTATATCCTGTTGTTACTTCATCAAAATTATGTGCACGTACCTCAGGAGCCTGAGATGGCATAGGATTTTTCTTTGGGTTCATGTTTGGCATCTTAGTTAGCCTCCTTATTGAAAAGATTGCAGGCTTCTTCATAAGCATGTTTCTCAAAGTCGCGGTACATAGCACCACGAGACAGCGCTTCATCGAAATCTACTTCGTAACCATTAAAGTCGGGACCATCTACGCAAGCAAACTTTGTTACATTCTTACCAGCCTGGTGAAGAGTAAGACGACAACCACCACACATGCCGGTTCCGTCAATCATAATAGGATTCATGGATACGCTACAAGGAATACCAGTAGGTCTGACAGCTTCTACAACAAATTTCATCATAATTATTGGACCAATGGCAATTACTTCATCAAAAGTCTCCCCAGCATCTAACATTTCATTTAAAGGAACACAGACATTGCCATGTCTGCCATAGGAACCATCATCTGTCATAACATATAATTTATTAGAGATAGCCTTAAACTCATCTTCTAGAATTAAAAGGTCTTTATTGCGGAAACCAATAATGGAGGTTACCTCGCAACCTAGCTCATGGAACTTTCTTGCTACAGGCATCGCAATGGCACATCCAACACCACCACCGACGATGCAGACCTTTTTCTTACCTTCTGTATGGGTGGCCACACCTAGAGGACCAACAAAATCCTGCAGGTAGTCACCCTCTTCTTTATGATTCAGTTTTTCTGTAGTACCACCAACAATTTGGAATATGATTGTAATACTACCTTTCTCTCGATCATATCCAGCAATTGTGAGAGGGATACGTTCTCCATCTTCATCCACACGAAGGATGATGAATTGCCCTGGCTCTGCTTTTTTTGCTACAAAGGGAGCCTCAATTTCCATCAGAGTTACAGTGGGATTCAGAGTTTGTTTTTTTAAGATCTTGTACATGTTCTGTCTCCTTTATCATTTCATTTATCTGTTGCATTTTGATATTAAAAGAAAGGCAAAGCTGGAATGACAAGCTTCACCTTTCTTTTCTATTTTATTATAATAAGTATATACTAATGTTTATGTTTTGTAAAACATCTATTAAAAAACTTTATTTTCTTAAGTCTATTAAAAATCTACTTCGGTGTCATAGTAACAGCATTTTAATAACTGTTCCATTTCTTCTTGAGTAGGAATGCGAGGGTTAGAGCCGGTACAAGCATCCCCGATGGCATTCTTTGCGATTTCAGGAAGTCTTTCTAAGAAGACATTTTCAGGAACGAAACCATTTTCTGTTGGGAAGCTATCTTCGCCATAGTTTTTAATGCAGTGAGGAATATTAAGGTCATCGTTCATTCCACGAAGGTATTTAATAAGTAAGTCTACCTTTTCCTCCGTAGTGTCGCCACCAAGTCCCATAAAGTCAGCGATTACGCCATAACGTTCAGCAGCAGTTTTGTCTTTGGCATTAAATGCGATTACCTTTGGAAGGTACATAGCATTGGCAGCACCATGGATAATATGTGCACCGTAGTCTGCAAAAGCTGCACCGGTTTTATGAGCCATAGAGTGAACAATACCAAGTAATGCATTGGAGAAGGCCATACCAGCTAAGCACTGTGCATTATGCATACTGTCTCTTTTAGTCATATCATCATTATAAGAACCTACAAGATCTCTTTGAATCATTTTGATTGCATGTAAAGCGAAAGGATCAGTGTAGTCAGAGTTTGCAGTAGATACATAAGCCTCAACAGCATGTGTCATAGCGTCCATACCAGTGTGAGCAACTAATTTCTTAGGCATTGTTTCTGCTAATTCTGGATCAACGATTGCTACATCTGGTGTGATTTCAAAGTCTGCGATTGGGTATTTAATTCCTTTATTATAATCTGTAATGATTGAGAATGCAGTTACTTCTGTAGCAGTTCCGGAAGTAGAGGAGATTGCACAGAAATGAGCTTTTCTACGAAGCTTTGGAATTCCAAATACTTTGCACATTTCTTCAAAAGTAATATCAGGATATTCATATTTAATCCACATAGCTTTTGCGGCATCGATAGGAGAACCACCACCGATGGCAACAATCCAGTCTGGTTGGAACTTATCCATTGCTTCAGCACCACGCATAACAGTTTCAACAGAAGGATCCGGTTCTATTCCTTCTAATATTTCCACTTCCATGCCAGCTTCTTTTAAATAAGCAACGGCTCTGTCTAGGAAACCATATTTCTTCATGCTTCCGCCACCAACACAAACAATTGCTTTTTTACCTTCAAATGTCTTTAATGCTTCCAAAGCGTTTTTGCCATAATATAAATCTCTTGGTAATGTAAATCTTGCCATTATCAATGCCTCCTATGTTTTATTGAAAGTTATCTTTTTTATGGATATATCATAGTTAATATTTTAACAAAATGGAAATATAAACATGACATATCGATATTCACATATCGATATAATGATATAACCATAATAACAATGGGTAAGGCAGATATCATCAAGAAGTATGATAGCTGCCTTACGTGTGGTTTACGTGTATGCTGGATCTCGTCAGTCTACTAGGGTTAAAATGCCGTTAGAATACAAAATCCTCTGGGTTATTTTTGCAAGATTACCTCGTTGCTACAATTAGTATAGTAACTTAAATACAGTATTAGAAATATAAAAATGGAATGTCAGTATTCCAATATCGATATAGGAATATCGATATAATTCTACTCATAATGATTAAATGCTACCTCATTCTTTGCTTCATATAACTTGTCCACAAACTTTCTGTCTAACGTGGTAAATTTATAATTGTTTGAATAGACTAGGAGATCTTTATGGTGATTGCCAGCTATATTACATTTGCGCTGTACCAATTGGTACCGTTGCAACAAATCCTCTGGGATAGGAGATACCCACATAAAAGTAGTAGGAATCTTGCAAAGCAGTTCAAACTGATTACAACGTTCGTAGAGATAGATTTTTTTCTTTACTTGTGAAGTCTCGGTTAAAGCTTTCCCATTTCCAGATAGATAAGGGATGTAAGTATCTCCGTGTACTATCTCCGTGTATTCCTTTAAATAATCAAAGTCGATTGTCTTTTTGCCAGCAAGAGGATGGTTCTCGTTCATTACTACCACATATTCGAATTCCCAGATTGGCTCTGATTGAAGATGCTTTTCATGCAGAAAATCCATAAAATATTGCTCATATATGGTCTGATAGCGAATAATGCCAAGATGAAATGGGCCATCCACAATATTACTAATGGTTTGCATGGAATTCGTCTCCTGTACACATATGTTTATGCTTTTGCTCTTGTCTAGTTCTGCAACAAAAGCGGTAACGCCATGTGCTATGTAACTTCCACGGGGTATGGAGATGCGAAAACTCTGATGTTCTTTGGAATTGCTGGAACCGATGGATTCCATTTGTTCCAGTTGGGAGATAATGTTATGGGCATGTTTTAAGAATTTCTTTCCTTTGGATGTTGGAATAACACCCTTTGATGTACGCTCAAAGATTGGAAAGCCCATCGTATCCTCTACCTCCTTTATGGCTTTACTTAGGTTAGGCTGGGCCATAAAGAGATTGTCAGCAGCTTTGGTGATAGAGCGGGTTTGCTCAACTTCTATCACATATTTAAAAAATAAGGTATTCATGTATTTACTCCGTTTCTATTAATTGTCCTAGGTGTTTCGATAAAAGAGCTAAAGAAGCTGCCATGTTCTCATTTTGTACTAAAACGTGTTTTGGAACACTCAGATGGGTAGGAGCAAAGTTCCATATACCACAAACACCACCATCTACCAGTTGGTTACAGACTTCCTGAGCACAATCTGCGGGAACTGTGATTATGCCAATGTGAATGTTCATGCGCCGACATAAATCACTCATTGTATCAGTAGAGAGAATCTTTTTTTCATTGATCGTAGAGCCTATGAGAGATGAATTCTTGTCAAAGGCTGTCACAATATTAAGACCATAGGCCTTAAAACCATCATAGCTTAGTAAAGCACGGCCCAAGTGGCCGACACCAACTAATACAGCCTCATTGACGTTGTGGTATCCTAAAAATTGTTCCATATCATGAATTAGCTCCTTTACAGGAAAGCCTGCTCTTGGTTTCCCACTGGTTGAGCTGATTGCAGCCAGATCCTTTCGAACCTGTATTTCATGTAATCCCAAAAACCCTGCCATAGCAGGGGAGGATATGGTTTCTACTCCCTGTCTCTCCAAGTCTTTTAAACGTCGGAGGTAATAGGGAAGTCGATGGATGGCTTGTACAGACAGACTTTGTAGTGATTTTGCTTGTTTACTCATGGTAGCACCTCTTTATCGATAATTCATTATCGATATTATAGTGTAAAAAAAAAGAACTGTCAATGTATGGACCGGAGTAGTATAATATTGGTATTTCAATAATTAAGGAAGGGATTCAGGTGAAAGTAAAACGAAATAGGTTTGACATAGTCGTTGACATATTATGTCTGATTTTATTAATAGGAGTCTCTGTTTATTTGATTCTTCAGTGGAATGACCTGCCAGACAAGGTTCCTGGACATTATAATATAAAAGGGGAAGTGGACCGTTGGGGCTCTAAGAGTGAATTATTCATTCTGCCGATTACGGGCTGGGTGCTCTATATTGGAATTACTGCTTTAGAAGCATTTCCCAAGATATGGAATACGGGAGTAACTATCACCAAGGAGAATAAGGAAAGAGTCTACCGTCTTTTAAAGACCATGATAGGAGTGACAAAGCTTCTTATGGTATTTATCTTTACTCTTTTGGAGATAAGCGGTATGAAAGGAGAAAGCTTGCCGTGGTATTTTACTGTATTATACTTAGGGGGGTTCTTTGGTGAATTGATCTTCTTTATTGTTAGGTTAGTTAAAATTAAATAGCTATGTATTAAGAAAGGGCTGAACACTACTTCTAAGTGTTCAACCCTTTGATTTTAGTTATGAACAATCAGTTTTGTCCATATACATTCTTATTGGAAATTGGTAAATAATTATATTTTACACTTTACTAATGGAAATTTAAGGATTATAATACCAATGGTTGTATGTGCAACTATTGAACTTATCACTAAAGGGGAACGCCTATGCTAATGAATCATTTTTCGCTAATCGTACGTGGAAGCCATGCTTTTTTTAAAAGGAGGTTGCAGACTTATCCGGTAGGTATATCAGAACAGCTTGTCATGATGTATCTTATCCAGGTATCTACAGCCAATCAAGATAATGTTGCTAGACACTATAAACTGGATAAGGGAACGATTGCCAAGACAATTGCGAAGTTGGAGAAGAAAGGGTTCATTAACCGAAGACAGAATAAAAGAAATCGACGTGAGAACCTGATTAGCCTTACAGAGACTGGCCATAAACTAATGAATGACATTCAGAATCTTGTAAGTCAATGGGAACAATCAGCCTTTGAGGGAATTACAGAGGAGGAGAAGGAGCAATTCATCCAAACTCTTTCAAAGATTTCCATGAATGTAGAAGAGATTGTAAAGGAGAAGTAGAGCGTTATGAGGAGTAAAGAAAAGAAGGTCAGATTTGGACTGATTATGGCCGTATATTTATTGGGCATTTTTATGGGAGCCATTGATACGGGAATTGTCACACCTGCTAGAACAATTATACAAAATGATTTAGGGGTTGATCCCAATACCGGAATCTGGATGATTACCATCTATACCTTAGCGTATGCTGCGAGCATCCCAATAATGGGAAAGCTAGCTGATAAGTTCGGAAGAAAATACATATATCTTACTAGTATCTTTATGTTTGGATTTGGTTCTCTGTTTTGTGGCCTTTCACAGGTATTTGGAAGCTTTTCAGTGCTGCTTATAGCCAGAGTAGTTCAGGCAATTGGTGGTGGTGGAATTCTTCCGATTGCTACAGCAGAGTTTGGAACCACTTTTCCACAGGAAAAGAGGGGTATGGCCTTAGGCTTAGTAGGTGGAGTATATGGAATCGCTAATATATTTGGATCCTCAGCTGGTAGCGCCATCCTGGATATATTCGGAAAAGACAACTGGAAGTTCATCTTCTTTATTAATGTACCAATTACCATCTTTATTCTGTTAGCCGGATTTCTTGCCCTTCCAAATACCAAGAGTGAGAAGGTTAAGAGAATTGACTACTTCGGAATTCTTACCCTAACTGTTATGGTTTTATCGATACTGTATGGATTAAAAAATATCGACTACTTTAATTTTATAGACAGCTTTTTGAGTACAAAGGTATATCCATTCGTTATTATATTTGTTGTAGTTTTACCGTTCTTTCTTTTGGCAGAGAAAAAGGCAGAGGATCCCGTTTTGAATCTAAATTATTTTAAAAGCTCAAGAATCAATATTACCCTAATACTGTCCTTTTTTACTGGTGTTGTAATGATGGGGATCATCTTTGTTCCACAGCTATGTGAAAATATTATGAAGATCCCTAGTGGGGATGGTGGATACTTTGTCATCATTTTAGGATTGTTTGCGGGAGTAGCAGCTCCTGTTTCCGGTAAATTAATCGATAAATATGGAGCCAAATTAGTCCTTGCAATAGGGTTCATAAGTTCAATATTTGGTGCTTTGTTCTTTAATTATGTGGCAATGGTTTATCCGAATATGTTTACTGCTATGATAGGCTTAATACTCATAGGCCTTGGAATCGGATTCACTATGGGAACTCCAATCAATTACATGATGTTAGACAATACAGATAAAGAAGAGTCCAATTCTGCTTTGGCAGCTGTTTCACTGGTACGCTCCATTGGAACTGCCATTGCTCCTGCATTTATGATTGGTTTCATTTCTCATGCAGGGATGAGTGTAGGTACTGAGATGATGAATATGATGCCAAAGCAGGTGAACATGCCCAAGATTCAATATGTGGAAGAACTGAGTGAGGCTGTAAACCAGATTAAAGACAACAAGATGATGTCACTTATGATGGGAGGCATCGACTTGGATTCTATGGATATTAAGTCAATGCTTACTATGAAAATGGATATGAGTAAAAAAAGTGATTTTAAATTGCCAACAGAATTGCTTAATGAGCTTCAGGAATCTGATGTTACCACCATTGACAAAAGTGCTAAGAATACGGCAGAGTACATATTTGGTATGATTCAGGAGAAGGCCGTGGGAGGACTTGATAAAGGAATTGCTGGAATGGAAGCAGCAAAAAAGAGTATGGGTAACATTGACATAAACAAAATGGGTACAGAAGGTATGTCAGGTTTGCCAGACTTTGATCAAATGTTTACCTATATGAAATCCGTTAGGGCAGAGCTCCCTGGAGCCTTTAAACAGGCAAAAGCAGACTATATCAAGCAGCTTACCAATATGAAATCAGAGTTGGAGGATGCCTATCAGGATACCATGAATGTCGGATTTAGGCAGGTGTATCTGACGGCTGCTATTACCTCTCTAATTGCATTATTGACTTTAGTGGGCTATAAAAGGAAGAAAGCACAAGCATCCAATGTAATATCATAAGGAAAAGGAAAAACCCCCATGGAAAATAGGATTACTTTATGCGGGGACAATTGTACTTATTGTCCCCGTTTTTTGGCTAAAACGAAAGAGGAGTTACAAGAGGTAGCAAATCTTTGGTACCGAGTAGGATTAAGGGATCATGTAGTTAGTACTGCAGAGATTGCTTGTGAAGGTTGTTCCTCTCATAAAACTTTTACCTATGCTGGAACGTACGAGGGAATTTCAGCAGAAGTGTAAGAAGTGCTGCTCTCAGAATGATTATGAAGCACTTGAGAATTCATTTTTAATAAGGAAGAGAACTTGAAGGAAGAGAACTTGAAGAAATAGAGGTTGATTTATGTGTAAAATTAAAGTCATTAGTTTTGATATCTTCCAGACATTAGTGGATGTCAATAAAAGAATACCGAATATATGGAAAGTAATTCTTAAGGAAGAATATACAGATGAGTTGGCTGAGTTTGGGGCAAAATCCCTTATGAGCCTTTATACAAAAGCCATCCAACTGATTGTGCAGGATGGAAATCACTTTATTACAATGAAAGATATTTTTATGGATTGTGCAAAGACAATGGTAAGGGAAACAGATATGGCTGTTAATCCTGAGTTGGTTGTGGACCAACTTTTTTTGAATCACGGGAAAGCTCCTTATTATGATGATGTGTGGGAAACCCTAGATTATATAAAGCGGTATTACAGGGTGATTCTGTCCAGTGACTCCAGTCATACTATGGCAGATCCCATTATTGACAAAGTAAAGCCGGAATATGCTTTTATCTCTGATGACTTGCATTGTTATAAAGGGGAGAAAAAAGGTCGTTTCTTTACTATAGTGGCAGATAAGCTGCAAGTACCTGTGGAAGCCATCTTACATATTGGAGATAGTAACAGTGATATTATAGGAGCCAAGGAAGCTGGGGCAAGGGCTGTGTTGCTGAATCGAGTAGGAAGACAGTGGACATCTACGATACAACCGAATTATGAGATTGGTTCCTTAAAAGAGTTGATATCTATGATAAACTTAATGCCAGAATGATCATTTTGTTATAGAAAGGATAAAACCATTGAAACTGAAAGAACTGTTTCGTCCCAAACTGATTCCCAATAGTTTAACCTTACTTCGGGCAATGATTACTTTACTCATTTTTATCGTTAAACCCTTTACCTGCCTCTTTTTCCTGATCTACGTGTCTTGTGCGTTGACAGATATGCTGGATGGTTTTTTTGCTGCATTAGAGGAGCAAATTATCCTACTAAAGCTCAAAACACTTCATCGAGATATAAAAGGTTTATTTGAGGTAAAGAACCTCTAATTGATTGTGTTTTAAAATAAAATGTGTTATAATTTTATTATAAACTCGTGTGCTGTGGTTTAATAATACAAAAGTGAGGGCTTTGTCTATGGAGCAGTATTTTGTTCGGATTGGTCCCGATATAATCGCCGTTGTGATATTGACATTTATATTATATTTATTACATAGCGATAGAATGGTTGGTAAAAGACAGGCTAGAGACCTGTCTTTTGTTGCACATCTAATATTTTTCATTGTAGCCCTTGAGGCATTCACAGTATACATGGAGGATTATAAAACTCCTGCATTGTTTACTATCTATAAGATTAGTAATGTACTGGGGTTTTCCTTAACGCCAGTAATATGTATTGTATTTTCAGTCATCTATGTTCCTAGTTTAAGAAACCATTTAATTCGAATCATTTTCCCAATTATAATACTCTTTGGTCTTTGCGTATCAAGTATATGGACAGGGTTAATATTCTCTGTTGACTCCAATGGTCATTATGCAAGAGGCCCTTTGTTTTTAATTGTTATTCTGATAAATCTGTATTCTTTGGGGATATATTTTATCTCTTTGAGAGTAAAGGGACGATCCTATGACAAAGTAGAACAGATTAATTTGCTAGGTCAGTTTTGTATTATACTATTTGGAGATTTTATTCAGATAATATTTCCGAAGCTTCTTATGATATGGCCTTGCTTTTCCCTAGTTTTACTGTTGTATTATAATTTTTTAAAGGATTTGTCTTTCAAATACGACTCCCTCACAGAAGTTAAAAATCGTCGTTGCTTTGACGAAAGCTTTGAGTATGCCAAAGAATCTGAGAATCTATATATTGTCATGTTTGATATCAATAACCTAAAGAGTGTTAATGACCAATTTGGCCACGCTAAAGGTGACGAATACATACAGCAAGTCGCAAGCGAGATTAAGAGAGATACCTTATCTGGAGGAGTTCTCTACCGTATCGGAGGGGATGAATTCTGTTGCCTATGCGAAAATATTCAGGAAAATGACTTGGAGCAGATGCTTGCAAGTGTGGTAAATGGAGTAAGTAAGCTTAGCTTTTTCAAGGATAGCGCTCAATTCGACTGGGAACCACTGGCTTATGGTTATTCTCATTATAGGAAAGGGAATGGAATATCTATAGAAGAGTGCTTTAAAGCTGCTGATAAGTCAATGTATTTGAGGAAGATGAGTCAGAAACTAAAAGAGATTGAATAATCTGCATTAGTATCCTGCAGAAAGGAGGAGGTTCTGTTATGTTTGCAAAAGGAGAATATGTAATCTGTGGAAATAAAGGAGTATGTATGGTTGACGATATAACAACTGTTCATATGGAAGGCATAGACAGTAATAAATTATTTTATCTGTTAAAGCCCGTATACTCAAAGACCAGTACTATTTACGTTGCAGTGGATAACAAGACACCATCCATAAGAAAGATTCTTACAAGAGAAGAAGCCCTTGCATTCATTGATACTATTCCAAGTATAGGATTTTTATATATTAAAGATGATAAAAATGGGGAAACAGTATATAAAGAAAGTTTTCAAAAAAATGATATCGTGGAGTTAGTTAAGATAATAAAGACAAGCTATCTAAGAGGAAATGAGAGAATCAAGCAAGGGAGAAAAATTGTAGCAGTGGATGAAAAATATTATAAAATGGCCTGTGAATATCTTTTTAGCGAGTTATCTGTCTGCTTAGACATAGATAGGGAGGAGATTGAAAATGATGTCTTGGAAAAAATTCGCAGGTAAGGTCTACATATTTTAAGGAAGGTTACTGTTATGAAAAGTTATTTTGCCCCAATGGAGGGCATCACCACATATAATTATCGCAATGCCCATCACAGCTTTTTTCCTGGAGTGGATAAATACTTCACTCCTTTTATTACTCCTGGGAGGAACAAACTCTTTAGCTCTAGGGAGAAAAATGACATTTTTCCAGAACATAATCCTGAGTTCCACCTTGTACCTCAGATTCTGACAAACCAGCCGAATGATTTTCTGAAGGTGGCAGAGAAGCTTAAAGAATATGGCTATACAGAGCTGAATCTTAACCTAGGTTGTCCATCAGGTACTGTAGTAGCCAAGGGAAAAGGTTCAGGCTTTTTAGCATATCCCAAAGAACTAAATGTATTTTTGGCTGAGATATTCGAGCATTATACAGGTAAATTGTCTATAAAGACACGTATAGGAAAGGACTCTCCTGAGGAGTTTGATGCCATTCTAGACATATATAACCAATATCCCTTAGAAGAACTTATTATTCATCCAAGAGTACAGAAGGATTTTTATAGGAATACTCCAAATCGACAGGTATTTGCCAAGGCATTGAATAATAGTAAGAATCCTGTTTGCTATAATGGAGACATATTTACAGTGGAAGATTATGAAGCTTTCGTGTCAGAGTTTGGTGAGGACATTCCCCTTATGTTTGGCCGTGGTCTAATAGCCAATCCGGACCTTGTTGGTCATATATTGGGAACAAATCGATTAAACAATCAAATTTTGAAAGAGTTCCACGATACCATTTATGATGGTTATGAGGAAATAATGTCTGGAGAGCGAGATGTATTGTTTAAAATGAAGGAATTGTGGTTCTACATGATTCATTTATTTCCAGAAGCAGAAAAGTATGGGAAGCAAATAAAAAAAGCCCAGAAAGGCTCAGAGTATAAAGCAGTGGTTACCAGCCTGTTTAATAGTCAGGAGGTACTGATACAGGCTGGCTTCTGCTCGTTACAGGGTATGTAATCAATTCTCCTGTAACATGTTGGGGGTTATTCAAAATTACGGGTGATATTATTCACCCACTTGTACTTTTTGTAATGCCAATAAACAACAGGAAGCTTTACTACTTCATCCAGACTGATACAGAAGTAAACTACCATAGTTGGCCATTTGAACACAAAGGCGGCTAGCAGTCCAAGAGGTACTGCAAAACACCACATGTTCACGGAATCACAGATAAATCCAAATCTAGTATCACCACCGGCGCAGAAGATGCCGGCAATTGTGGTACAATTCATAACCTTACCGATGCAGTAAAGGATATTTATGAATAGCATAATATTTAGGTAGCTGTATGCTACATCAGATAGATCTACCATATTTAATATAAGTGGACGGCATAAGATAATAATTACACCTCCGGCCACACTAAATAACAGAGCCAGGTGGCACACTTTAGAGCCATCTTCCTTTGCTTGTGCAAGTCTATTGTCTCCAATCTCTTTCCCAATAAGAATTGACCCAGCGCCGCTAACACCCATCCCAAATATAATTGATAGATTACGAACCACTGAATTTACTGCATGAGCCGCAACTATGTCACGTCCCAGTCGCCCAAGTATGACAGAGTACATGGTAAAACCAAGGCCCCAGGATAGATAATTGGCAAGGGCTGGGGAAGAGTAACGAATGAAGTCTTTCGTCAGAATACCACCCTTACTAAATATATAAGTTACACGAAGTTTTAGTTTTTTATCAATAAATAGGGAATCTGCAATACATAGTAACAGTTCAACAGCCCTTGAAATAGTAGTTGCCAGCGCAACTCCAAACACTCCAAGCTTTGGGGAACCAAACAATCCAAAGATAAACACGGCATTTAACAATATATTTAGTAGTAGACAAGTAGTGGAGATAAAGGTACTTATCATCACTCGTTCCATATTACGGATGGACACCTCGTACACAATGGAACACCCCATAAATAAGTAGGAGATACCAAGTACACGTAAATAAGTAGCTCCGTGCTGAATTAATTTCGGGTCTTCTGTAAATGCTTTCATAATGGTATCAGGAATAAGAATGTTGGTCAGGGTAAAGACGAAGGAGATGCAAAGGGAGAACCTAATAGCAATTCCAAAAATCTTTCTTATCGAGGATAGATCGCCTTTTCCCCAATACTGCGCAGTCATAGAACTTACTCCTGCTGTGATTCCATAGATAAACAAAGTAAAGATAAAGGGAACCTGACCTGCTAGGGATACTCCTGACAGCTCATCCTGTCCAACGAATCCCAACATAATTACATCAGCACTACCTACAGCAGCATTAAGTAGATTCTGGATCACAATTGGTATCATTAATTTACGTAGCTTTTTATAAAAATTATCTTCTTTCACTATTGTTCTCCTCACTAATGATTTATATTGATGGATAGGATTTTACTTTAACCTATGATATAATATTAAAAGTAACTAGGTACAAAAGATATAACAGTATTTAGTTTTTTTATAACAATCGTATAATTTGTTATAATATGAAAACGGAGGAGAAGATATGGAGAATTTTGAATTTTATAGTCCTACTTATTTTGTGTTCGGTAAGGACAAAGAAACTGAATGTGGAGAATACATAAAGAAGTTTAATGGAACTAAGGTGCTAATTCATTATGGTGGTGGTTCCGTTGTGAAATCTGGTCTTTTAGACCGGGTGAAATCTTCTATAGAAAAAGCAGGTCTATCTTATGTAATTCTGGGAGGAGCAAAGCCAAATCCAAGAAGTGGATTGGTTTATCAAGGAATTGAATTATCTAAAAAAGAAAAAGTTGATTTTGTTCTCGCTGTAGGTGGTGGAAGCACCATAGACTCAGCTAAGGCCATAGCAGCTGGAGCAGTATATGATGGTGATTTTTGGGATTTTTATGATGGGACGAAAGAGCCTCAAGATGCATTGCCAGTTGGAACTGTTTTAACCATAGCAGCAGCTGGAAGCGAAGGCTCTCCTAGTTCAGTTATTACCAAGGAGGAAGGCATGTTAAAGAGAGGAGCTGGAGGAGATTGCCTACGACCTAAATTCTCCATTATGAATCCAGCCCTAACCCAAACTCTTCCGGCCTATCAAACTGCTTGTGGTGCTACAGACATTATGGCCCATGTATTTGAACGATATTTTACCAATACAAAGGACGTAGAAGTTACTGATCGTTTATGTGAATCCATACTTTTAACCATGATAAATGAAGTGCCAAAGGCAATTAAGAATCCTGATGACTATCAGGCAAGAGCTAACATCATGTGGGCAGGAATGGTAGCCCATAACGATATTGTCGGTGTTGGACGTGAACAAGATTGGAACAGTCATGGACTAGAGCATGAACTTTCCGCTTTGTATGACTGTGCCCATGGTGCAGGTCTTGCAGTAATTATGCCGGCTTGGATGGAATATGTGATGAATCATGATGTGATGCGTTTTGCTCAGACAGCTGTAAGAGTCTGGGGCTGTCATATGGACTTCGCTAACCCAGAGAATACAGCAAAGGAAGGAATCAAGCGCTTCCGCCAGTTCCTCTCCTCCATAGGAATGCCAATTAACTTTGCCCAATTAGGTGCAAAAGAAGAAGATATTCCAAAGCTGATTGAGACCCTTGGAGTAGGAGATGGCAAGAGGGAAGGGTTTGTAGAGCTTGACAAGAAGGCATGTGAAACCATCTATCAGCTTGCAGTAAATGCAGAATTATAAACTTAAGGATAAGATAGAATGAGGAGGGAAAACGGCAAAGATTCATATACCGTTCTCCCTCCTCTTTCTCCTATGACAGGAATTCAAGAATTACCTGTCATAGGGGATGCGTTCTACATTGTTATATCCAGCCACCGTCCAGTTGAATTACTTGGCCAGTCAGATAATCATTCCCTGTGCAAATTTGGTAAACCAATTCTGCGACCTCTTCCGGTCTGCCCATACGTCCGGCTGGAATTTCTTCTTTCAGGGATAGCCGGTCAACATCACTTAAAAATCGATTCATGTCGGTGTCAATGGCACCACAGGCAATAGCATTTACTTGAATGTTACTAGGAGCAACCTCCTTAGCAAGGGCTTTCGTCATGGCATTAAGACCACCCTTTGTAGCTGAGTAGGCAACTTCCATGGAGGCTCCACATACACCCCACACAGAAGAAATGTTCACAATTTTTCCTGCTTTTTCATGAATCATATGAGGAAGTGCCAACCTAGAACAGTAGAAAGGTGCAGACAGATTGGTAGCCAATAGCTTTTGCCATTGCTCATTGGTGGTATCCGTCACAAGCTCTACATAGGAGATGCCAGCATTATTGATTAGGAAATCCACACCATTCCCCCAAGTGGTCACCTGATGAAACAGAGTTTCCAAACTGTGGTAGTCTGCCACATCACACTGAAGGGCAAGACAACGAGCGCCTGCAGCTTCAGCTTCCTCCTTTAACTTATTAAGGGCATTTATATTATGTTTACAGGTTAGAACCAGATTGTACCCGGGGCTCATAAAACGCCTAGCAATAGCATTCCCAATGCCTCTGGAGGCACCTGTGACTAAAATGGTCTTCATGTTCATATTGTTAATTCCTTTCTTACTACATATTATACCCTAAAAAAAAACACATATCAATTTCTTTCGCCCTATCAGTAACCGGCTATAGCTTGTCATAGAGAGCAATTTCTGCTATACTTCATTTTGGAGGCTTATTTCATGAACGGACGCAGAATCATTAAAAAGACAACTAGAACTCTATTGAAGACAGTTTTTTGGATGCTTTTATTTATAGGGGTTGGAATAGGAACTTATAAACTCACAATTGCTTACTATAAAAGCACTGGGCAATATGCCGCTGTAGATGCCGACTCTTCAAAAGCCATTGTTAAGGCTACTACAGACACCCTTGCAATCAATGCTATTTTCTCTGTAAATGGAGACGATGGAACAGTGAGGCATCTGCTACTGGAAATATTTCATTCAGACACAGGAAAGCTTGATTTTGTAACAATCCCAGTTGGCAGCCAGTATGCAATGAGTAAAGAACTTTTTGCCACCTTAAGTAAAGTAAACCAGAATGTACCGCAAATATTGTCATGGAAAGAACTTCCGCAGTATTTTACCCAGTTCACAGCTTATCAATATGGGTGTATGTTATTAGAAGAAAGCCTTGGAGTTCACATTAGCTTTTATACCTTAATGTCGGATTCTACTTTTAAAGAGTACTTTGAAGAGAAAACAACTGCTACATCAGATAGTACCAGTGTAGCCAAGAGCTATCATTTGAAGGAGACTATACGTAATAAGATTAAAGGCTTGACTACCTCCTTACAAATGGAGGCAGAGTTAGCAGCCTACTATACCAAAATACAGAGTAACCTGAGTTTATCTAAAAGAAAAACCTATATATCTTCATATCAAAAAGCAGATTATGACAACATAGGTGTTTATTCTCTACCTATTACTGGAGATACTAATCAGATAGCAAAAGAAGATAGGGAGTGGTTAGGTAAGATTTTAGAGGATTAGCTAGCGGAAACTCAGACTGAAAAACAAGAAAGAGGATAATTGCATGGATAGTAAGATTAATGTAATGGGACTTGATATTGATTACATTTCCTTTTATACATTAAAAGAGAAGACCTTGGAATATTTAACCAATGATCGTTTGAATATTTATGTGTTTTTATCAACTAAACTGATTGCTGAAGCAGCAGAAGATAAAGAATTGGAAACATGTCTAAAAGAGACTGATTTTTTGTTGCCTGGAGAAGAACAGGTATTTGGTATCCACTCACAGCTTTTGACAAAGAAGAACATGGTAAAGGGATATCATTCTTTCTTGGAATTGATAGATAAGATGGACAAGACATATACAATTTATGTCTTGGCAAGCCAGGAAAGTACCATCGAAAAAATTACTTCGTATTGCAAACTTAATTTTCCGAAGATCACTATAATTGGAACCTATAATCAAAAGGAAGAATGGACGGATGAGCAATTGGTGAATGCAATTAACTCAGCAAATCCTGATATGATTGTTAATACAATACCTACTCCTTTTGAAGGGAAATGGGTAGCAGCCTATTGGCAACAGCTAAACTCAAGGTTGTATATTGGGCTGGGAGCTATATTTGATATTATGGTTTCAGAGTTGAAGGCCCCTCCACTATTAATAAGAAAACTTCATCTATTAAGTCTATACCACAAGATAAGAGGGTTTCAAAGGCATAAATCATGTGCTACCCGAATATTCAGGCGTAAAGTAGAGCAATATAATACTAAAAAAGGTGAAAATGAGAATGGAACTACTTACTAATCGCCCAAGATGGCTTCAATATATTGTGATTGCATTAGGAACTACACTAATGGCAGTTGCAGTTAATATAGTATTTGAACCGATGGATATGGTAACCGGAGGAGTCTCTGGTCTTGCTATTGTAATAAAAGATTGGACAAAACCACTAATTTCAGGAGGAATTCCCCTGTGGTTGTCTAATGCGTTAATCAATATTCCACTTTTTGTTTTTGCTATCATACTGTTTGGATCAAGATATATTGCTAAGACATTATTTGCTACAGTGTGTTTTACAGTAGCATTGTATATTGTACCTACGCAAGCAGTATTTGCAAAGGATTATTTTTTGGCAAGTATATTTGGTGGCGTTTTAATGGGCTCTGGTCTTGGGCTTGTATTTTTTTATCAGTGTACCACTGGAGGAACAGATCTGTTTAGTACACTACTTCAGCGAAGAGTAAAACATTATACAGTTCCTCAAATACTTATGGTAGTAGATAGCGCCATCGTTTTATTAGGTGCAGCTGTATTTGGATTAAATAAATCCTTATATGCAGTTATTGCAGTATACCTGACTTCTAAAATAATGGACAACTTTCTAGAAGGTGTCAAGTTTGCCAAATTGGTATATATCATCTCTGACCAACATGAAGCAATTGCACAAGTGGTTTTACACGAACTAAATAGAGGAGCTACAGGGATTCCAATACAGGGGATGTATTCCAATGAAGCAAAAAACATGTTATTATGTGTAGTAGCAAAGAAGGAAATATCAGGTATTATTGATAAAGTTGCACAAATTGACCCTTCCGCTTTTGTTATAGTTAGCGATGTTAGGGAGGTACTAGGGGAAGGTTTTATAGAATATAAACAGTAAACAATAAAAAAGAAAGGCATAATTTTAGAAATAATACAATATTATACAGTTAGTATACAAATTAAACAAATTAAAAAAAACTAATTTGGTAAAATGAGATATAGTTTTGATAGGGTAATTGATGTATTATAATGCTATAGTTAGTACATTTAATAATGCTTTATTTAAAGTTACGTATTAAGAGGAGGAAATATAGTATGGCGAGTGTAACGCTCAAAAACATCAATAAAACATATCCTAATGGATTTGTAGCTGTTAAAGATTTTTGTCTTGATATAGAAGACAAAGAATTTGTTATTTTTGTAGGTCCATCTGGATGTGGTAAATCTACTACACTTCGTATGATTGCTGGTTTGGAAGATATTACATCTGGTGAGTGTTGGATTGGTGACAGAATGGTGAATGCTGTTGAACCTAAAGACAGAGATATTGCAATGGTATTCCAGAATTATGCGTTATATCCTCATATGTCAGTTTATGACAATATGGCATTTGGTCTTAAGTTAAGAAAAACTCCAAAGGATGAAATTGATAAATTGGTTCATGAAGCAGCTAAGATTCTTGATATTGATCATTTATTAGATCGTAAACCAAAGGCTTTATCTGGTGGACAAAGACAGCGTGTTGCGATTGGACGTGCTATCGTTCGTCATCCTAAGGTATTCCTTATGGATGAGCCTTTATCCAACTTGGATGCTAAGTTACGTGTTCAGATGCGTACAGAGCTTTCTAAATTACATATGATACTTGAGACTACATTTATTTATGTAACTCATGATCAGACGGAAGCAATGACACTTGGTACTAGAATTGTTGTTATGAAGGATGGTCTTATCCAACAGGTAGATACTCCACAGAATCTGTATGACAAGCCTATTAATTTATTTGTTGCTGGATTTATGGGATCTCCTCAGATGAACTTTATTGACTGTAAGGTATTAAAGTCTGGTTCTGACGTATTATTAATGTTTGGTTCTAATAGTATTAAGGTTCCAGAAGCTAAGGCTAAGATTTTGGAAGATGGTGGATATATTGATAAGATAGTTACTCTTGGTATCCGTCCAGAAGACATTAAAGATGAAGAAATTATCATCAACAGTTCACCTGATAGTGTTCTTGAGGCAACAGTTAAAGTTTATGAGTTGCTGGGTGCAGAAGTTTATTTATATTTCGGTGTAGAGCAATTTGAGTTTACAGCACGAGTTAATCCTCGTACTACAGCACGAGTTGGTGATACTATTAAGGTTGCGTTTGATGTATCAAAGATTCATATTTTTGACAAAGAGACAGAAGCAGTTATCTGTAACTAATATAGCGACAGGAGATACCTCGAAAGGGGTATCTCTTTTACTATGTACAAAATTAATTATTAGTAGATTTATGGATACAGCATTTGGGAAAATGACAAAATACTGCGTTTTTCTGTAAATGTGCATAAAGATATACGTGCAAATACTAAATGAGACTGTAGATTTATATAGTTTCTTGTATTTACATTTTATAAAGGAAATGATAAAATTATCCTATATGCTTAAATAATAATGGATGTAATATGCTCATTCATAAAACCCAGCAAAAGTACAATGATGGCATTAAAAGGAGTGAATAATAATGATATCAAATCAGATTCTACAGAATACCATTGAAGGACTCAAAGGAATAACTAGAATTGATATATGTGTAATGGATACTGAGGGAAAGACGTTAGCCTCAACAATAAATAATGCTGAGGATTATGAAAGTGCTGTTCTCACATTTGTGGATTCACCGGCAGATAGCCAGGTGGTCCAAGGGTTCCAATTCTTTAAGGTATTTGACGAACATCAATTAGAATATGTAATCCTAGTTAAAGGTGACAGCGATGATGTTTATATGGTAGGTAAGATAGCTGCGTTTCAGATACAAAACCTTTTAGTCGCCTATAAAGAACGTTATGATAAAGATAATTTTATTAAAAATCTGCTGTTAGACAATTTACTTTTGGTCGATATCTATAACCGCGCGAAGAAGCTTCACATTGATACTGAGGTGAGAAGGGTAGTATTTCTTATCGAAACGAAAAATGAGAAGGATGGTAATGCGTTAGAGACGGTTCGTAGTTTGTTTTCAGGAAAAACTAAGGACTTTATCACAGCAGTTGATGAGAAAAACATTATTTTAGTGAAGGAATTGAAGCAGAATGAGACCTATGATGATCTTAGCAAAACAGCTAAGGTAGTTCTCGATATGTTAAATACAGAGGCAATGACCAATGCCCACGTTTCTTACGGTACTATTGTGAATGAGATTAAAGACGTATCCCGTTCTTATAAGGAAGCGAGGATGGCACTGGATGTAGGTAAGATATTCTACAGTAATCGCAATGTAGTTGCTTATAATAACCTGGGAATCGGACGTCTGATCTATCAGCTTCCAATGCCTTTGTGTAAGATGTTCATCAAAGAAATCTTCGAAGGAAAGTCTCCAGATGAATTTGATGAAGAAACCCTTACAACGATCAACAAATTTTTTGAAAATAGTCTAAATGTTTCGGAAACTTCTAGACAGTTATACATTCATCGTAACACGTTAGTATATCGTTTAGATAAATTACAAAAGAGTACCAATTTAGACCTTCGGGTATTTGAGGATGCCATTACATTTAAGATTGCTTTAATGGTTGTAAAATATATGAAGTATATGGAGAGTTTAGATTACTAATTGACAAAACGTATATGCGCTAGGAGAAGTTATACTATGCCTAATAAATTGACACTTCATGATATTACAAAAGAAAAAAATAAAATCTATAAAGAAGATAAAAACAATGAACCCATCATTATCCTGAAGGATGTCCACAAGGACTATCCTTCAGGTACTCATGCTCTAAGGGGGATTGATTTAACAATCAACAAAGGGGAATTTGTATTTATTGTGGGCAGTAGTGGTTCTGGTAAATCCACATTTATTAAAGTATTATTGAAAGAAATTGAAGTCAGCCGCGGGTCTGTCTATGTCAATGGTTTTTTTGTACATAGAATTGATCGCAAACACACACCAAAATTACGGCGGACTATGGGTGTTGTATTTCAGAATTTTCGTTTGTTAAAGGATCGTAATGTATACGAAAACATTGCTTTCGCTCAAAAGGCCGTCGGAGTTGCAGCTGTTAAGATTAAGCAACGAGTACCTGAGGTGCTGTCTATGGTAGGTCTATTAGACAAGATGAAGGCTATACCTTCTGAGCTTTCTGGTGGAGAGCAACAAAGAGTGGCTATTGCTCGAGCTTTAGTTAACAAACCAAAGCTGATTTTGGCTGATGAGCCTACGGGTAATCTCGATCCTAAGAACTCTTGGGAGATTATGAAACTTCTTGATGAAATAAATCGTATGGGAACAACAGTAGTAGTGGTTACCCATAATAAAGAAATTGTAGATGCAATGAAGAAGCGTGTTATTACCTTGGAAAAGGGACACATTGTAAGTGATGAGGTCAAAGGAGGGTATGCACGTGATTAATATAGGTACAATCCAACATGGTTTTAAACAAGGCGCCAAAAATTTGAAACGTAATGGAAAGTTTTCCATTGCTTCCATTTGCACCATGGCTGCCTGTTTATTTTTAGTGGGATTATTTTATTTTATACTTACAAACTTGGAGTATAACATTACTCTCAAAGAAAGTGATATTGGAATCACGGTTCTATTTGATGAGGGAACTTCTGAAGATAGGATAAAAGCAATAGGAAATAAGATAAAAGAGAATATTGCTGATATTGATACAATGAAATATTGCTCTGCTGAGGAAGCATGGGAAAACTTCCAGAAAAAATTAAAACCAGAAATGGTAAAAACTTTTGGGGAAGATAATCCTTTAAAGGATTCTGCTTATTATTTCATTACAATGAAGACGATAGATAAGCAAGACAGTGCAATTAGCTACATTGAAACAATTGACGGGGTACGATCGGTTCAGCACTCGGATAAGGTAGCTGACGTTTTTGGTAGCTTCAATAAGTTTATTGGTATTTTTTCTGGGGGAATTATCGTTATTTTATTATTAATCTCGATTTTTCTTATTAATATTACAGTATCAATGGGAATTACAGTACGACGTGAAGAAATATCCATTATGAAGTTAATAGGAGCAACGGATTTCTTTATCCGTGGACCATTTATTATAGAAGGAATTTTATTAGGCTTTTTTGGTGCTTGTATACCTCTGATAGCACTTTTTGTACTCTATGATAGAATTATGAACTTTGTGGATGGCAAATTCTCTGCTCTTTCCCTGCAGTTTCTGTCTCTAGGAAGAATTTATATGGGTTTGGTTCCTATTTGTATCAGTATTGGCGTTGGAATCGGATTAATAGGAAGTTATTTAACTGTAAGGAAACATTTAAGACATTAAGATTGAATGACAGAAGTCTCACACAGAAAAGAGGATGGAAATGAAAAACGTAATGAAAAGAGCATTTATAATTGCAACATGTGCTTTCTTTGCTGTAAGTATTTCCTTTGGCGTATATGCCAGTGATCTTGAGGGTGCCAAGGGACAGTTGTCTAGTATGGAAAAGAAGAAAAAAGCAATGGAGGATAAGATTGCAGCCTTAGAGAAAGAAAAGGGCAACATCTCAGCCTACATAGAGAAGCTGGATAAACAAACTGCTGAATTGGATGAACAGATTACAGCCCTTAATGACCAGATAAAGGAGACCTCCACACTTCTTAAGAAAACTAGGACGGAGCTTAGCAATGCTCAGAACACTCAACAGAAGCAATATGAGATTATGAAAGCTCGTGTAAAATATGTATTTGAAAATGGAAGTAATGATTACCTGACAATGTTGCTGGAATCTTCATCGTTAGAGGATCTGCTAAATAATGCGGAATACATCTCCAAGATTTCTGAATATGATCAGGGACTTTACACTCGTTACGACGAAACTAGACAGGAGATTGTAAAGAAGGAAGCTGAAGTTAGTGAAAACTTAGATAAGCTTAATACTCTACAACAAGAACTTCAGATACAGAAGGATGGATTAGATACTTTGCTGACTAATAAGCAGAAGGAAGTTAAGGCTTATGAGGACAATATTACATCCAATCAAGCCTCTGTCAATGCTTATTCAAAAGAAATTGAAAAACAGGAGCAACATGTACAGGCATTAATCGATGCTGAGAAGAAGCGTCAAGAGGAGTTAAGAAAGAAACAGGAAGCAGAAAAGAAACGTAGGGAAGAAGAGAAGAGAAGACAGGAAGAAGAGAAGAAAAACCAAGATCAACAGAGTAGTGACAATAATAACAGCGGTGGTTCAAGTGGGGGTAACTCTAGTAACAATGATAATGAAGATAGAACTGAACCCAGTGGTAAATTATCTTTTAGGTGGCCTTTAAGCGTGTCAGGTAGAATTACATCTCAGTTTGGATATCGAAGTGACCCATTTACTGGATATCGCAGTTATCACAATGGTCTGGATATTGCAGCTCCAAAGGGAACTCCAATCTTAGCTGCAGAAGATGGTGTTGTAATTGATGCATCTTATCAATCGGCTATGGGAAATCATGTGGTGATATATCATAACGCCAGTTATTCTACTATATACATGCATGCCTCTGTGCTGAAGGTTTCTACAGGAGATAAAGTATCCAAAGGACAAGTCATAGCACTGGTTGGATCCACAGGACGTTCTAGCGGGAATCATCTGCATTTTACAATCAAATGTAATGGTAGCTATGTGGACCCAGAAAAATATATCAGATAAACGAAAATGTATAGTAATGGGAATACGATAAGGAAAATAGTCATAATATATATAGATGGGGCTCAGTAGAAATAATTAGCGGAAAGGAAGTTGCTATGGACAACAATGGGAACAACACGGATGAGAAAAATAATCCATATTTTGATCGTATGCAGGATGTAGGGCTGAGTAATCCTTATGAGACCAAAAACCACAGTTTTCGAAGTGGAGTTCTGACAGGAGCTTCTATCTGTTGTATTATATTTGCTGTAGCTTTTGCTCTGTGGAGTTTCTTTGGAGGACTATCTTTTACAGGGGATTCTTCTGATATCAATGGGCAACTTAATTACAATGCCATAGAATCAAAGATTGATCTTCTAGAAAAGTATATTGGGAACTACTATCTGGAAAATACTGACTCGGTTGAATTCCAAGAAGGAATTTATAAAGGGTTGGTAGATAGTTTAAAGGATCCATATTCCACCTACTATACCAAGGAGGAATATGATGAACTTATGGAATCTACCTCTGGTGAGTACTATGGTATCGGAGCTTACGTTAATCAAGATCAGAAAACTGGTATTATTACTATCGTAAAACCTTTTGAAAAGGGACCAGCAGCCAAAGCAGGAATCCTTCCTAATGATGTGATTTACTCGGTAGAGGGTGAGCAGGTGACTGGGAAGGATCTAACGGAAGTAGTAAATGCTATGAAGGGTGAGAGAAATACTATTGTTCGTCTAGAGGTTCTTCGAGAAGGTAGTACTGAGCCAATTGAAGTAGAGGTGACCAGGGACAAGGTAGAGGTGCCTACCATTACTTATAAAATGATGGAGGATCAGATTGGATATATTCAAGTAACTGAATTTGACCAGGTAACAGCATTACAGTTTAGAAAAGCTTTGGAAGATCTGAATGGTAAGGGCATGAAAGGCTTAGTTATTGATCTTCGTAACAATCCAGGTGGGCTATTAGATGTAGTCGTAGATATGTTGGATCAAATGGTAGGCAAAGGTATGCTTGTTTACACCAAGGATAAAAATGGTAATGGCGATGAGTACAAAGCCAAAAGTGGCAATAAGTTCGATAAGCCGCTGGCTTTGTTGATTAATGGATATAGTGCCAGTGCTTCAGAGGTATTTGCAGGCTGTATCCAGGATTATGGCCTTGGAACTTTAGTGGGAACCACCAGTTTTGGCAAGGGTATCGTACAGAATATCTACCGATTAGCAGATGGCTCAGCAGTCAAGTTGACTGTATCCAAATACTATACTCCTAAGGGGCGTAATATTCATGGAACCGGTATTGAACCAGATGTAAAGGTAGAACTTGACAAAGAGGCACAAAGCCAACTTTCTCTAGACGAACACTTAGACAATCAGCTTAAGAAAGCTGTTGAGGTAGTGCTAGGGAAGATAGAATAACTTCTAAGAATTCAAATCGAAGCCAGATAGAATAGTAAAAGATGGGAAATAGACATAAACTCCATTTCTCATCTTTTTTTGTTATAGTCGAGAATGCGCCACATTACATAGAAAAATGTCATTTGTCTATCTTATTATTTTTAATAATAAAAGATAGAATAGAAGCAAAAAGAGAATGGACATAGTGTCAGTATAAGGAGGATATGATGATACTTACTGTTACGTTAAATGCGGCAATTGATAAACGCTATGTTGTTACGAATTTTGAATTAGGAGAGGTAAATCGTGTTAGGGAGTGTGCCTATACCCCAGGAGGAAAAGGATTAAATGTCTCAAAACCTGCGTCTATATACGGAGCAGAGGTAGTGGCAACGGGATTTGTGGGAGGACATGCAGGTGACTATATCGCCGAGGCATTAAAGGATTTTAGGGTGAAAAGTGATTTTTACCGATTATCTGCTGAAAGCAGAACTTGTATTAATATATGGGATGAATCTAAACAACAGCAGACAGAGTTTCTGGAGCCTGGATTTACAGTCAGTGACGAAGATTTTAATGGGTTTCTAAAGCACTTTACAAGTCTTGTTATGAAGGCAGATGTGGTTTCGATCTCAGGAAGTGTTCCAAAAGGACTAGATGGAACAGCCTATCAAAAGATGATATCCATAGTAAAGCAGCAGGGAAAGCCTGTTATTTTGGATACTAGCGGCGTTCTCCTCGAGCAGGGAATAAAGTCAGCTCCAACTATGGTAAAGCCTAATATTGATGAGATAAGAATGTTGACAGGCAATAGATGCGAAAGCCGTGAGGAGTTAGTTGAAGCAGCTAAGAGAATACATAGTCAAGGGGTAGAAGTAGTTGTAATCTCTTTGGGTGCAGATGGATCCATTGCAGTTACCAAGGATGGAGTATTCAAAGCTAGTGTGCCAAAAATAGATGCCGTGAATACAGTAGGATGTGGGGATTCCATGACAGCAGGGTTTGCAATAGGTTTTGAACAAGGCCTCCCAATTGAGAAAACACTTCAATTGGCCAGTGCAATATCTGCAGCTGCAGCCTTACGAGAAGAAACAGGATTTTTTGTGAAAGAAGATATGGAGAAAATTTATAAAGAAGTTACAATAGAAAAACTGTAAATGAAGGATAGAAGGATAGTAAGTGGTCATAAGAAGGTATGGCACTTTCTATCCTTTTTAAATTTCACTTCCGTCCGAACTCGAACAAATATTCGATTTTTGATTGTACTTTTGTGGGGGATATGCTATAATAAATCAGATTTATGCGGATAATATATTCATTAGATGGATATGTATCGGGAGGTTATTATGGATCATTTTGAACTAGTATCAGAATATGCACCAACTGGAGATCAACCAGAGGCAATAAAGGAGCTAGTGGCAGGCTTTAAGGAAGGTAACCAGTTTCAGACTTTGCTTGGTGTAACAGGTTCCGGTAAAACCTTTACCATGGCAAACATCATTCAAGCACTGAATGTGCCTACTCTAATTATTGCACACAATAAAACCTTAGCAGCTCAGTTGTATGGGGAATTTAAAGAATTTTTTCCCAACAATGCAGTGGAGTATTTTGTAAGTTATTATGATTACTACCAACCGGAGGCATATGTGCCTTCCAGTGATACTTATATAGAGAAGGATTCTGACATTAATGAAGAGATTGATAAGCTGAGACACTCTGCTACAGCAGCGTTGGCAGAACGTCGAGATGTAATTATTGTAGCTAGTGTGTCCTGTATCTATGGGTTGGGAAGTCCAATTGATTATCAGAGTATGGTACTTTCTGTCAGACCGGGAATGCAAAAGGACAGAGATGATGTCATCAGAAAACTCATAGATATTCAGTACGATCGCAATGATATGGATTTTCATCGTGGTACCTTTAGAGTGCGTGGCGATGTAGTAGAAGTTTTCCCGGTTAACTCTAGCGAACATGCCTATCGAATTGAGTTTTTTGGAGATGAGATTGACCGAATTTGTGAGATTGACGTACTGACTGGAGAGGTTCTTAGTACTCTTGAGCATATTGCGGTCTTTCCAGCTTCCCACTATGTGGTACCACCGGAGAAGATGGCCAAGGCGATTCAGGATATTGGAGAAGAGTTAGAAGAGAGAGTCCGCTATTTTAAGAGTGAGGACAAGCTGCTTGAGGCACAGCGTATTTCAGAACGTACCAACTTTGACATTGAGATGTTGCAAGAGACTGGGTTTTGCTCTGGTATTGAGAACTATTCCCGAGTGATGGCAGGATTAGAACCCGGGGCCACACCTCATACCTTAATGGATTATTTTGCAGATGATTTTCTAATTATAGTGGATGAGTCTCACATTACGATTCCTCAGGTACGAGGTATGTTTTCCGGAGATAGGTCCCGTAAGACTACCTTAGTGGATTATGGTTTCCGTTTACCAAGTGCACTAGATAACCGCCCTCTTAATTTTGAAGAATTTGAGAATAAGATTAATCAGATGTTATTTGTTTCTGCTACACCTAATGTGTACGAGAAGGAGCATGAGCTACTTCGAGCAGAGCAGATTATTCGTCCAACCGGATTACTTGATCCGGAGGTATTCGTAAGGCCGGTGGAAGGTCAAATTGATGATCTGATTTCTGAAGTAAATAAAGAGACTGCCAAGAAGAATAAGGTTTTGGTCACTACTTTAACCAAGAAAATGGCAGAGGACTTAACTAATTATATGAAGGAAGTCGGTATTCGTGTGCGATACCTACATTCAGATATAGATACCTTAGAGCGAGCGGAGATTATCCGGGATATGCGACTGGATGTATTTGACGTGTTGGTAGGAATTAATCTTCTAAGAGAAGGTCTAGATATTCCTGAGGTAACTCTTGTAGCTATCATCGATGCTGATAAGGAAGGCTTCCTACGTTCAGAGACATCCCTGATTCAGACCATCGGTCGTGCCGCTCGTAATTCAGAGGGTCGTGTTATTATGTACGCCGATAAGATGACAGATTCCATGCGTAATGCCATTACAGAGACAGAGCGTAGAAGAAAGATCCAAGATGTCTATAATAAGGAACATGGTATTACTCCTACTACGATTAAGAAGAAGGTCCGTGATTTGATTGCCATTTCTAAGAAGGCAGAGCAGACTATAAATAAACTAGAGAAAGATCCAGAATCTATGAGTAAGGCGGAATTAGAGACAGTGATTAAGAAAGTTACGAAGCAGATGAACAGTGCAGCAGCAGACCTTAACTTTGAGCAGGCGGCCATCTTGCGTGACCAGCTGATTGAGCTCCGTAAACTGTTGACAGAGGACTAAATATAACGAGAGAGGCTGTAAATCATGGAGAGAAAGCATTATATTAAGATAAGAGGTGCCAAGGAGCACAATCTGAAGAACATATCTGTCGACATACCAAGAGATGAGTTTGTAGTATTAACCGGACTAAGTGGTTCCGGTAAATCATCACTGGCTTTCGACACCATCTACGCAGAAGGGCAAAGAAGATATATGGAGTCTCTGTCCTCCTATGCTAGGCAATTCCTTGGACAAATGGAGAAACCCAATGTAGAGAGTATAGAGGGGCTGTCCCCTGCTATTTCCATTGATCAAAAGTCCACCAACCGTAACCCACGTTCTACTGTGGGAACTGTAACGGAAATCTATGACTATCTTCGACTATTATACGCCAGAGTGGGCATTCCTCATTGCCCAAATTGTGGAAAAGAGATCAAGCGCCAATCTGTTGATCAGATGGTAGAAGAGATTATGAAGCTACCGGAGAGGACTAAGATTCAGCTGTTGGCTCCTGTAGTAAGAGGAAGAAAAGGGGAACATACCAAGTTATTTGACCGTGCAAAAAAAAGCGGCTATGTCCGCGTTATGGTTGATGGCAATCTATTTGAATTGTCAGAAGAAATCAAATTAGATAAGAATAAGAAACATAACATTGAGATCATAGTAGATCGTCTAGTGGTGAAGGAAGGCATAGAGAAACGTCTGACTGACTCCATTGAGAGTGTATTAAAGCTGGCAGAAGGGCTTATGATTGTTGATGTCATAGATGGACAGCCCCTTAATTTTTCCGAAAGCTTCTCATGTCCTGATTGTGGTATCAGTATTGATGAGATTGAGCCAAGAAGTTTCTCCTTCAATAACCCATTCGGCGCCTGTCCACATTGTTTGGGTATCGGATTTAAGATGGAGTTTGATGAGGAATTAATGATTCCGGATAAAGGCCTAAGCATCAATGAAGGAGCCATTCAGGTAACCGGTTGGCAGTCTAGTACAGATCCAAGCAGCTTTACCCACTGTATCTTGGATGCATTAGCCAAGGAATACAAATTCAGTCTGGATACTCCTTATAACAAGTTGCCTGAGAAGATTCAGAAAATCTTGATTTTAGGCACTGGTGACAAGAAAGTTGCCGTCCATTATACGGGACAGAGAGGTACAGGAGTATATGATATTGCCTTTGAAGGATTGATTCAAAACTGTCAGCGAAGATATAGAGAAACCGGCTCTGACACCATGAAGCAGGAATATGAAAGTTTTATGCAGATTACCCCATGTAACTCCTGTCATGGTAAACGTCTGAAACCGGAGTCCTTAGCAGTTACGGTGGGTGATAAGAATATTTCCGATCTGACCGAGTTATCCGTTAGGGAACTGGCCAACTTCTTTGATCAACTGCTACTGACCAAGAATCAGGCCAAGATTGGAGAAATGGTTCTTAAAGAGATTAAAGCTCGAGTGGGCTTTATGATAAATGTAGGTTTAGAATATCTGACACTTGCCAGAGCCACAGGTAGTCTTTCCGGTGGAGAGGCCCAACGAATTCGTCTGGCTACCCAGATTGGATCTGGTCTAGTTGGGGTTGTCTATATCTTAGATGAGCCAAGTATCGGTCTTCATCAGAGAGATAACGACAAACTATTAGCAGCCCTCAAACGACTGAAAGACCTTGGTAATACATTGATTGTGGTGGAGCATGATGAGGATACTATGTTTGCTGCGGACTATATTGTGGATATCGGTCCTGGAGCTGGAGAACATGGTGGAGAAGTCATTGCAGTTGGTGATGCTAATGAGATTATGGCATGTAAGGAATCCATTACCGGTGCTTACCTCAGTGGTCGTATTCATATTCCAATTCCGAAGGAACGCAGGAAACCTACGGGTTGGCTTAAGGTACTAGGCGCAACCCAGAATAACCTAAAGAAGATAGATGCTGACATTCCACTAGGAGTTATGACGGTAGTAACCGGTGTGTCTGGCTCAGGTAAGAGTTCCTTGGTAAATGAGATTATCTACAAACGTCTTGCCAAAGAATTAAACCGTGCAAGGTGTATTCCAGGCGCCCATAAGGGAATGCGTGGAATTAAACAGTTAGACAAGGTCATTAATATTGACCAATCACCAATCGGAAGAACTCCTCGTTCTAACCCGGCTACCTATACAGGGGTATTCGACCAGATTCGAGATCTGTTTGCCTCAACTCCAGATGCTAAGGAGAGAGGCTATAAGAAGGGGCGCTTTAGCTTTAATATCAAAGGTGGTCGTTGTGAAGCCTGCAGTGGTGATGGTATTATCAAGATAGAGATGAATTTCTTACCAGATGTTTATGTACCATGTGAAGTATGTGAAGGTAAGCGTTACAATCGAGAGACTTTAGAGGTCAAATATAAAGGAAAGAATATATACGATGTTTTAAATATGACAGTAGAGGAGGCTCTGACTTTCTTTGAAAATATGCCAAACATTCGTCGTAAAATTGAAACTCTCAATGACGTTGGGCTTTCCTATATTAGATTAGGTCAGCCATCTACTACTTTATCAGGAGGTGAAGCCCAGCGTATCAAGTTAGCTACGGAGTTAAGTAAGCGAAGCACCGGAAGGACCATCTACATTCTGGATGAGCCTACCACTGGACTTCATTTTGCAGATGTTCACAAGTTGATTGAGATTCTCCGTCGTCTGTCAGAGGGAGGCAATACGGTTCTAGTGATTGAACATAATCTAGAGGTGATTAAGACGGCAGATTATATCATTGATATAGGTCCAGAAGGAGGAGACAAAGGTGGTAATATTATTGCCACAGGTACTCCGGAAGATATTGCAGAGAATCCGAACAGTTATACCGGCTACTACATTAAGAAATGCATCGAAAAGAATACTAGAGTTACGGAAGAATTAGGGGAATAAATCGCATTATTGGAGGATAAGTAGATGAATAATTCTTTTTTTGCAATGATGTCTCGAATGAAATACATTGATCGATGGGCATTGATGCGTAATTCCAGAACGGAGAACATCAGTGAACACTCTCTGGAGGTAGCCATGTTAGCCCATTGCCTTGCAGTACTAGGGAACAAACGCTATGGAAAGGAACTGGATGAGAATCGTATTGCTCTACTGGCCATGTATCATGACTCTACCGAGATTATAACGGGAGATATGCCAACCCCAATCAAATACTACAACAAAGAGATTAAGACTGCATTTAAGGAAGTGGAGATGACTGCGGCAAGGCATCTACTTTCCATGCTACCAGAGGATTTACAGGATGCCTATGAATCAGTCTTTGTAAAACAACCAGAGGATACGTATCTTTGGAAATTGGTGAAGGGTGCAGACAAGTTATCAGCCTTAATCAAATGCATCGAAGAGCGCAAGGCAGGGAATACGGAGTTTGTGAGTGCGGAAAAAAGCTTACTGATTTCCTTAAAGGAAATGGAGCTTAAGGAAGTGGAGGAATTCATGAAGGAATTCCTGCCAGCTTTTGAGAAAACGTTAGATGAGTTAAATGGATTTTAGTAATTGAAAGCAGCAGTGATATGAGATGAGAAGTCATATCACTGCTGTTATTTTATAAAAAAAGGATTGACAAAATGCTCATACTGTATATAATTCAACATATACAGTATGAGCATTTCATATACTTATATAAGAACTTAAGCTGAGGATGCTTTTGCAATTTGTAGGAAATGGAGAAAGTATGAAGATCTTAATATCCAATCAATCAGAAATGCCGATCTATGGGCAGGTAAAGGAACAAATTAAAGAACAGATTTTAAATGGTCAGCTTCCAGAAGGGACCATATTACCCTCTATCCGTAAACTAGCCAAGGAAATTGGGGTAAGTGTCATCACGACCACCAGAGCCTATAATGATCTAGAAGAGGAGGGGTTTATTGCCACAATGCAGGGAAAAGGAAGTGTAGTCCTGTCTAAGGACAATAAGCTTCTAAAGGAACAATACCTAGTGCGTATTGAAAATGGCTTACTCTCCGCTATTGAGACAGCCAAATATATGGAAATGTCAGAAGAAGAGCTGCTTCACATGGTAAAAAATTTGTGGAATGTATAGTATTTAATAAGGAAGATAGGTGAAGATATGGAATTATTAAAAGTGCAAGGACTTAGTAAGAGTTATAAAAATTTTAGATTAAAAGAAGTCTCTTTTACCCTTCCCAAGGGCTATATTATGGGATATGTAGGTCAGAATGGGGCTGGTAAGACAACTACCCTAAATCTGATTACTCATCTATCTAAGGCAACATCTGGCACTGTTACCATAGATGGTATGACATATGAAGAGAATCCCACACGCTATAAAGAAATGATTGGTTATGTAGGAGACGAGTCTTATTTTCCTCCCGAGTTAAAGTTGCGAGATATTCAGGATATATTAAAGGATTTCTATCCTACCTTTCAAGTAGAGAAGTTTAATCAGTTAGTTAGTAAATGGCACCTTCCCGCAAATAAGAAGATTAGAGACTACTCCAGAGGAATGAAAGTAAGGCTTATGTTTGCTGCAGCTTTTTGTCGAAAAACCAAGTTACTGATTCTTGACGAAGCAACCAACGGTCTAGATCCGGTTTTTCGGGCAGATATACTACAACTTCTTCAGGAGTATATTGAAGAAGGAGAAACAAGCATTCTTTTTTCTACTCATATGTTAGAGGATTTACAGCAAATTGCAGATTACATCATTCTTATTGATCAAGGAGAGATTTTTCTGAACGAAACAAAGGATGAGTTATTAGAGAACTATATCCTAATCAAAGGGGATAAAGAAGAAATACCAACAATAATGAGAAATAAACTTCTTGGAATCACCGAAGGAGAGTATGGTTTTACAGCATTAGTATCCAGTGAGTATGCCCATTTGATTCCTAAGAATTTTCTGATAAATCAACCAACGATCGATCAGATTATGGTGCATATGATTCGGAGTAGGAGGAAATAGTATGAATGCAATCAAATTTTTCAAAGTAGACTTTGCTAGAAACAGGGTACAGTTCATATATTTACTAGCATTTGCCATTCTGGCTTTCGTGTTATCGCTTAATATGAACTCTCCATATTTTGGTTTACTCTATGTTGTATTTGCAGGGATTATCTTTTCAACGGTACCATTTACACAGGATCAAACGGCAGAAATCGGGTTTATTAATATGCTACCAGGAACCGTAACTAGCCGAGTAATAGGACGTTATTTGGTAGCAATATTCATGATCATCTTTGGAACTGTTTTAGGTTCCGGTATCATGGTTGCCTATACATTTATCAATGAGGAAAAAATAGAATATGCCCTAGAATTTATGATTGGAGCAGCTGGAGCTGGCATATTCGTCTGTTCTTTACAATATATCATCTTTTATCTGATAGGAAAGATAAGAAGCGTGCAAGGAATGAGCATTGTACGTATGATACCGGGCTTTGTTATGTTTTTCGGTAGTAACCTTATTCTTGGTTGGATGGAGGAAAGTTCTGGTGAATCAATAAATTGGATCTTGAGCCATACGGCTCTAATTGCATTTAGTATTTTAGCAGCAGGAGTAATGCTTTGCCTCTTGGGGATTTTCCTCTCTAGAAAGATTGTAGAAAGAAGAGATCTTTCCTAAAGAAGAAAAGCAATATCTCAGAATTGGAATTTATAGTTGTCGGAACGGCACTAATCTAAAAAAAGTACAAAAACAACAGTTATTTTGGGGCTTTCCTCAACAATATTACAAAATTACATTTTTCCTCTAGTGCAAAGGCGAAAAATAATGTAAAATGAACATTAACGTAAGATTTGCCATGTATTACCTATTGTTAATAAAGGGACGGGGAGACCTGTCCTTTGATGTATTCTATTATTTAGGAGGAAATATCCGTGAAGAAGGAACTGGTTATTGTACTAGATTTTGGCGGTCAATACAATCAGCTGATTGCAAGGCGTGTCAGAGAATGTAACGTATATTGTGAAGTAATGTCTTATACCACCAGCGTAGAGAAAATTAAAGAATTAAATCCTGTAGGCATTATTTTTACAGGCGGTCCAAACAGTGTTTATGAAGAAGGATCACCATTATGTGATAAGGAAATCTTTGCACTAGGTATTCCGGTCTTAGGAATCTGCTATGGTGCTCAGCTTATGACCTATCTTCTAGGTGGTACGGTAAGCACAGCTGATATTAGGGAGTATGGAAAGACAGAAGTTACTGTGGATACCTCTTCCCTATTATTTAAAGAAGTTTCTACGAATACCATCTGTTGGATGAGTCATACCGACAGAATCACAGAAGTTCCAGAAGGCTTTACCATCTCTGCTTACTCTGAATCCTGTCCTATAGCAGCATTTGAAAACCCAGCGAAGAACCTATATGCAGTACAGTTCCATCCAGAAGTAGTACACAGTGTGGAAGGTACTAAGATGCTATCTAACTTCCTATTTAACGTATGTAAATGCGCTGGAGACTGGGTAATGTCCTCCTTTGCAGAAGAATCCATCAAAGCCATTCGTGAAAAGGTTGGCGACGGTAAAGTACTTTGTGCCCTTTCCGGTGGAGTAGACTCCTCTGTAGCAGCAGTTATGCTAGCTAAGGCGGTGGGGAAACAACTGACCTGTGTCTTTGTAGATCACGGTCTTCTTCGTAAAAATGAAGGAGATGAAGTAGAAGCAGTCTTTGGTCCAGATGGCCATTACGACTTAAACTTTATTCGTGTAAATGCACAGGAAAGATTCTATGACAAGCTAAAAGGTGTAGATGAACCAGAAGCAAAACGTAAAATTATTGGTGAAGAATTCATCCGTGTATTTGAAGAAGAAGCCAAGAAAATCGGTACCGTAGACTTCCTTGTACAGGGAACCATCTACCCAGATGTAATCGAGTCAGGTCTTGGCAAATCCGCGGTGATCAAGTCCCACCACAACGTTGGAGGTCTTCCTGACTATGTTGATTTTAAAGAAATCATCGAACCACTTCGCCTTCTATTCAAGGATGAAGTTCGTAAAACAGGTCTTGAACTAGGCATCCCAGAATATCTAGTATACAGACAACCATTCCCAGGCCCAGGTCTTGCTATTAGAATTATTGGTGAAGTAACGGCTGAAAAGGTGAGATTAGTACAGGAGGCAGATGCGATCTATCGTGAAGAGATTGCAAAAGCAGGCTGGGATCGTAAGATTGGCCAGTACTTTGCAGCTCTCACTAACATGAGAAGCGTAGGCTGTATGGGTGATGAAAGAACCTATGATTATGCCATTGCTTTAAGAGCAGTTACTACTACTGACTTTATGACCGCTGAGAGTGCAGAATTGCCTTGGGAAGTGTTAGGGAAGGTGACCAGTAGGATTGTAAATGAGGTGAAGGGAATCAATAGGGTTCTTTATGATTGTACAGGGAAACCACCAGCAACGATAGAGTTTGAGTGATAAACTAAGCCCCAAGAATGGCTAAAATAGGCCATTCTTGGGGCTTTTGAAGTTGGCGTGATACCTGAAATTATGATAGATAGGTTGATTCTATAGTATTTAAGAGTATTTCAGTATTATTATCATCAAACATTATTGCGGTATCTTCATTAATTACTTCTTTAATTGTATAATCGCTTATATTTATGGTAACAAAATTTGAAGAGGAATAATCAAAAAGTACGTAGTTAAGACAAGATTTATTTTTTACACTCCTATATTTAATACCATCATATCCAGCAAGCCTACAACAATTACTAATAAAGTTCGGGAAGAGATATTCGGTCTTATTTGAACTAATGTTCTTTTTTAAACAAAATTCTTGAAGGGTATAATTACCTTTTGTTAAATCAAATAACTTAATACTATGCTTAGGAGAACAAACTAAAATAGAATACTTTTGTTCTTGTTTAATATCTAGTTCAAGTAGAGTAGTAGTTAAATTTAATGAAAGGTATAAATGATTTAGGTCGGGAGAGTTAAAGCGTCCACGTCCTGGTTTTCCGTAAGGGGCTAAATAGAGGTCTTCCTCACAAAAAGTCATGTCTTTCTCAGTGTCTGTATACTCTCTTGCCTTGAATAAATATGGAGCTTTTTCAGTAATAAGATTTTTATTAAAGTCTTCTTTGATAATATTTAATATTTTATTTCCAATTCCATTAGTATCAGCAAGAGCTAGCATAGGATATTTTTTAATAAATCGATAAAAATCATTTAAGTCTTTTTTTTCTATGCTCTCTAGACCGATAATGTCATCTGCTAATTGAATATCTTCTAATAAAATACTATCTTCATTAGAGCCATTGATTATTTCAAATCCAGAACTGCTTAGACTTAATATAGGCGTATCTAGGGCTGAGTCTATGAAATTCAAGTTGGAAATATAGTCCATCGAATTTGATATGAAATTATTTAACAGTAAACTATCAGTTCCCAAAATGTTTGAATCAATTAAAAAAGCAGAGGTTTTATATGGACTCATTGTAGAAGATAATTTGGTTGCTAAGTCAACATCCATAGTGGATATTGGATTAAAAATATCACTCATATTATGTAATAATACATTATCGGCTAATGGTTTGGTATCAAGTAAGGTAGTAATTGCACTGTCTGTATTTGAGAAAATAGATATATTTTTGATTGTATCGTCTAAATTTATAGATTTATCTATAAATAACTTTGCATTTTCATAAGGTAATGAAAATTTCAGAGCGTTATTTAACAAACTTTGTGTTCCTTCGTTAAGACTAAAGTCTTGTGTAGTCGTTTGCATTAAATTCGAGTTTATATTTACAAAATTAGATGGAAAATTAATATTGTATTCAAATTTAGAATCAATACTATTAGTAAATCTAGCCTGTGGTAAGGCTGAAAATGTTGATAATGCATTTTCGCTTATATGGTTTAAATAGAGCGGTGATAAACTCTGTGTAGCATTGTATGAACGCAGAATGTTTGGCAGATAGGATGGTACTAGATTATGGGGGAAGTTTAAACTGTTTGAATCAGAATTATGATAGGATGTAGACAATATATTATCAATAAAACTAATAGTTTGAGCTAAATTATTATTTGAATAAATGTTTGATATATTGTTTACTGTTTCTATATTAAATTTAAATTTATTATTCAAGTCTATCACCGCCTTTTCCCGAATTTTTGCTGCCCTTGTTTAATTGCTACTTCTCGGCCAGTTCAATTTCCTCTCAAAATATTCATCGTCCGAAATAATTCCATTCTTTAACTTTATTTTACAAGAAAGCCAATCTTTTAAGAAATCATTTACTGCCCCATAGTTTAGCGAGAACTTTCGGGTCAAAATGAGTTTTTCTCATAAAATTCAAGACCGGAAAACTTTTTTATAAAACCCGTAAATTCGCACTTTTTGTTGCTTCAATTGTTCGCTTAATTTATAATTATTACCTATTGATTAAAAGGAACAAAGTGAAAGAATGACAAGAAATTATCTTAAGAAGTTTATAAAATACAGCAAGAAAGTTTATCGTATAGAAGAATCACTGAAACTACTAAAGGATACGAGAAAAAATCCTTCCTACACAACAGCGGAAACCGTATTACCAGTACTATTAGGGTTTATCATGAGAATCCAAAGTTTCAATGAACTATAATATAGAATAAAAAGTAATGATTTTCATACAATCGTAAACAGAAAAAAGCAATTACCTTAAATAGATACTATTCGCGATACTTTAAAAGTAATCGATACGATGGGATTAAAGCGGATGAATCAAAGAATAATTAAGAAAGTAAAACGAAATAAAGTTTTTAATAATGGAACAATAGATGGTTATACAGTGGCGGCAATCGATGGAACAAAACTATTTGGCAGCTATAAAAAAAGCTGTAGTGAATGTTGTACAACTACAGTAAGAAATAAGAAAACTAATTACTTTCATAGTGCAGCTTTTATGTCCTTAGTAGGAAAAGAACCCAGATTGATTTTCGATTTTGAGCTTTACAAGGGTTCAGTTGATAGTAGCAAAAAATACGAAGGTGAATTAACAGTGGCAAAAAGATTGCTCAACAGAGTGGCAAAAGAACATAAAGGAACCATTGATGTCGTTGTATATGATGCGCTGGCATTAGGAAGTGGATGGATTAATCACTGTAAAACACACAACATAACGCCAGTAATTCATGTAAAAGAAAACAATATTAAGAGCATAAAAGATGTAAAAACACAAGTGAATCATAGCACTGAAAAAGAAACATGGTATGATGAAAAACGAGAGTGTGAAGTAAAGGCCTACGAACAGAAATTTTATATGGATGATGTGCAAGAACCGCTTCGCTTTGTAAAGTTTACAAAGAAAAAATCAGTGACGGATCGATCGCAGGTTTTACTAGTGACATCGGATTTTCATATTCCATTAAAGACATTATATAAGATAATGCATCAGAGATGGGATATAGAGACTTCAATATTTAATAAATTGAAAACATATGGAGCATTGAATCATTGTTTTGTTCATCACTCGAATGCAATAGAAGCGATATTGTATCTCATGAGTATTGCTTATAATCTGATGCAACTATTTGTATTCAAAAGGCTAAGTGGTAAAGAGATTAAGACATTAACCCAAAAGGAAATCATAAGATTGCTAGAAAAAGAACTTTATAGAATGAGATATAGTAGACAGTATATATTTGACACTACGTAGGAAAATGCCAATTAAATATTGTGTAGATCATGTGGGGTAAGGGGAAGGTATATTCTTTTATAAGAAAAATGTACATAACAAGAGTTTAAATGGAAAAGTATAGTATAAAATAATTTGGAGATGTAGTAGAATCAATAAGGAGCGAAAGTGCTATGAGTTAATGACACAACTTCTACAACGGGCATTAAGTCGTAAGGAATATTTTACACATTTTATACTGGGTTAATTGCATTTTACTGTCTAACCCTTTGGAGCCTGTAAAACGAAAAGATGAAATCTAATTAGGTTTTGTCTGTAGTTTTACAGGCTCTTTTAGTACTATAAAAGTGTAGTGGTTAGAGAGTAATTAACTCTGACATCTGCACTTATTTTATTATAATAGGGGAAGCAGTTGGTATAACGTAGCTATTTTTGGATTAACCACATCCGTCACAAAAACCGTTAACCAACCCCTTATTAAAATATTCGCTTAGGCAGGTTGATGCTCCGAAATGGAACAATTCTTTCTGATGGAAGATGTTTAGCTTCTGAATTATCAGAAGAGGAAGAACAGGAATTCATGAATTATCTTATAGGGCTTTTAATGCCGGAGATTGATACTGTAACAAGATTTAAGAAGAATCGCACATCACTTGATTATCATAAAACAGAGGAGATAAAGGCGATTCTTACCATGAAGGTATATGAGGACTTTCATAAGTTTAATAACGAAAATTATTTAAAGAATAAACAGAAGAGATATACCATTTCCACTTTTGTGGATCACAAGGCGCGTGAAGCTATGAGATAACTATTGATTCAGGAAAGAAATCTGCCAGTAAATGCAATTCGCAATATGAGAACCATCATTAACACAGTACTTACTAATGCTGATGAGCAGGAGACCTGTCCAGATGCTGTTACTCCATAGATGGTATATGAACGATTAAAAGAGAAGTCAATTTCCTATAGGATGGTGATTTCTCTTATGGAAATTTATTATGGAGTGCCATCTATCGATGAAATGGAAGACTCTGATGATAGATTACAGGATATTACGATGGACATAGAAACGAGGGTGAATCTTGATATGGATAAGAAGGAATTTGGTTTTCTTGGAGATAAGGAGAGAAGCATGACTGCAAAAGAATTGTCATATAAAGATTATTTTGTGGAGATGGCAAGAGAAGATAGAGATGGTGTCAAGAATATTGAATCTGGTAATGTGCAGATTAAACGTCCCGGTCGTAATAGTGGTTGCGAAGAGGAGATTTTCGTGGAGTCAGTCTACTATGTAAAAGAGAAGTTTTATAGTAATAAGGTTGCAAAAATTAGGAGAAAGTTGGCAGGAATAAATGGAAAACTTTCAGTACTTGACCTTCGGGGATGCTTGGATGAATATTTTGTTCAATTATTGAATGAGGGGTTACTTAAAGACTCGTTTTGGCATGGTTTTGGCATTACACGTGAAAAGGTGAAAAAGTAAAAAAGGAAAAAAATAGAAAATATGATTGACAAAAAAATACAAATAAAATATAGTATATTACAACTAAAGTAAGTTAGTAGTGAACCATGAATATTCACTTGATGAAAATGCGCATTTTACATATAAAATTTAATGAAGGGAGAATTATGAAAAAGAAAAAAGAAATTATTTTATTCGCACTAATCTGTTTTGTAATGACTATATGTTTTAGTAATACTTCTGTAATGGCTTTTAATTCTTCTACTGCTTCTGGTTATGCTGAAACATGGTGGGATGATTATAACAGAGAGTATCCTAAGTACGATTCAGATTGTACAAACTTTGTATCTCAGGCATTAGAAGCCGGAGGATTACAAGAGGATGATGACTGGTATTGGTGGAATGGTCTTATCAGTAAGAAATCTACAGCTGAATGGTGTAATGCAGATGAATTAAGGAAATACTTAGTTAGATCAAAAAGAGGTTATGTTAAGAACTACTGGGATAATAATTCAAATACGGGGTTTAGAACACCACCGGATGTTACTACTGGAGAGGGCGAACTGTATAGAGCAAATGTTATATTCTATGATTTTGACAGTGATGGAGATTATGATCATGCTGGTATTATAACATCATACTATACTGCTGATGGAAGCAAATGTGATGCCGTTTGTACACATACAAGTGCTCATTATAGAGTTAAATGGCATCTTAAACCCTATATGTCAACTTCTCAATTTAAAAAGACAACTTGGGTTGGTTTAGGTATTAATTAATCATTAATTGGCCACGTATTTTTTACGTGGTCAATTTGATAGAAAAGGGGTGAACTATGCAGAGTTTTTCAAAGAAAAGAAAACTAAAGAGAATAGGTTTGGGTATAGCAGTAATTGTTTTATTAGTCGTATTTGTATATCTAGTCTATTATTTCCTTATTATTCGTGCCAAAAAAAATGAAGTAAAGGATATTGCTATTAACTACGTTACTATGTCCAATACAATGTTTATACTTCCAAAAGAATACCAGGATAATCCTCAATTAATATCTAAAAGTGAGGTGGAGAAACTTAGAAGAACAATATCAGATGTTATAGATCAGTATATTTTGAAAGAGTCTACACTATATAATCAGGAATCTTCTGTGTATTTTGATATTGTACAGGATCAGATTCAAGGGGCTTACTTAATAAAAGATGCTCAAATGAAGGATATAAAGAATATTGAAGTTAAAATAGATAGGGATGAGGCAAGTGTCAGCTTTGATGCGTCATTATGTGAAACAATTAAAGAAAATAATGAGGTATCACAAAAGGTGTCATATTCGTCGTATCAATTAGGTTTAGTATATACAAATTCGAAGTGGATGATTGCTGAGTTTCGTTTTGAACCTATCGGCTTTTAGAAAAGAAATGGGGGAGATTGAGTGACGAATTCTATATTAGAGGTTAGAAACTTAAAAAAATCGTATGATGGGAATCAGGTGATTAAAGGGATAGACTTTCAATTAGAATCAGGTGAGATTTTGGGATTTGTTGGTCCCAATGGTTCTGGGAAAACAACAACATTGAAGGCCATTCTAGGACTAGTGAGAAAGAATGATGGTGAAGTGTTGGTGTGTCAAAAAAATACAGATGATTGCTATGAAGAAGCTATGAAAGAAGTTGGAGCTATGATAGAGGTACCTAGGTTCTATCCCCATTTATCAGGGTATAATAATTTGAAATTATCCGCTCGTATGTATAAGGATGTGACTTCGGAAGAAGTGAAGAAGCTAGTATCACTGGTTAGTATGGAGAAAAGAATTCATGACCGTGTACGTAAGTATTCTTTAGGTATGAAGCAACGTTTGGGAATTTGTCAATCCTTATTAGGGAACCCGAAGTTATTACTTTTGGATGAACCAATTAATGGACTTGATATAGACGGTGTATTCGAATTTCGTAATATACTGTTAAGGCTTAGGGAGGAAAGAGGGACTTCTATTTTGATTTCCAGTCATATATTATCAGAGGTAGAAAAGATATGTGATAAAGTGATTGTAATTAATGATGGAAACATTGTAAATAATTTGGATTTGAAGAATAAATTAACTACAGTTCAGCTATTGCTAAAAACAGAGAATATGGATGATTTAAGACGAGAACTAAGTAGTTGTAAGGATATAATACTGGTTAGGGATGCAGATTTCATTGAAGTCCAAATGAACGAACAAGATAAGTATATGCTTATTAATCACTTGATTCAGAGAGGAATTATATTTCAATCCATAGAGGAAGTAGACACGTCGTTAGAAAATGAGTATGTTAAGGTAGCTGGATGTAGGAGGAATTAGCATGTTACAATTATTGAAAAATGAAATGGAGAAGTTGTTAAAAAGCCCTGTGAGCTATCTGCTAATAATACTTACTTGTGTTATTGTAGCAATATATAGTGCTCTCGTATATTCGGGATTCAAAGAGGACGATGATACAGACAAGAACTGGAAGGTGAAGCTTACAGGAGAGATTAGTAACATGAAGGATTATATTAAAGATCCTACGTCTGATAAGGTCATGGTACAAAATGTAAAACTTGAAATGATGGCCTTAGAGTATGAGATAGAAAATAATATTCCTCCAAGTGATTGGAGGACTTATATAGTTCCATTTTATATAGAATCTAGGGAGCTTGGGAAAAGTAATGATGTTGAAAAATATCTGTCTATGATAAAAAGGGATGATTGGAAGGCTATGTGTAAACTTGATGACGAGAATACAAAATCTATCATGTCTAATTATGAGGCTGGTTCATATCAATACAAATTAAATCAATTAGATTTATTGCAAAATGAGTTGAGATATCAATATAATATAAAACCTACATACAAAAAAGAATGGAAAAATGACGCATTAAAAAAATATATCACTAATTGTCAAGCTATCTTAAAAAGTGATAATTTTATTGTTAAGGATGGTGACTCATTAAGTGACGTGGATGTGGAGAAACTAAATAACGATAACCAATTACTGTTATACAAAATCAAGCATAATGTTGCGGATATACCAGACAAATCATTAGGTAATTTATATGCCAATAGCTTTCAATTGGGTATCATTGTTGTACTAGCAGGGATTATTATAATTTGCTATTTGATAACAACAGAATACTCAAATGGTACTTTGGCCAAATTACTATCCTATCCATACAAGAGATGGAAAATAATAACTTCTAAATTGATTGTAACAATTGTGTTTACTGTTGTGATAACGTTTGCTTTTGTTGCTACAGCGTTGGTAGTAGGATGGATACTTTTTGGCTTTTCAGATATACCATCTTATCTTACTGTACAAAATGGTTCTGTTGTAGAGTTAAATTATTATACTTATTTATTGTTGAAGGTAGTATGTATATTGATAGAAGCTATTGTTTATATCTCAATTGGCTTTTGTTTATCCATATGGTTTGAAAATATAGGAGTAAGTATGGGCATCAGTCTTACAATTGCATTAGCTTCTCCATGGGTTATAACATATCTATCACATAATTTGGAAATTGGATGGTTGAAATATGTTCCAAGTGCATCATTTGATATGAGTCAATTCATAGAAAATAAATATGTTACCGCAGGTCTTAGTCCCGGATTTTCTAGCTTGGTAAATATATCTGTATTAGTTTTTATGCTGTGGTTGGGATATCATCAGTTTATTAGAGAAGATGTGTAAATCAAAACAAACATTATGTATGCCTTAAATTTAAAAATCATAAGTAACTGTGATGAATATATTAATTAGAGGAGGTTTACATAATAGTGAATAGAGTGATAGCTGACACTAAGTGTATGTAATTATCAATGTTTATGTGCAAGGATTGGTAGTTGTTTTGGTTTTTGTTCTCCGTATCACAAATACAGCCCCGAACCTTCTTTCTACGCGATTATAGGGTTTTGCAAGAAGGGTTCGCATGTCTCCGCTTCGCTCCGTTCCACGCAGAACCGAGGTCTTTCAGACCTCGTGCATCATCGCACAATTATGTAATGAAAAGTGTCAAATCTTTAATAGCGGGTTGACACTTTTTTGAGCTTATTGGAAAGTTCGATAGTGTCAAGATTTTTTTGCAAGTCTAAGTTGTAGTTTTATCTTTGAATTATGATGTTGAGGTTGACATTCTGCGTATTTGCGATATACTAGAATTGTACCAAAGAATATATGAGACAAGAGGTGCTAAATGAACGGTTACTTGACAGTAAGAGATGTTGCGGATAAATGGAATATGTCTGTTCGTAATATACAGAATATGTGTGCGGCAGGTAAACTGGAAGGAGCTGTTAGGTTTGGAAACGCATGGGCGATACCCGAAGATGCCGAGAAGCCTCAAGATGGAAGAATTATTTCCGGATCATATAAGAATTGGAGGAAGAAGTCTAATACTTAAATTTATATAATGAGGAAGGAGTTTTACCAACCGAAGCAGTTGGTTCTGTAACTGCTAATTGCTCGCCGATGAGAGTCATGTGTATCACGATATTTTGTCTGTGATACGTTTTTGATACGTTTTGACTTGAAAGAGAGGGAAAACAGAGGTAAAATCGATGCATTAGTGGCTATATAAGCCACGATTCTGTTAGGATTTCATATCAGAGACAGATATGAAATTACTGAGTTTGAGTAGAGCGAAAATAACGGGAAGCCTTATAAAACAAGGCTTCCCGTTTCCTTCGTCTATAAAGTGTCTATAATATTTTGCATAAACTATATTATAATAATTAATATTTTTTTCGTGTAACATTAATTAATTCTTGAGTTTTAGTTTTTACATCTTGTAATTCATTTCCTAATTGCAATTGCATTTGAGTATTAAGTGTGGAATGTGAAAAAGCAATAATAGTAGATGAAAATTTATTCCAAGTTGACTCCCATTCATTATATTCTTTTGAATAAATAGCTAAATCATATTTATTTGTATCGTAATATTGAATAATTGAAAGAACACCATCTTTAATTTTTTCAAGTTCAGTTGATAGAGCTGCTGGGTTGTTTCGTACTGCAACATTGGCTTGAATAAACATTTCATTTAAATTCTGTAATTTTTTCCAAAAAAGGATTATTACCTCATCTCGTATACTATTTCTCTTATTGATATGATCTAATTTGTTTGTAATGTATTTCTGAAAAAGAAACACAATTATTCCGTTTGCAATAATAGGTATTATAAGTAATATCCAATCCTTTGTTTCCATAAATTCTCCTTAATTTTATTTATTCTTTTCCCATTCAGCTCTCATTATTTCATTTCTAATCTTTAGTCGTTCTTCCTCTGGGATTCCTGAGAAATCTATCTTTGTAATTGGAAAATCATCATACATTTCAATCAATCGTTTCTTCTCTGAATCATAATAATCCTGAGGATAATCATAGTTTACCAATCTGCTGTGAAGTTCAAATACTTTCTTAATCATAGAACAGATATCCTGGCTATAAATATTATCAGGATTCCTCCTGTTCTCACAATGATAGAACATCATCTGTATCCAATTACGCTTTGAATCATCAGTTTCGTCAGTATCTTCTATATCAACTCAATCGTGAACAACCGTCTTGCATGAGAATTCTTTTGTTTCGTATAATTCAAAAAGAAAACTCATTATATCTCCAAGAGAATTTATGTGTGTCTGCTCTTCTCGACCGCATAACCAGTCAACAGATACATTACAATTATCAGCAATATTTATAACCACATCCACAGTAGGTTTATTTTTTCCACTTTCATAAGCGGATAATGTAGGCTGCGGAATGCACATGAACTCAGAGAATTCTTTCTGAGTTTTTTTCATTATCACAGTACGCAGATTCTTTAATCGTTCTCCAAAGATATTGTCTTTATTACCATCCAATATGCTCATGACAAACCTCCATGAAAATTTTAATTAATTCTAGATCCCATTATAACAGATAAAATGGAATATTTATACAGAAAAATAAAAAATATAACAAAAACTAATATAGACAGCAAATAATAATATAATATACTCATAAATTTAGTACATACTAATAATTATTATAAATGAGAATTATGAAAGGAGAAAAGCCTATGGTGGAAGAAAGATTGCCTTTATTTGTAGGTGTAGACACTATCAAATCAGATCTTGGCGTATCCAGAGCTAAAGCATACGAAGTGATTAAAGAACTTAATGCCGAAATGAAAGCACAGAATCCAAGAGCTATTGTAGTTTCAGGGAAAGTGAACCGAATCTGGTACGAAGAAGCATGTCTACTGACGCGAGCACATTGATGAAAAAGAAAATAGAAAAGAAAAAAGCCCCTATAAAAGAGAGCTTTCGGGTCAAAATGAGTTTTTTTCATAAAACTCAAGACCTGAAGGCTTTTTTTATAAAACCCGTAAATTCGCGCTTTTTTCTTGCTTCAATTGATCGCTAAGGTTATAATCATTGCCTACTCATTAGAAGGGCCAAATTGAAAGAATGACAAGAAATTATTTTAAGATGTTTATAAAATATAGCAAGAAAGTTTATTGTATAGAAGAATCACTGAAGATGTTAAAGGATACGAGAAAAAATCCTTCTTACACAACAGCGGAAACTGTATTACCAGTGCTATTAGGATTTATTATGAGAATCCAAAGTTTAAATGAACTAAAATATAGAATTAGAAGTAATGATTTTCAATCAATCGTAAGCAGAAAAAAGCAATTACCTCAAATAGATACCATTCGCGATACTTTAAAAGTGGTTGATACGATGGGATTAGAGCGGATGAATCAAAGAATAATTAAGAAAGCAAAACGTAATAAAGTTTTTGATCATGGAACAATTGATGGTTATACAGTGGCTGCAATAGATGGAACAAAATTATTTGGTAGTTACAAGAAAAGTAGCTGTAAATGTTATACAGCTACTGTAAGAAATAAGAAAACTAATTACTTTCATAGTGCAGCATTTATGTCCTTAGTTGGAAATGAACCAAGGCTTATTATAGATTTTGAACTGTATAAAGGATCTGTAGATAGTAGTAAAAAAGACGAAGGGGAATTGACAGTAGCAAAAAGATTACTAAGTAGAGTAGCGAAAGAACATAAGAATACCGTTGACGTAGTTGTGTATGATGCGTTAGCGTTAGGAAGTGGATGGATTAATCTTTGTAAAGCAAATACAATAACGCCAGTAATTCATGTGAAAGAAAACAATATTAAGAGCATAAAAGATGTAAAAACACAAGTGAATCAAAGCAAAGAAAAAGAAACGTGGTACGATGAAAAACGAGAGAGCGATGTAAAGGCCTACGAACAGAAGTTTTATATGGATAATGTACAAGAGCCACTTCGATTTGTAAAGTTTGCAAAGAAAAAGTCAGTGACGGATCGATCACAGG
>JAEZPG010000029.1 GCA_023413555.1 Bacillota bacterium | reverse complement strand
GTAAGACCCCTTGAAGACGACAAGGTAGATAGGACAAAGGTGGAAGTATGGCAACATATGTAGCTGATTGTTACTAATAGGTCGAGGGCTTAATCAAAAATGATGGATGATACAATGTGTAGTTTTTAAGGTATAAACCTTAAATAGTGGCCCAATGGCTCAGTTGGTTAGAGCGCCGCCCTGTCACGGCGGAGGTCGCGGGTTCGAGTCCCGCTTGGGTCGTTTACTTACCTATGTAAGTGCACTTGGGATCATAGCTCAGCTGGGAGAGCACCTGCCTTACAAGCAGGGGGTCACAGGTTCGAGCCCTGTTGGTCCCACTTTTTACTAGAAGAATATAAGTATAGTATTTTTCAGTAATTATAATAATAGTATTAGGTTTTAATAACCTGCCGACGTGGCTCAATTGGCAGAGCAGCTGACTTGTAATCAGCAGGTTATCGGTTCAAGTCCGATCGTCGGCTTGATTTTCAATAAGAAGGCGTGACTAAAAAGACGGACTTATAAGAGCCTTTTGTTGAAAATATGGATGGATTCCCGAGTGGCCAAAGGGGGCAGACTGTAAATCTGTTAGCAACGCTTTCGAAGGTTCGAATCCTTCTCCATCCACTTGAGTAATATACTCATATAATATAATATCGCGGGGTGGAGCAGTCTGGTAGCTCGTCGGGCTCATAACCCGAAGGTCATAGGTTCAAATCCTGTCCCCGCAATTTTGAAAACCCAGTTTTCATTTGCCCAGATAGCTCAGTCGGTAGAGCAGAGGACTGAAAATCCTCGTGTCGCTGGTTCGATTCCGGCTCTGGGCATTTAGTTTGTTTAAATTCAATATGGGATATTAGCTCAGTTGGTAGAGCACTTGACTTTTAATCAAGTTGTCCGGGGTTCGAATCCCCGATGTCTCATCTAAGTAAAGTACGTCACTCAAAGGAGTGGCGTTTTTTTATTACAAAGGAGAGTGTTTCTGGAAACACCACTGATACTTCTTCGGTATAGAGTAAGCGGTATGGATAAAAGAAGGGGTTCGGAGTTGGAGAGACCCTACCTACCACCATGAAATAAAGAAGATTTCATGCGTTTTAAGACAAAGTATGTGAAGACATTGTATGATTCGAGGTATGGAAAAGGGTTAGGACAAACAAAGGTTTTGCAGAATCGATGGAGTTAACAAGGAACTTATGCCTGACAAGTATAATTCGAAGCTGGTAAAGCGGGTTATGATTCCTAAACTCGACCGAAGCAAGAGATTATTTGGTTTTTCAACAGTCAGAGACAGAATAGTACAGATGGCTACGATAATAGCAATAGAGTCCATATTTGAAGCTGACGTTAAAGACTGTTCTTATGTATTTAGGTCGAAACGGAGTGCAAGTCAAGGGATAGAAGTAGTCAGAAAGGTAGGTAACAACAAAGGATATTATGTTGTAGAGTCTGATATAGAGAAGTTCTTTGATAGGGTAAACCAAGACAAACAAATGAAATATGTGGAACAGAGAATATGGAACAGACACCTATGAAAACGAATAACTCAGTGACTTAAAAAGCAGGTATTCTTTATGGAAATACGCTAGAAGTTAGTAAACTTGGAACTAGACAGGGATCGGTCATCTCACCATTACTAGCAAATGTTTATCTAGAAATAAAACGATTAAGTGTGCATTAAGGAGATAAATGAACATGTGAACCACTTACGAAAGTTTCGAATAGGAAGCTGAAATTATTAAATAAAGGTTTACAATGAATGATTGCATGACGTAAAGTGGGGAAAAAGGTCTTGCAATTTCTGGCCTACTCTACATTTACAGAATTCTCCTTGATAAAAAATAAACCTTGGTGATACGTATTAATCTGATGTATACTTATTTTAGGGTTCTTATGATATAGTAAGTGACAGAATATAAATATGATGAAGGAGGATAAATAAATGGGGGAAGTTAATATAGCTTTTACTCAGGAACTGAAAGAACTGAGACATGAGGTTGGATTGTTACAAGTGGAGAAATGCAGCAGGGAAGAGAATAAAGAATATGCTAATATAATCAACAAAGGTGAAGATTTACCAGAAGGAGTGTATCAATATTTGTCAGATGGAGAACCAGTAGAAGAATTCTATAGATTATATGATACAAACTTAAGCGAATCCGACAGACTAGAGTATATATTGTTAAAACAATATAAAAATTTAAAAACCATTAAGAATTGCGTTGTATTTTTTACCACTTTTACTATTTTAGCTATAATTATCTATTTTTGTAGTACATTAAATTAAAGAAATATTCTTATATCAGTCTATTAAAGAGGTGTTATTATTAAAAAGCGGAAAAATGGAAAAAACACTATATCATAGTAATATTTACAGGATTCTTTTTCGTGGGTACTCTATGGTAATCTATTATGACTATAATAGAGAGCAATCGATATCCTCCAGTAGGAGAATTTGTAGATTTAGGTAGTTATCAGGCACATTACTACAAAAAGGGAGAAGGAAAGATAACTTATGTATTTATAACTGGCTCAGGAACACCTTGTATTTATACGGGTTTTTTCCATTTACAAAATGAGCTGGCTGCAAAAATGCTAAATCGTGGAACTGCTTTTTTGAGAACATTAGGAATAAATAGATTATTAGGAGAAATAGGAGTCTTACTACCCTTATATGGCGAGAATATAAGAAATAGTAAATTACTTGAGGGCATTGCCAAGGAAAGCACCCAATATTAATACTGTCCTCGGATTCAGATAACAAGTGGGAAGCAGTTCAAGAGGAATTAGCAGTCTGGTCTAGTGAAAGTAAGCATATAAGTATTAAAGGATCAAGTCATTACATTCATTGGTCAAAGGATAAAGAAGTATTGGGGTATATAGAGGATTTTAGAAAAAATAATATAAAGCAACATTGGAGGTATTAACCATGAAGACAATAGGACTTATTGGAGGTATGAGTTGGGAGAGTACGGTTACCTATTATAAGATTATTAATGAGACAATAAAGGAAAGATTAGGAGGACTTCACTCTGCTAAGATATTACTATATAGTGTAGATTTTGCAGAAATTGAAGAATGCCAATCCAATGGAGAGTGGGATAGAAGCGCTGATATTCTGGCCACGGCTGCATATAATCTACAAAAGGCAGGTGCGGACTATATTATCATTTGCACGAATACCATGCATAAAGTGGTGCCACAGATTGAAAAGAGGATTCAGACTCCTATTATACATATTGCGGATGCTACAGCAGATCAGCTAGAGCAGAGTAAGATCAAAAGAGTGGCGTTACTGGGTACCAAGTATACGATGACACAGGATTTTTATAAAGATCGGATTGAAAGAAGAGGAATCCAGGTACTTGTACCGGAAGAAAAAGAAATAGAGGTTGTTAATCATATTATTTATGACGAATTATGTCTAGGAATCATATTAGAAGAATCAAAAAAACAGTATTTACATATTATTAATCAACTTAAAGAGAAAGGTGCAGAGGCCGTTATTCTTGGCTGTACGGAAATAGGTTTATTAGTAAGTCAGGAAGATACTGAACTGCCGGTATTTGATACCACATTAATACATGGACGAGTAGCAGCATTAAAAGCACTAGAAGTATAAAATGGATTTAAAAATTAAAGGAGGAGAGTAGAATGGGAGACTTCTTGGAGTATTGGTTTAAGGGATTAGAAAAAGGAATAGAAGGGTTACCGGAGTCAGAAAGAGTATCTCTATTTACACAGTGTGGAAAAGCATGCTCAGATTCCTATACAAAAGCTATTTATCAAGAAATATGGAAGAGGACAAAGGACATACCGAAGTTCTTTCAACAGTTAAATTATGAGATTGAGGCAATTGATGTAAATGAAATTATGAAGGAAAAAGATTATGAAATCACCTATCATGCCTGTCTTTGTGATTTGTATAAGAATGGGTATATTACATCAGGTTACCTGTGTGAATGTTCTCGTCAAAGTCTGCTATATAATCTCAGCATATTATGGCCGGATAGAGAATTAAAAGTCGATCTTTTAGATTCTATACTCAGGGGAGGCAATAAATGTGTTCTAAGAGTATTCCTTAACAGTAAGTAAATCCACTTAAAACAATGAGAATAGAAGAGTTATCCACTAAAAGTCCTAGTTATCCACTTATGAAGGACATAATAGGATTAAATTACATATAAGTAATGCTACCTATGCTATGAACTAAACTTTCATATTGTGTAAATAGAATTACTAGGATAACTAGAAGTCAATAAAAAGAAAGATTGAAAGTGATATAATAAGAAAAATGTTGGAGATGATTCTATGGACAAAAAGATAGAAAGGTTAGGGAAAATGCTAAAAGACAGTAATAATATAGTCTTTTTTGGCGGAGCAGGAGTTAGCACTGCTAGCGGTATCCCCGATTTTCGTAGCTCTGATGGACTTTATAGTAAGAAGTTGAAACGTAGCTTTTCTCCTGAGCAGGCTGTATCACACTCCTTTTTTGTGTCTTATCCAGAGGATTTTTATTGGTTTTATAAGAATAATCTTATTTACCCTAAAGCAAGGCCCAATGACTGTCATATTGCGCTGGCAAAGTTAGAAGAGATGGGCAAATTAAGAGCAATCATAACCCAGAATGTCGATGGATTGCATCAAAAGGCAGGATGTAACAATGTATATGAGTTACATGGTTCCGTTCTTCGTAATTACTGTATCAGGTGCCATGAATTCTATGACGATAAATACATTCTGGCAGCGGAAGGGGTCCCTACCTGCAAGAAATGTGGTGGAACAGTAAAACCTGATGTAGTCTTATATGAAGAAGGTCTGGATCAGAAGATTCTCTCTGGGGCAATTAGTGCTATTGCAAATGCGGATACCCTAATCATAGGAGGAACCTCCTTAATTGTATATCCTGCAGCAGGATTAATTGATTACTATAAAGGGAAAAAACTAATATTGATAAATAAATCTGCAACATCTGCAGATAGCAGAGCTAATTTGATAATTAATGATGATATAGCAAAGGCTATGAAAGAAGCGGTCGACAGCATAGAAGAATAGAATGAAATATATAGTTTTGGATAAACTACCAGTAATGTCTCATATAACGGATGCATGAGGTGATAATATGGAATATCGTTTATCCAAAAATTTTGCAATGAATATTAAGAGCATAAATCAGGTTCTTAATGTGGAGAATAACTTTGATATTATTTATCGTGTCATTACTATCGCAGGAAGAGAAGCCTGTTTCTATTTTATAGATGGCTTAAATAAGGATGATGTTTTAGAAAAGATCATGCAGTTCTTGTATGCTGTCAAACCTGAGGATATGGCAAAAGATGCTTATGAAATGTCTAAGAAGCTTATGCCTTACGGGGAAGTGGATTTTATTACAGATATGGATACCTTGGTAGGAAATGTACTATCTGGTGTACCAATTCTGGTAATTGAAGGCTTTGATAAGATTATTTCCATTGATTTTCGAACCTATCCTGCACGGTCGGTAGAAGAACCGGATAAGGATAAGGTTATGAGGGGATCCAAAGATGGTTTTGTTGAAACCATTGTATTTAATACCGCTTTGATTAGACGGAGAATTCGCAATCCGAAGCTGACAATGGAGATCTCTTCCGTAGGCAAAAGCTCGAGAACGGATGTGGTACTGTGTTATATGCAGGATCGAGTCGACGAGAGGTTCTTAAGGTCTATTCGTAAGAAAATAAATGATGTTCAGATAGACGCTCTGTCACTTAATACAGAAAGTTTGGCGGAGTGTATTCATGTGGGAAGTTGGTTTAATCCATTTCCGAAGTTTAAGTACACAGAAAGGCCAGATACGGCAGCAGCTTCGATACTAGAGGGAAGTATTATAGTTCTTGTAGACAATTCTCCTTCCGCTATGATTCTTCCCGTATCCTTGTTTGAGATCATTGAAGAGGCGGACGATTATTATTTCCCACCGATAACAGGCACTTATCTAAGAATAAGCAGAATGCTTATTAATCTGGTAGCACTATTTCTTACACCGGTATGGCTGTTACTTATGCAGAATCCAGGCTGGCTTCCTGTCTCTCTGGAGTTTCTGAAGATAAATGATCCAATCCATGTGCCCCTTATCTATCAGCTTCTTATTCTAGAATTTGCTATTGATGGTCTTAAACTTGCTTCTATGAACACCCCAAGTATGCTAAGCACGCCACTTTCTGTTGTGGCAGGTATCGTATTGGGAGACTTTACGGTAAGTTCCGGTTGGTTTAATGCGGAAACTATGTTGTATATGGCGTTTGTGGCGATTGCCAACTATTCGCAGGCCAGCTATGAACTAGGTTATGCTTTAAAGTTTTTGCGTGTTATTATGTTGATTCTGACAGGTATTTTTGGCTTATGGGGCTTTATAGCAGGTGTCATTATCACCATATTGGCTGTGACTTGCAACCGTACAGTGTCTGGAGAAAGTTACCTCTATCCCCTTATTCCATTTAACGGAAAAGAACTGTTTCGCAGGTTCTTCCGAATTCCATTGAAACAAGCTTATAAGGATAGTAGTAAGAAATAATTAATATGTCTGTGAATGGGTGGAAACCTGTTGACAGACATATTTAAATGAATATAGAATTGTATAATATCTTTGCATGTGGTAAAATAATACATAATATTATAAAAATAGACTATTCATACAAACATAAATCTAGTAGAATAAGAATCCATAGACACTGAGGGAAAGAATAATGTCGAAAATAATAAAAGTAGCCATGTTGATCTTATTAGTTACGTTTCTTATAAAACCATCACCGGTAAAGGCTGCAAGTACTCTAACTATAAAAGTAGGAGCTACACCAGGACTATATTGTGGTTCCTACTACGACGATGGCTATAATAAGAAATGGGTATCATCAAATCCGTCTATAGTATCAGTTACAAGCAATAGAGGAGCGAACTGTACTATTGTAGCAAAGTCCATCGGTGAATGCGATGTAACATTTTACTGTAACTATCAGAGGTATGAAGTGATAGACTATGAGAATGGCAAGCCTGTATTTGGTTATGTTCCCTATGCATACAGTTATAACTATCATATAAAAGTAATAGCAAGTGGAGATAGTAAGGTTGGAACCATTCACTTTGTATCTGATTATGAGGCTCTCCTAGAAGGAAACTCTAGGATATTAGATTATGAGATGAAAGACATCGATGGGAACATGATATACAACTACAATAAGCTCTCCTGGTCTTCATCAAATCCAAAGGTTGCTACTGTAAATAAGATAGGGGAGGTAACTGCTTGGTCTAAGGGCAAGGCAGTAATAACCGCAAAGAGCCCCGATGGGGGAAAGGATACCTGTACGGTAACAGTAGGACCTGTTACGGGTTTTACTACAATTGCATCTGCCCAGGACTTACATAAAATCAGATACAATTTATCAGGAAAATATATATTAACAAAGGATATTATATTTAATGACAAAGACTTTACTATAAAAGGAAGTTTTTATAATTCTGGCTCAGGATGGCTTCCTATTGATGGATTCAGCGGAATCCTAGAAGGAAATGGACACAGTATAGTGAACCTTCATTCTAAGGGATCCGATGCAGGTCTTTTTACTAATTTAACAGGAACTATTCGTAATTTGGAAATCAAGAACAGCTCTTTTACAGGAACTAAGAGAGCAGGAGCCTTTGCAGCATATGCAACTTTTAAGCAATATCCGGATTATCAAGTGCTCATTCATTGTACATCAACAAATAATAAGATCACTGCTCCTACAGCAGGAGGGTTAGTTGGAGAATGCTTTGGAAGATCTAATTATAATCAGTGTACCAATACCTCCATGGTTATAGGAAACACTGCAGCTGGAGGAATTATAGGAAAAGGCGGAGGGTTTAGTATCTATTTAATGTGTTCCAATAAAGGTAGTATTACTATTGGAGACTATGCTACGGGCAGTTTTGGAGGATTAACAGGAATTGAGGGGAACTCCTCAATTTATAAATATTGTTGGAATAAAGGAACCGTTAGTGGTAAGGGAAAGATAGGAGGATTAATAGGGCATTCTTATATCGGATCCCGTCTTTTCCAAAGCTACAATAATGGAAAAGTAGTAGGCAGCAGTTCTAGTAGTTATGTAGGTGGTATAGCTGGGCAGGCGAATAGAACCTATATTGAGGATTGCTATAATCTCGGAAATCTAGAATTAACAGGAACAGGTAATGGAAAAGGCTTACTAGGAGGTATTATTGCTACCTATAACTTGAGCGGGTATCAAACTAATGAAAACCATCTCTTTCTAAATAATTGTATTAATCTAGGCAGTATAAAAAATAATTGTGGTGAACAAGTAAAGGGTGGGAGTATATTAGCTACGGTTGTAGGAGACGCATACATAGGGAATCAAATAGTAGTAAATAACTGTTATTATCTCTCTTCTACCTATCATTTTGCCTTTCATACACTTTTTTTAGGAACAGTCTCCAATATAAAGCCGCTATCAACTACCCAAATGAAAGCAGCAAACAACTTTAAAGGATTTGACTTTAATCGGATATGGGAGATGAAGAAAGGTGCCTCTTATCCAACTTTGACTTATCAATCGGAGATCTCTAAATCAGGTATCTTATTAGCACCAGGGTCCTTAAAAGTTGTTAATAAGAGTTACTCTAGCGCAAAGCTAAGTTGGTCCGCAGCCGAACACGCAACTGGTTATGAGATTTACCGCTCTACTAGTAAAAATGGGACCTATAAGTTACTTACACGCGTCTCATCAGCAAGCTACACCAATACAAAACTTACTACAGGTACGCAGTATTATTATAAAGTCAGAGCATATTGTATGGTGGGACAACAAAAGAAATACAGTAGCTTTTCCCCGATTATAGCTGTAAAACCAAGCCTTGCTACACCCAAAGGATGTAAGACTGCTAAGATAGGCTCTACCAGTATTGAGCTGACATGGGGAAAAGTGAGTGGGGCATCAGGATATGAGGTTTACAGCAGCACCTCAAAGAAAGGGAAGTATACCAAGTTAAAAACAACTACTTCTAGAACATATACGAAGAAAGGCTTAAAAAAGAAAAAAACTTACTACTATAAAATAAGAGCTTATCGTAAGGTTGCAAAGAAGAAGGTTTATAGTGGCTGGTCTACGATAATTTATAGAAAGTTATAAACTACATCATAATCTGCCAATGGGTATAGCCTGTTGGCAGATTGTTTTTCCCATTATAATAAGCTATAATTGAATCTAATAGCACAAAGGAATTGGGAGGAATTGTGTGAAGGAGCAACAATTTTATGAGGCTTGTAATATTATTTTGAATAAGCAGGATAATAATATTGGAATTGGTACATTAGGAGAGAAGACTCTCCATGCCATTTTTAAATACTACTTAGAGCCTGACTCTTCCTATCATGAGATTCGTTATCAGGGATTTGTGGCAGATATTCTTCATGGACAGGATGTTATTGAGATTCAGACTAGAGCCTTTAATAAATTAAGAAGAAAGTTGGATGCCTTTTTAGAGACAGGAAGGGTACAGATAGTCTATCCTATTCCTTATGAGAAATGGTTGGAATGGATTGATGAAGAGACAGGAACCGTGAGTACCAAGAGAAAGTCTCCCAAAAAGGGTACCATATTTGACAGCTTTTATGAACTATATAAGATTAAACCATACCTGGAACATCCTAATCTACAGATTACATTGGTGTTTGTTAATATAGAGGAGCAGCGCTTATTAAATGGCTGGAGTAAGGATAAAAAGAGGGGATCAGAGAGGTATGAGAGGATTCCCATTAAATTAATAGACCAGGTGGAGATTAATACAATAGAGGATTATAAGCAGTTTGTACCGGAAACGCTTCCGGAGGTATTCTCCACTAAAGATTACCAGAAAGCGACCAAATTAAGCATTACTCGGGCCCGAACAGGAGTGCATATTCTCCATTATCTTGGCATAATAGAATCAGTGGGAAAGAAAGGAAACGCAATTCTATATAAGAGAGTGTTGTAAGATGAAAAGAAGAAAGGATTTATTATGATTAAATTAGGATCACATGTTGGAATGAGTGGGAAGGACATGATGTTAGGTTCAGCAAAGGAAGCGGTATCTTATGGTGCCAATACCTTTATGTTATATACAGGAGCTCCACAGAATACTAAGAGAAAAGACATTAGTGAATTAAAGATAGAGCCTGCCTGGGAATATATGAGGGAACATGGAATTGAAGATATGGTTGTTCATGCACCCTATATCATTAATCTGGCTAATACGGTAAAATCGGAGACCTATGAGATTGCGGAAAGTTTTCTGAGATTAGAGCTTAAAAGGACAGAGGCCATGAAGGGAAGCTGTCTGGTATTACATCCCGGCGCTCATGTAGGAGCAGGAGTTGAAGCAGGTCTGCAACAAATTATAAAAGGGTTAAATGAGGTACTAACTAAGGACACCAAAGCAGTCATTGCTCTAGAGACTATGGCTGGTAAAGGAAGTGAGCTGGGAACCTGCTTTGAAGAATTGGCAACAATCTTTGCTGGAGTAAACTATAACGACAAGCTTCGAGTTTGTTTTGATACCTGCCATGTTAATGATAGTGGATATGATTTGGTAAATAATTTAGATGGGGTATTGACCGAATTTGACCGCATTTTAGGCTTAGATAAGATAGCTGTTTTTCATATCAATGACAGTAAGAATGGGCTTGGAGCAAAAAAAGACCGCCATGAGAATATCGGCTTTGGCAGCATCGGATTTGACACGCTTCATCGTATTGTTACCATGAAGGAATTTGAGCAGATACCAAAGATTTTAGAGACTCCTTATGTGCCAATCCCAGGAGATGAGAAGAATAAGGTAGCTCCTTACAAAGAGGAGATTGCCATGTTAAAAGAAGGCCACTTTCATCCGAATCTCCTGAAAGAAATTGTAGAAGGAAAGTGAGAGTTGCATGGAAGAACTATATGAGAAATTGTCAAAATATCATAGTTTAGATATCTATCCCATGCATATGCCTGGACACAAGCGCAATGCTACCATGATGTCAGAGAATAAGCAGTCAGTTAACGATACAGAATCAGAAACTCTTAGGGGACTTGCAGCCACTTGCCAACTGGACATTACGGAGATTGATGGCTTTGATAATCTAGGTGCACCTGAAAGTATTCTAAAGGATGCCATGGAACGGGCAGCCAGATTATATCAGGCTGACAAGACATATTTTCTTGTAAATGGAAGTACGGTAGGATTACTTGCGGGAATTATGGGGTGTACTAGAAAAAATGATAAAGTCCTAATTGCTAGGAATTGTCATAAAGCAGTATATAACGCCCTGTACCTTAACGAATTAAGACCAATCTATCTGTACCCGAAGATAAACAGAGAGTTAGGTATATATGAAGAAGTGGAACCGGAGGAGTTAGAGGAACAGCTTAAGGCTAATCCGGAAATCTCACTGGTAGTGATTACTTCTCCTACTTACGAGGGAATTGTGTCAGATATCAATACCATTGCGCGAATAGTGCACAACTACGGAAAGCTGCTTCTAGTAGATGAGGCGCATGGAGCTCATTTTGGGTTTCACCCGTATTTTCCCACAAGTGCCCTCTTACATGGAGCAGATGTAGTTGTACAAAGCCTTCATAAGACAATGCCGGCATTTACTCAGACGGCCTTATTACATATAAAAGGAGATAAGGCATCAGTGGAGCAAATTGGTCAATATCTATCTATGCTCCAAAGCTCTAGCCCATCCTATGTCTTAATGGCTTCAATGGACTATTGCATCGGTCTAATGGAGACCAGAGGAAAGCAATTATTCGATACTTATGCTTATAATTTAAAAGAACTGGAAGAACGTCTTTCTGGTCTTAAGAATTTGTCAATTTACAAAGGACCGAATCGAAGAGGAGTAGAAAAGGATCCCTCCAAGGTTATCATAGGAACCAAAGGAACCAACATTATAGCCAAAGAGCTATATGAGAGACTGCTACACCAATATAAGATACAACTGGAAATGGCAAGTAAAGAGTATGGTATTGCTATGACCAGTATTGGAGATACTTTAGATGGTTTTCAAAGGCTTAGCAAGGCATTACTTGAGATAGACAGTCAAATTGAACGGACCAGTTCTGAATCTTTTACAAAGATTTATGAGGTAAGGCCTGTGATTCAGCTTCCAAGTATCTATGAAGCAAAGAATAGGAAGTCAGAGTTTGTCACATTAAGCCAGGCAGAAGGTAGAATCAGCAGTAACTATGTCTATCAGTACCCACCGGGTATTCCAATTCTTGCCCCTGGAGAGATAATTACAAGCCAGGTGATAGGAGTTCTTACTTTATACGAGGAATTGGGTTATCAGTTGGTTGGAATTGGAAAAGATTTAGCAAAAGGAAAAACCATTGAGGTTATAGCACAATAGAAAGGGAAGTAAATAAGATGTCCAAAATATTTGTGGTAATTGGCAAAAGTGCTAGTGGAAAAGATACCATTTATAGAGAACTTGCAAAGGATGAGAACCTTGGGTTAAAAGAGGTGGTAGGATATACTACCCGACCGATTCGAGAAGGGGAACAGAATGGGATAACCTATCATTTTGTAACAACAGAAGATCTTAATCAATTTAAAGAGCAGAAAAAGGTCATAGAACATCGGACCTATAATACTATTCATGGACCATGGCACTATTTTACTGTTTATGATCATCAGATTAATCTGGTTACAGAGGATTATATTATGATTGGAACCTTAGAGTCCTTTGTTCAGATTAGGAATTATTTCGGGGAAGATGCTGTCATTCCTATTTATATACAGGTGGAAAATGGGGAACGATTGGCTAGAGCCTTAGGAAGAGAGAGACGGCAGGAGCAGCCCAAATATGAAGAAATGTGCCGTAGATTCTTGTCCGATGAGCAAGATTTTAGTGAAGAAAAAATTGTGGAGGCAGGTATTACAAAACGCTTTGATAATATAGATTTTACTGCCTGTATAGAGGCTGTCAGCAGGTATATCAGAGATACAAAAAAGGTAGATGTAAATTGAAGGGTTGTATGATATAATGGTTGTATAGCTTCGTCAGATAGGGGGTTTTTGTGTGGATTTACGAGTAAATCAGATGCAAAATGTAAACCAGGTGAATCAACTGAATAAAGCACAGGAGACAGACGGTAGCTTTAAGTTTACCCTGGTTAGCCACATAAAAGAACAGGAGCTACAAGCCCGCTTATTAGTTATGCTGGAAGAGATTACTGGACAGGGTGAGAAGATAAAAAAGCGGATGGATATTAAAGATATCAAGAAATATCGAAGCCTTATCAAGGATTTTATGAATGAGATTGTATCCAGATCCCACGAATTCAGTAGGGAGAATTCACTGGATAGAAGAGGTCGTCATCGTGTTTATGGTATTGTTAGGTTAGTAAATGAGACCTTAGACGAACTTGCTCAGGAGTTAATTAAGGAAGAGAAGGACTCCATTTCTATCTTAGGTAGTATTGATGAAATAAGAGGAATGCTATTGGATTTATTGATGTAGGAGAAATTTATTGGTGAATTCAGGGTAACTGTAAGAATATGAGGTGTGGACTATGTTAGATTACAATAAAGTTATTGGACATAAAAATATCATAGAGCATTTGAAAAAAGCAGTTGCCAACAAGAAGGTATCCCAGGCATATATATTCACTGGCGAGGATGGCTCCGGCAAAAAGATGTTAGCAGATATTTTTGCTAAGACTTTGCTTTGTGAGGCTCACGGACAGGAGCCTTGTAATAAATGTAAATCCTGTCTCCAGGTAGAGGGTGGTAATCAACCAGATCTCATCTATGTGAAACATGAAAAAGCCAGTTTAGGTGTGGAAGAGATTCGAGTTCAAGTGAATAATGATATATTAATTAAACCATATAGTAGCCTCAATAAGATTTACATTATAGATGAAGCTGAGAAAATGACAGAACAAGCGCAAAATGCTTTACTTAAGACGATTGAGGAGCCACCAGAGTATGCAGTTATTATGCTATTGACTACAAGTCTAGGCAAGTTGCTTCCTACTATTCAATCAAGGTGTGTAAATTTGGAGCTTAAGGTTATTCCAGAGAAAGAGATTAAGCAATTTCTTATGGAGAAAAAGCAGATTCCTGATTACTTGGCAGAAATTAGCGCTGCGTTTTCTAGAGGAAATGTCGGAAGAGCCATTAAATATGCATCTAGCGAGGATTTTATTCAGTCCAAGGATGCAATTATTCACGTGTTGCGGCATATTGATGAAATGGAGCTTTATGAGATTATGGACGCCTTGAAGGAATTCAGTGCCCATAAACTTGACATAGAGGATTACATTGATCTGATGCTGCTATGGTATCGTGATGTGTTAATGTTTAAAGTAACCAACGATCCAAATCGTTTATTATACAAAAGTGAAGTTCGCTATATAGCTAAACAGACCACAAAAAGCGACTATGAAGGAATAGAGGCAATTATTGAGGCGATGGATAAGGCAAAGATCAGATTGAGGGCTAATGTTAACTTTGACGTGGCTATTGAGCTGATGTTACTATCAATAAAGGAGAATTAGCATGGTAAATGTTATTGGAGTAAGATTTAGGAAGGCTGGGAAGATTTACTTTTTTGATCCAGCTGGACTAGAAATCAAACAAGGGGATAATGTAATTGTAGAGACAGCCAGAGGTATCGAATATGGACAAGTTGTGCTTGGCTACAAGGATGTTGAAGAGGAGAGAATTATCCAGCCTCTGAAGCAAGTCATCCGGGTATCCACACCGGAAGATGATGAGATAGAACGTAAGAATAAGATAAAGGAGAAGGAAGCTTTTACAATCTGCTTAGAGAAGATTCAGAAACACCAATTGGAAATGAAATTAATAGATGCAGAATATACCTTTGACAATAATAAAGTATTATTTTACTTTACTGCAGACGGAAGAATCGATTTCCGTGAATTAGTAAAGGATTTGGCAGCTGTATTTAAAACTAGAATTGAGCTTCGTCAGATTGGTGTTAGGGATGAGACTAAGATTGTAGGGGGAATTGGTATTTGCGGGCGCCCTCTTTGCTGTCATTCTTATCTATCTGAGTTTGTTCCTGTTTCCATAAAAATGGCAAAGGAACAGAATTTATCATTAAATCCAACCAAGATTTCCGGCGTATGTGGAAGATTGATGTGTTGTCTGAAGAATGAAGAGGAAGCATATGAAGAATTGAATAGTAAGCTTCCAAATGTAGGAGATGTTGTAACCACCAGTGACCGCCTAAAGGGCGAAGTTCATAGTGTTTCCGTCTTAAAACAGCTTGTAAAGGTTATTGTAACATTAGACAATGATGAAAAGGAATTCAGAGAGTATAAGGTAGATGACTTAAAATTCACTCCTCGAAAGAAGAGAGAAAAGGTTACGATTGATGAAGAACTTAGAAACTTGGAATTATTAGAGAAAAAAGAGGGAAAATATACCCTAGACGATAACTAAGTGGAAAAAAGTAAGGAGTGCCTTCATGGAAGTATTATTACCAGGAGAACGCTTAGATGATTTGCATCGAAATCATTATAAGATTATTCAAAATCCGGAAAAATTTTGCTTTGGATTGGATGCAGTCCTTCTTTCCGGATTTGCCAAAGTATTGGAAGGCGAGGTTGCCATTGATCTGGGGACCGGTACTGGAATCATCCCTATTCTATTAGAAGCGAAGACTAAGGGTAGGCATTTTACAGGGCTGGAGATCCAGGCGGAAAGTGCTGACATGGCACGCCGGAGCGTGTCCTACAATGGGTTACAGGAGACAATTGATATAGTTACAGGAGATATTAAGGAAGCCTCAAGGATTTTTAAACCGGCTTCCTTTGATGTTGTCACAACCAATCCACCTTATATGAACCACAATCATGGATTGGTAAATCCCAATATGCCTAAGGCGATTGCAAGACATGAATTATTATGTAAGTTAGAGGATGTAGTAAGGGAAAGTGCTCGGTTATTGCGACCAGGAGGAAGAATGTATATGATTCACCGCCCTACCAGATTGGTGGAAATCATTAATATGCTAACCAGCTATAAGTTGGAGCCGAAGCATATGAGAATGGTGCACCCTTATATCAATAAAGAGCCTAATATGGTGTTAATAGAGGCAGTAAGAGGTGGAAAGTCTATGCTTAAGATGGATCCACCATTAATCGTATATAAGCAACCCAATGTTTATACCGATGAAATATATGAGGTTTATGGATACTAGATGCTTAAATTATTACTGTCATCCATAAGCCCAATGTGTCAGAATGGAGGCTGTAATGGCAGGAACATTATACTTATGTGCTACACCCATTGGAAATCTGGAGGATATCACCCTTCGTGTGCTAAAGACTTTAGAAGAAGTTGATATTATTGCTGCTGAAGATACCAGACATACCATAAAGCTACTGAATCATTTTAATATTAAGACTCCTATGACCAGTTATCATGAGTTTAATAAAATTGATAAGGCCAAATACCTTGTGGAACAGTTACAACAGGGAGTAAATATTGCCTTGGTGACAGATGCGGGAACTCCAGGTATCTCAGACCCAGGGGAAGAATTGGTTCGTTTTGCCTATGAGGCAGGGATCTCGGTTACTTCCCTTCCTGGACCGGTGGCCTGTATTACGGCGTTGACCCTATCTGGTCTTAATACCAGAAGATTCTGCTTTGAAGCCTTCTTGCCAACGGACAAAAAGGAGAAGAAAGCTATCTTAGAAGAGCTAAAGACTGAAACTAGAACCACCATCCTCTATGAAGCTCCCCATCGCCTCTTAAAAACGCTCCAGGAGCTATTTGAGGCTCTAGGAGATCGTAAGGCTACTATTTGCCGTGAATTGACGAAAAAGTATGAGACAGCCTTCCTGACGAGCTTACAAGAGGCCATTGCACACTATTCTGTCAATGAAGTCAAAGGAGAATGTGTGATTGTGCTGGAAGGTGCCAAGAGAGAAGAACTTCTTAAAGAAAAAAGACGGGCGTGGGAAGATATGAATGTAGAAGAACATCTTAAGCTTTATATGGATCAGGGGCAAATGAAAAAAGATGCCATGAAGCAAGTGGCAGCAGATCGAGGAGTATCCAAACGAGATATTTACCAGATGTTATTGGAATCCGGTTCTAGTTCCAGATGAAGGATATTATGTAATGAAAGAAAAGTAGGGTAGTATATGCAATAGAAAACGGTGTAACCAGAATGAGTTACACCGTATCCTACATAAAACTGTACTTTTTAGCACAGTTCCAAGAACACTGTTTTTTGTTGTTTGGTCAATATTGTAAGGGAGTCACAATATCTACATAATGACAATCAGTAACAACTACTCGATGATTCCTGCCAATTTTGCTAATTGTACGATAGACTCTTTGGAAACTTTCTTTCCACAGTAATCATAAAGGTCATTCTTTTCCCCATTGAAAATGTCAGTTGGTTCGTATTTCTGTAATACAATGCGATCCTCATCAACAAAAATTTCCAGTGGATCTCTCTCGCTTACGCCAAGAGTTCTTCTTAATTCGATTGGAAGTGTAATACGGCCAAGCTCATCAAGTTTTCTAACTATACCTGTACTTTTCATATGTCTACTCCTTTGGATATTATTAACAAGTAATTATTACTTGTAGATATTGTATAAAATAACACTTACACCCGTTAAAGTCAACTTAAAATCTTAATGTCATATAGCATAATTTTAATCTAGACAAAATGACATGATAAAAAAATGTAAAATGTAAATATATGTTAATATGGAAATGTTAAGTTAAAAAATAGGAATATATAGAAACAAACATAGATTTATATATGGAAAATGTAAAAATATAAAATAAAACCACCATTTATGTCCTAAAAATTTCCTCAAAATTAGTAAACCAATTTTACCATCTGTTTTTCATTATATACTTAAAAACTAACAAAAAAATCTATACTGTGTAAAAATAATGAAATAAAACAATCTTTGAAGAAGATAAAAAGATATAGGAATCTGTTGAAATGTCAATGAATTCATATCTATTAATAAGATAACATAATTTGGAGGATAAAACGAGGCATTTAAGAAAAAAATAACAGAAATAACCAATACAAAAAGTAAACTATTTTGGAGAAGAAATAATTTCATAAATTAATGCTACTTGCATATAAATATCAAGTAAAGGGTTAGAAATAAAGTTTCTGTAGTATTTTTTTTCTTTGAGAGGGGATATGACTTATTCTTAATTATTTATGGGCGTTTATGATTGTTCTGGGAATAGGTGTAGCAGTAGTCACTGGAAATGTGGATGGAGTTAGTAATGCTACTTTGACCTCAGCAAAGGATGCGATTACCTTATGTATTACTATGCTGGGAATCATGTCAATGTGGACGGGACTGATGCAGGTAGCCAAATCTGTTGGTATTATTGATCGCTTAACTAAAGTTTTAAAGCCGGTTCTTCGGATCCTTTTTCCAGATATACCAAGAGATCATATAGTGAATGAGTATATAGCATCCAATATGATTGCTAATATACTTGGGCTTGGTTGGGCCGCTACACCAATGGGATTAAAAGCGATGAAGGAACTGAAGAAATTAAATCATGATAATGAAGTGGCCAGTTGCGATATGTGCACGTTCCTTATTATTAATATTTCTTCTCTTCAGCTGATTCCTGTTAATATAATTGCCTACCGCTCTCAGTTCCAATCTATAAAACCGACGGATATCCTAGGGGCCGCTATTGTAACAACTATTTTCTCGACTTTAGTCGGTGTAGTATTTTCAATTGTAGCAAGAAAGCGCAGTAGATATCATTAAAAGAAAGGATGTATGTCATGGGTTTTTTGCTGTACATATCTGATTATATTATGCCATTTATTTTCTTTGTAGTAATCGGGTATGGCCTTCTGTGCAAGGCACCTGTTTATGATGACTTTATTAAAGGGGCAAAGGATGGCCTTAAGGTGACAGTTGAGATTGTTCCTACCCTAGTTAGCCTCATGGTAGCGATAGGGATATTACGGGCATCTGGGGCTCTTAATATTCTATCAGACTGTTTGTCACCTGTCCTAGAGAAAATATTCTTCCCAGCTCAGTTAGTTCCTTTAGTTATTATAAAAATGTTCTCCAGTTCAGCTGCAACCTCATTACTTCTGGATATTTTTAAGGAATATGGTCCGGATTCTTATCTTGGTAGGCTGGCAAGTATTATGATGAGCTGTACCGAAACTATTTTTTATACGATGAGTGTATATTTTATGATTGCTGGCGTAAGAAAGAGCCGATATACCTTACTTGGAGCTCTTGTTGCGACCATATCAGGGGTAATTGCCAGTGTAATTGTATGTAATATGGTGTTCTAAGATTGAAAGAGCAATGTTCTAGACGAAAATTATCAAAAATCAATGATTAGCGTCAAAAAAGATGTATTTTGAGGAGAAAAAATATTGAAGGAAATTAAAGTATTTGATAAACTAGAGATATAAGTATATTAATTTACAAAAGATAAACATGATAAAATTTACATCTAGATACAGGAGGAAAACAGAGATGGATAGAATACGTAATGCATTTGAAGACAGGAAAGCATTTATAGCATATTTGACAGCAGGAGACCCTGACCTAAGTACAACCAGGCAGTTAATACTTGCAATGGAACAAACAGGTGTTGATATGGTAAAGATAGGGATGCCATATGAAAATATCTCTGTAGAGTCTGACGATATAAAGTCTTCTAATAAGCGGGCAATAGATGCAGGAATAAAGACAGAAGATGTCTTTGAAATGATAAAGAGCATTAGGAAGTCAGTGCGAATTCCCATGATTATCTTGGCATATTTAGAGACAATCAAGGAATATGGTATTAGTCGTTTTATGAGAAAATGCAAGGAAGTCGATATTGATGGACTTGTAGTTCCTAATTTAGTGTTTGAAGAGAGAAAAGAAATCTCAAGGGATTGTGATTTATTTGGTGTAAGACTCATCTCAGTGGTTAATCCAAGTCCCCGTGATAGAATTGCGAGCATTGCCAAAGGAGCAAAAGGATTTGTATACTGTGAGGCAGATAAGTTAAGGAATGAGAAGGACAACCAAATTGATCATAGAGAAATTGTTGCCACCATTCGTGCAAATGCCAATGTACCTTGTGCTATGGGCTTTGGAGTTAATACTCCTGATCAGGCAAAGACTATGGCCAGAATATCAGATGGAGTGGTGATTGGCAGTGGTATAGTGAAAGCAATCGCTCTGTATGGAAAGGATTGTATTAGACCGGTAACAGAGTATGTAAGAACCATGAAAGCGGCTCTTCGACAAGCATAATTATTTATAACAGATAGAACTCAAAGGATTCTTATTTATAACTTTAATTCCCAAAATGAAAACTAGGGTAAAGTGATATAAATAAGAATCTATTTTTATACCTAAAATTAGTTGGTGAATATGATTATTGAGAAACCAGTGGTTATATGATAACATACAAATATTAACATTCAATAATCTAAATGATTTAATGGAGAGGGAACGGATGAAAGATATTCTGGTAATTGAAGATGATTGGGAATTAGGAACCATTCTCTGTGATTTTCTTACAAGAGATGGCTATACTCTATGCCATGCTGATTCGGGAGAAGGGGGATTACAAAGACTGGATGAGGAAGAATTTAAGATGGTACTTTTAGATCTAATGCTACCAGGGATTGATGGTTATGCCATATGTGAAAAAGTAAGACAGACTTCTAACATTCCCATTGTTATACTTAGTGCAAAAGTGGAAAAGGAGGATAAAATAGCAATTCTTACACTTGGGGCGGATGACTATGTGGAAAAGCCATATGATATGGATGTATTATTAGCCAAGGTGAAAGCATTATTTAGAAGGAATTATGGACTTACCGAGGAGAAAGAACTGTTAATAGATGGAGACATCACGATAAATCTTACTTCAACTACCGTATACAAGCAAGGGGAGCCACTTCTTATGACCAATAAAGAATATGAACTCTTAGTACTCTTTCTCAGAAATAAAGGGAAAACTCTTCGTAAGGAATGGATCTTTAATCAAATATGGGGAACCGACTGTTTTAGTGAATTCTCAACACTCACTGTACATATTAATAAGCTGAGAGAGAAAATAGAGAGATCTCCTAAGAAACCATTAAAAATACAGACGGTTTGGGGAGTAGGGTACAAATATGAAACAGATTAAGAGGATTATGATAGTACTAACAGTAATTGTATTTGTAGCGATTGCAGTAATATACCTTAGTTCTAATAAGGATAAAGCCATGTTTAATCAAGATTACTTGGTTGAGGTCAATCGTATCTATCAAGAGATTCAAGTGTATGTAGAGAATCATAAGCAAGAGCAGATAGGAATGGAGTTATCTAATAAGGACTTTATTACAGGTAGAGGATATCATCAAGTACGAGCCCTTTCTTATTGGAAAGAAGGAGAGATGGATCAGAAAGATTTTTTTGAGGGGAAGAATGCACTTAGAAATAGTCAAAGCTATCTTTTGCCACTTTCTTTAATGGATACTGGCTATAGTTTTGTGAGATTTGAATATATGAAAAAAGAAGAGACTTACTCTTCGATTCAGTTAGTTCTTATATTGGTTTTAATAGTAATGTGGCTTATCACAATGGTTGTATTGAGCTATGTACTATATCATATTCTACGACCATTTCATAAGCTAGAACAATTGCCCTATGAACTGTCAAAGGGACATCTCTCCAATGTGTTAAAAGAGAATAGGTACCGATATTTTGGAAAGTTTTTGTGGGGAATGGATGCCCTACGGGAAACCCTTAAGCAGAATCAAATTCGACAGCTGGAGTTGGAGAAAGAGAAGAAAATGTTGATTCTTTCAGTATCTCACGATGTTAAGACACCTTTAAGTTCCATTTATTTATATATTAAGGCCCTTAAAGAGGGCCTATACGGCGTGGAAAAGCAGCAGGATGTCTACTATAAGCTACAGCAAAAAGCGGAACAGATTGAGGGGTTTGTTGCAGAAATAGAAAAAATGTCCACACAAGACTTATTTAAGTTTTCCGTGGATGTGACGAATTGTTACATAAAAGATATGATAGAGCCTATTGAGATGATTTATAAAGAAAAACTTACCCTCAATCACACTAGATTTACTATTGAGAAGTATCCCAACAAATTAGTAAAGGCAGACAAAGACAGAGTAGTTGAAGTGATGGAAAATATACTGGAGAATGCCATGAAATATGGAGATGGAAAAGAGATTACCATATCATCCACAGAGGAAGAATACTGTCTGTTGATAACGATTAAAAATTCAGGAGTACCTGTGGAAGAAAAAGAATTTAACCACCTTTTTGAAAGCTTTTGGCGTGGTGGAAACGCAGGATCTCATAAAGGAAGTGGGCTGGGACTGTACATATGTAAAGAGTTAATGACAAAGATGGGTGGAGAGATATACGCCACAAAAGAAGAGAATAGTATGAGTTTTACTCTTGTTTTAAGAGAAGAGTAAAGACAGAATTATATATTATATAAATAATGATAGGATTTTAGGATTATTTAATAATTAGCACTTTATAATGCATAGTAGAAAAAGGGAAAGGGAGAGAGCGTATGTTTTTTAAAGTGTTAAAAAAAGATTTTAAACGTAAAAAGACCATGAACATTCTACTTTTATTATTCATAACATTTACGGCAACGCTGCTAGGAGCCAGTATTAATATGCTGTCTACTAACAGTACTATCCTCCACAAATATATGGATGTGGCAAAAACTACAGATTTTTTTGCAATTACTCATTATTCAGAGGATAATTTGACTAAAGCCAAGGAATGGTTATCCACAAGTAAGAATATTAAAGAGTATTCTTTGCAGACCGCAATTCTACTGATGCAAAAGGATATTATGCTTCCTGAGGGAAAAGATCCCATGGATACTAATTCAGCCATGTTGTTACAAAGTGCACCAAATAGAAAAAACTTGTTATTTGACGAAGAGAATCAACCCTTAGTTGTGGATGTAGGTGAAATAGCCATTCCCTATTATATAGCTAATCGAGCTAATCTTGTTATAGGGGATAAGATTCAGGTTATTATAGAAGGAAGGATGAGAGAATTTACGATCTCTCATTATGTGAAGGATGCTTTAATGGGATCCTATATGATGAACATTAAAAGATGGATTGTCAATGAGGAAGACTTCCAATTCTACTGCATAGAGAAGGCAACCAGATTTACCACGATAAGTGTTAATCAGGTAGAGGATGCTGGGAAAAATACGGTAGCAAGAGAATATAGTCAACTGAACTTCCCGTCCGTCTTCAGCATAGATAAAAGCATTATAGAGCTGTCTTACATAATGAATTCCATGATTGCTGGAATGATTATGGTAGTAAGCTTTCTATTGATTTTAATATCCTTTCTAATGCTTCGTTTTACTATTGTATTCACTCTACAGGAGGATTATAAGGAAATAGGTATTATGAAGGCGATAGGGATAAAAAACCGTTCCATACAAAGTATTTATATGGTGAAATATCTTGCAATTGGACTCATTGGAGGAGTTACAGGATACCTGTTAAGCCTGCTAGTAGGGGCTGTTCTTATTAATACAAATTGTAGTGAAATGGTAACCGAGAAGATAGGAATATGGAATCTTCCAAGCTTTTTGGGAGTAGCAGTAATTATGGTACTTACTTTAGGATTTTGTAGATTATGTACAAGAAAGGTAAATAAATTATCTGCTATAACGGCGATCCGTGGGGGATCTACCGGGGAGAGATATCATAAAAATAAAAAAATCTATTTAAGACAATGGAAAATAAGACCTTCTACCTTTTTGGCTGTTAGTGATCTACTCCATAGTGGAAGAAAGCACATTGCCCTGTTCTTATCCTTTGTCTTAGGAACCATGGTACTGATTATCACCTTGAATCTTACTAATACCATGAAGTCTCCGGTACTATTAGATATTTTTGGCTATGCAGAGTTTGATTTTGTTGTAACACCTCTTGATACAAATAAGATTATGTTTAATTATTCTACGGAAGAGTTACTATCTTATGTAGACGAGTTGGAGAAGAGTTATAAGGATAACTCCATTCCAGTAGAGCTTTTTACTGAGGTAAGTTATATGTGTAAAATATATAAAGGGGATCCTTCCGATAGTAGAGATGTACATAGTCGTAAAAGTTATGGGATGGATGCTAAGGAGTATAAGATGTTAGAAGGCAGCACTCCAAGACTAGCAAATGAAGTGGCCATTACAAGGGCTGTAGCAGACTATTTTAATGTGAGAATTGGAGATAGGCTTAATATTCAAGTAGGAAATAATCTTCGTGAGTATATCATTAGCGGCATTTATAGTTCCATGATGAATGTAGGAGAAAGTATACGATTACCACAAGAGGCCAGCTATGAACTGAAAGGATGTTCTAGTCTTACTATTATGGGAAGATATTTGGGAAGTGAGAAGCAGGAGAACTACCTGTCTCAGATGAGAACGATTACTCCAGATAATAAAATAGATACCCCAGAAGACCATATTCAAAAAATGATGGGTAATATTAGTGAGATTTTAGACCGAGTTGTAGTAGGATTACTATTACTAGTAATATGCATTAACTTTTTAATTACTACCATGGTGTGTAAATTAATGGTAACCAAAGAGACACCAGACATAGCTGTATTAAAAAGCACAGGCTTTATGAACAAAAGTATACGTGCCTGGCAGATTAAGAGGATGACAATATTGCTACTGATTGCTATCTTGATGGGAACTATATTTGCTAATCTACTTGGAAGGCCTGTGGGAAGCTTTATATTTAATACTTTTGGGGCTTTTAATATCTCACTAGTAGTAAAACCGCTTCAAATATATTTCATATATCCTGGAATCATTTTAACAGTTACGTTAATAGCTACTTTCCTTGGAACGTCAGATATTAGAAAGATTCAAGTAAGAGAATTAAATAATCAAGAATAAGAAAGGGTGGGTACCCCATGGAAACTGTATTACAGGCAAAAGACTTATGTAAAACATATATTATAAATAAAAAGCAAAACCATGTATTAAGGAATGTTAATTTTGAACTAGGAAAAGGAGAATATGTAGCAGTGATGGGCCCAAGTGGATCCGGTAAATCTACTCTGCTTTATACAATTAGTGGGATGGATGATATGACGGAAGGACAGGTTGAATTTCTAGGACAAGAAATCAGTAGCCTTAACCAGAATGAGCTATCTAATCTACGATTAAATGCGATGGGTTTTGTATTTCAACAGATGCATATGTTAAGGAACTTAACCATCTACGATAACATTATCGTATCTGCCTATCAGTCAAAAAAAGGTAAAACAAGGAAACAAAGAGAAGCCATTAATCGGCGGGCAAGTGAGTTAATGAGAAAAATGGATATCATGGATATTGCAGATCAGGATATTACAGAAGTATCTGGGGGACAGCTGCAACGAGCTTGCATATGTCGTGCATTAATTAATGAGCCAAAGATACTTTTTGGCGACGAGCCTACGGGAGCTCTGAACTCCAAAGCAAGTAAGGAAGTTATGGAAGAGTTTCACCGACTGAACAAGGAGGGAATGACCATTCTCCTTATTACCCATGATATTAAGGTGGCAGCCAGAACAGATAAGGTTTTGTATCTAGTAGATGGCAACATTGAAGGAGAGTGTCAGTTGGGAAAGTTTACAGAAGACTCTAACCGGAGAGAACGAGAAAATAAATTAAGTAATTGGTTATTGGAGATGGGCTGGTAGGAAGAATGGAATGACATAAAAAGAAACACCGAAAACCTGCAAAACATAGCATATTATGTGGGTTCTCGGTGTTCTACAAGTCAGTTCCTATACGCAATTATAGTTGACGAAAGTAGAGGTACCTACTATTTATTGTTAATTCTTTTTTCCTTTAGCCACTGATCCAGATAGGTATTCATAATATTAAACTGGGTAGGTCCCATGTTAAGATAAAAAGTATGAAAATCTTTTAATGAAAAGTCATCGCCCAAAGTTTCTTGAGCTTTATTTTTCATTTCACATATCTCAATATATCCAAGAGTATATTTTAAATAATTGCTGGGTTCTGCCACAATTGCATTATAAATCTTGGTAACCGTCCCTTCATCTGCAATTCCAAGTCCTGTGAGATAGTCTTTGGTTTTATTGTAATCCCATCCATTATAGTTTATTCCAACATCTATTGTGGAGTAAATGCATAAGGTAGCCACAAGATTTTCCTGCAATAGCTCAGTCAGATTCTTATTTAGCCCGGCAAGAGCATAGGAATAATGCTCCACATAAGTTGCCCAGCCTTCCGTATAACCTCCGAAATCAAGAACACTTCGAAGTAGGCTAGGAAGCTGTTGTTGGTAGTAAACCGTTTGGTATAGATGACCAGGATATCCTTCGTGGGCAATGGTAGTAAAAATTGCAGACATATCATTTTTAGGGCTCTTGTTGATATACACCATATTTTCACTAGTGTAGTCAATTGGAGGAGTAAGGTAAAAGGCAGGGCTCATATATTCCTCCAAGGATTTGTCAACATACTTAATAGTGTAATTAACAGGAGAAATAGCTGGAAAATCCGTTTTGATAGCATCCTTGAGATAATCCATTATGTCTGCCGGATCAGTAAGACGGTAGCCTGGAGCATTCATACTCTCTATGACAGACTGATCACTGGCAGCAATCTTTTGCATCTTTTGTATCGAAGAAGTCAGGTAGTTGTCTAATAGTGTTTGAATATCATCTATGGAACGGTAGGATCCTATATTTTCTTTTACTAAATATTCAAAATACTTCTTACCATCTTCATAATTACATATCCCGCCCTTATTTTTACCTGTGCCCTTTAGAGCAGTAAGCGTGGTAATGAGCTTTTCATAAGCAGGTATTACATGATGTTTTATTGAGGACTTATTTTCTTCTATGTATGCGGAGCGCTGTCCCTCATCCTTTACAACACCATCTAGGCGTTTAGCAAAGGTAGTAATCAAGTAATTATCATCAGTATTAGAAATAAATTTCCTACACTGATCTATGATGTCATCGGCATTGGCGTCACTCATAAATAGACCTTTTTCAGATTTTTCTTTCTCAAAAGTGCAAACTTGTTCAAAATATTCATCTGTATGAGATAGAAGTTTGAGATAATCTTTTACATTCTGTTCTTTGTAAAAATGATACTCAGCAAGTAGGACTGGAAGTTGAGTCTGAAGACCGATGGTTGGGCTTAAAACTTCACGAAGATAGTAAAAGTCTCCCGTAGAAGATTCATTTTCCAATAGCTGCTTCAAAATATCATAGGTGAGCTGTTGACTTTTGGTAAGCTGGCCTTTGTCAAAACCCTTCACGATCTCAAGAAAGTCCTCCACTGCTTCAGTATCTGCATCCATGGCCTCCTTTGAGTAGGTGCCGAAGGTTGGGTCATAATTCTTAATATTATAATTATCCGGGTTTGCTAAAGTATAATTTAGGGTAATGCTGTCTTTAGTTACGAAATAATTAAATACCTCATCAGTGAAGACGTCGAACTTGGCCTGATAAGTGTATGCATCCTCTGGTGAACTAGAATTCTGCCTCTTATTTGTTTTACTGCTATTGCAGCAGACGCAGGTAAGCAGTATTAGTACCATGAGGATGGAGAGAAGACGCCTTTTCATAGATATCCCCCTTTGTAAATATGTTTCATGTATTAATTCATTATAATAATAAGTTTGTAAAAATATGAGTTGAAAATGAACAAGGTATAAAACAATAGTAACATAGACTTTTAATAAAGAATAGAAAATTATCTCCTTGACAAACACTTTTGGATAAGGGTACACTACAAGTATATGAAGAAAGCGATGAAAAGAAGAGTAGGTAATAGAGTCATCACAGAGAATCCCAGGATGCTGAGAAGGGAATTTGAGGAAGTTACTGAACATGGCCTTGGAGCTGCGCACCGACGGTAAAAGAATATTTATTTAGGCTGCGACGGGTTCACCCGTTATAGTGAATGCCATTGTAGGATGGCAGATAAGGCTTATACTGCAAAGTATAGGTGAATTAAAGTGGTAACACGGGAACTCTCGTCTTTAAGTAATTGAAGGCGTTTTTTTTTTGAGAAGAACACGGCTTCTGATGCTGGGAATAGGAGACTTGGGGCAAAAGAAACCATATCCTAAAATTAAACCCAGGTTACTCTCAAACGATAACCATAATAACCTACATGAAAGAAAAAATAATTTAGAAAGAGAGAGGAAATTATGTCAAAGAAACCATATTACATTACAACTGCAATTGCATACACTTCAGGAAAGCCTCATATTGGAAATACCTATGAAATAGTGCTGGCAGATGCCATTGCCCGTTACAAGAGAGCTGAGGGTTATGAGGTATTTTTCCAGACAGGAACGGATGAACATGGACAGAAGATTGAGGAGAAAGCTGCGGCGGCAGAGGTGTCCCCTAAGGAATATGTAGATGGAGTTGCCAGTGAAATTAAAAGAATTTGGGACTTAATGAATACTTCCTACGACAAATTTATTCGTACTACCAATGAGGACCATTGTCTCCAGGTTCAAAAAATCTTTAAAAAATTGTATGATCAGGGAGATATCTACAAGGGATACTATGAAGGAATGTACTGCACTCCATGTGAGTCTTTCTTTACACCATCCCAACTAGTAGATGGGAAATGTCCGGATTGTGGTAGAGAATGTCATGTGGCCAAGGAGGAAGCTTATTTCTTAAAGCTTAGCAAGTATGCAGATCGCTTGGTGGAGCATATTAATACACATCCTGAGTTTATTCAACCAGAATCACGTAAAAACGAGATGATGAATAACTTTATTTTACCGGGATTACAGGATCTTTGCGTATCCAGAACCTCTGTAAAGTGGGGGATTCCGGTAAATTTTGATGACAGACATGTAATCTACATCTGGGTAGATGCTTTAAGTAACTACATCACGGGCATCGGATATGATGGAGATGGTAACCATAGTGAACAGTATAAGAAATTTTGGCCAGCAGATTTACATCTGATTGGTAAGGATATTCTTCGGTTCCATACAATTTACTGGCCAATTATCCTGATGGCCCTGGGAGAGCCACTTCCTAAGCAGGTATTTGGTCATCCTTGGTTGTTACAGGGAGATGGTAAGATGAGTAAATCCAAGGGGAATATCATTTATGCAGACACCTTGGTAGATTTCTTTGGGGTAGATGCAGTACGTTATTTCGTACTTCATGAGATGCCGTTTGATAATGATGGTGTCATTTCATGGGAGCTTATGGTAGAGAGAATGAACTCTGAACTAGCAAATACTCTTGGAAACCTTGTAAACCGCACAATTTCTATGTCTAATAAATATTTTGATGGTGTTGTGAACAATACTAATGTATGTGAGCCGATAGATGAGGAATTGAAGGTATTTACTTTAGAAACACCTAAGAAGGTGGCAGCGAAGATGGACAAATTACGAGTGGCTGATGCCATCACTGAGATCTTCAACTTGTTCAAACGCTGTAATAAATATATTGATGAAACCATGCCTTGGGCATTAGCTAAGGAAGAGGACAAAAAACCTCGTTTGGAGACAGTATTATATAATTTGGTAGAGAGTATTACCGTAGGAGCTTCTTTGCTGGTTTCCTTCATGCCGGATACTGCTGAAAGAATTACAAAACAGTTAAACACTACTGTCAGAAATCTGGAAGAAATGATGGAATATGGCAAGTATCCATCCGGTAATAAAGTGGTGGAGAAACCGGAAATTCTATTTGCAAGATTGGATGTTAACGAAGTAATGGAAAAAGTAAATGAGATGAAAACAAAAGATCAACTTCCGGAAGAGAAGAAGGAAGAGGGACCTGTAATCGACATTGAGCCTAAGGAAGAGATTACATTTGACGATTTTGGTAAAATGCAGTTCCAAGTTGGTGAAATCATTAAATGTGAAGAGGTGCCAAAATCAAAAAAATTACTTGTTTCTCAAGTGAAAATCGGTTCCCAGGTGAAGCAGATTGTATCAGGTATTAAGGCACACTATTCACCAGAGGAAATGGTAGGAAAAAAGGTCATGGTATTAGTAAACTTAAAACCAGCTAAGCTTGCAGGAGTGCTAAGTGAAGGTATGCTACTTTGTGCAGAGGATGAGAAAGGTGAGTTGTCCCTAATGACACCTGAAAAACCGATGCCTTCAGGAGCGGAGATTTGTTAATATAAGAATAATAAATTGCCGAAAACAGAAAGTATGTTTTCGGCAGTTTTGTGATGTAATTTGTTTAATGATTCCAATTAAAACATATTCAAATGTCTAAAAAACATGAACATTGGAATAATATCTAATGAAAATTAAAATTGATAGGTAGTATTTTGAAAGCTTTATAATAAATGGAGGTTTATTATGGCACTTGCTTGGATGAAATCTTAAGAATACTACCTATCGTACTATTATTGTATGTGATTTTGCAAATGAAATACTAGAAAAAACCGCATCATATGGTAGTTAACGTAGTAATATACAAATAGTAATAGCTTTTTGCATGGTTAAAATATAGCATGCTATCAGAGTCTATCTTCGCTTGTGCTTGCTTAATTTATGAAAATAAGTTAATATAAGCCATGAAATAGTTAGGAGGCACAAATGAGCAGGATAATAGATACACATTCCCATTATGATGATGAACAGTATGATCATGACAGAAGTGAAGTTTTAGGGAGATTGTGGAATAACAATATAGAGTTTATAGTAAATGTAGGTTCTTCTATGGACAGTTCCAGGACAACCTATGCATTAACAAAAGAATACGACAAAGTGTATGGAGCCATTGGTGTTCATCCTAATGAAACAGCAGAGTTGACAGAAGAAGACATAGATTGGTTATATGAGAAAAGTAAGAACCCTAAGATTGTGGCAATAGGAGAGATTGGCTTAGATTACTACTGGGATGAACCAAATCGTGTAATTCAAAAAAAATGGTTCAGAAGGCAGTTAGAACTAGCAAGAGAAGTAAAACTTCCCATCATCATACACAGCAGGGATGCTGCACAGGATACATTAAATATCATGAAGGAAGCCAATTGTCAGGAGATTGGTGGTGTTATTCATTGTTTCTCATATGGAGTTGAAATAGCAAGAGAGTACTTAAATCGTGGTTTTTACTTAGGAATCGGTGGAGTTCTAACTTTTAAAAATGCAAAAAAATTAAAAGATGTGGTGGAATATGCACCAATGGATCGACTTGTGTTGGAGACGGATTGCCCTTATTTGGCACCTGTTCCACATAGAGGGGATAGAAACGACTCCACTAATCTAATCTATGTAGCCAAAGAAATGGCTGCTATAAAGAATATTTCTTATGAGGAAGTACTGGAGATTACCAATGCTAATGCAAAGGCATTATATAGAGTGAAATAGGCGGGAAAGCCTAGAAATAATATAGAAAAGAAGAGGAATCAGATGGCCACACTAGGAAATCCCCAAAATACAATAGCAGTTTTAAACAAATATGGATTTAATTTTCAAAAACGTTTTGGACAGAACTTTTTGATTGATACCCATGTTCTAGAGAAGATTATTCAATCTGCTAATGTGACTAAAGATGACTTGGTTCTGGAGATTGGTCCAGGAATTGGAACCATGACTCAATATCTATGTGAATATGCCAGACAGGTCATTGCAGTGGAAATCGACAAAAATCTAATACCTATTTTACAGGATACCTTGTCAGAATATGACAATGCTATGGTAATTAATAAGGATATTCTTAAGGTAGATATCAAGGGTTTGGCTGAACAGTACAACGGCGGAAAGCCAATGAAAGTGGTAGCCAATTTACCCTACTACATTACCACTCCGATTATTATGGGACTTCTAGAAAATGAGGTTCCTATTGAAAATATTACGGTTATGGTGCAGAAGGAGGTGGCAGATCGTATGCAGACCGGTCCTGGCTCTAAGGATTATGGGGCACTTTCTTTGGCAGTACAATACTATGCAGAGCCTTATATTGTAGCCAATGTACCACCCAATTGCTTTATGCCAAGGCCAAATGTAGGTTCTGCAGTAATTCGACTTACCCTTCATGAGACAAAGCCAGTGGAAGTGGTTGACAAGAAAACCATGTTCGCAATTATTCGAGCTTCTTTTAATCAAAGAAGAAAGACTTTGCAGAATGGATTGAATAATTCACCTGAATTAACCTTTACGAAAGAGCAGGTGGTAGAAGCTTTAGAAGCTATAGGAAAACCGGCGACGGTAAGAGGAGAAGCACTCAATCTACAGGAATTTGCACAGTTAACCAATGAGTTACTAAAAAAATAGAAGTAAGAACAAGGGATGGTTAGGAGAATAACCATCCCTTTCATGATTCATTAAACTTATAGTCATATTCCTTTTAACCCCCTCATATACTTGGTATAAAGGAGTGAGGTCTTTGGCGGATTATAAGAGGATTGTATCCTACATATATCAGTATAATCATCAATTGAAGGGCAATAATGTTGGATTTACCAGACTGGAAATACGGAATGGCCAATGTAAGATTATTGTCCATGTTCGCGTCCCAAACCTTCAGAATATGACAGTGAAAGTATGTGCCTATTGTTGGTATGATGGTGTTATCCATGGGATTATCCTAGGAGATATGAATATTTCTGGTGGAGTAGGAGAATTTAAGATTCTTACACAAGCAGAGGATTTATGTCATACCCAGTATCATTTGGCAGATATGGGAGGGATTCTTGTATATATTTCAGATAATGTCTTTTTAGGAACAGAATGGGACAATCGACCAATTCAGTTTGACATGCTTCTGTTTGATGAAGAGAGACCTGCCGATTTTTATCAACGAAGGAACGTAAATGGTGGAGCTCTTACAGAAGCAGCCAGAGAGACAGCTATTGCCGCAGAGATGACAGAGGGAACTTTAGACATTTCTGAGGACCAGTCTGAGAGTGCTCAGCAGAAAGAATCGATACAAACAGAACAGGATCAGCCTAGCAAAGAAGATTCCCTACAGGAAGCTGTAGAGGTGAGTGAGATCGAAGAAGTTCATGCAGCAGACCTTTCACCTGAGAATGGCGTCGAACAGGATGAGGATCTGGATTCAATTAGTAATCCACTTAATATAAAAAGGATGGAGAGATTGGACCACAAAGCGCATGAACTGTTTGGTAACATGCTTAGCAATAGTGTTTCTTCATCCCACCAAGAGCTTAGTGAAAAGGAAGAAGAAACACCGGTTTCCATAAACCCTAAGACTGCAATCGAGTATTTTACAACCTTTAAGAGCTGCGAATCCAAGGAGGAATATTTGGAGCTTCAACAGGAAATTAAGAATCTACATGGAAGAATAGAACAATTAGAACGTGTTTCTATGGAATGGAACATCAAGGAGGCTAGAATTAAGGAACAGAAACTAGCCAGATTGGAAGCAGAGAAGGAGAAGCAGCAGATTGAGGAAGAATTAAGACGGACCTTCCATATAGAAAAGGCAAGTGATATTTACGGAGATTCCGAGAGTGAAGCTGAACTTAAGGTTGCAGACTATGAAGAGAAGTCTGATAATAAGACGTTAGAGTATGGTAAGGAGTCATCTAAAATTCAGGAGACTTCCTCTGAGGAGGAAGATGAGGATGACAGTATGGACGATGGTGGCAAGATTCATCCTGTTGTACAGCGAATCTTGACCAGATATCCTGCTATTGAGCCTTTTCTAGATATAGACGAGGGCAATTGTGTAAGGATTGAACCACAGGATATTGGTATCTTCCCAATGGAGAACTGGATACTTGCCAATAACAGCTTTCTTCTCCATGGTTACTACAGCTATCGGCATTTGATTTTCTTTTGCAAGGATGTATATAACAGACATGTGTATCTACTTGGAATACCGGGGGTGAATCACAGCCGAGAGAGATTTATGGCCAATATGTTTGGCTTTTCCATGTTTCAGCCTTTAACAAGAGTCCAAGGTGAAAACGTCCAGGCGGCTAACAGAAGTATGACGGGGAACCCTGCATATGATGAGGTGCAAGGTGGAGAGTTTGGCTATTGGTGTATGGAGATAGTATTTTAACAGTGTTGTGTGCTGTTATAACATAAATGTCAGAGTTTGCATTTATTATATCTGAACTCTTGAAGCTTCAGACATTTTGAGGCTTCATGTACATATATAAAGTGGGGGACAAAGGGAAGTCTTTATCTTGAAAAAGATAAGGCTCTCACCGATGTAGGTGGAGAGTCAACAGGAAGCTTGTATGCTAAGGCGTGCTTTAAAACCTCCCTAGATGTCCTCCGCTTGTTTGTATAAGCAATGATTTTCTTATTCTACCCCACGAAGAGAAGAATTGGGGAGCAAAGGCCTCACAACAGAAAGCAGGTTCGATAACTCCTCCGTAGAAAATCCTTGTAAGCCTTTCGTGAGAACTTCATCACTATCCTTGTAATTTTGTAGAAAATATGGACTAGGTCCTTGAAGCCACTCACTGATAGATAATAGGTCTTCTTTACGATGAAGCTCCTTCACCAGTGTAGTCCGAAACTCATAACAGATACGACTTTCTTTTAATAATTCCACAGTCTCCTCTACCGGTTTGGTGTTGTACTCCGGAATCCCTACTGTTCGTCCATAACGGGAAAGAGAATTCTTAATGTCCATGGCCACCATATCCAATAGGTTCTCCTGTAGCAGTTCCTTCAATAGTGAGGGATTGGTACCATTGGTATCTAATTTTACCTTGTATCCCATGTGTTTTATGTTTTTAATAAAGGACTTCAATTCTTTTGTCAGTGTTGGTTCTCCGCCAGTGATACAGACGCCCTCCAGGATACATTTCCGTTTATGTAAATGCTGGTACACGTCCTCTTCAGTAAAGACAGGTGCCATATCTTTTGGATCTAAAAGAGAAGAATTTTGACAGTACGGACAACGATAATTACATTTTCCTAGAAATATAGTACTGGCAACATGTCCTGGGAAGTCTAATAAGGTAGTTTTTTGCAAACCGTATATAGGAATCATGGGAAAGCCTCCTTGTGAATAATAAGTTGTAAGTTAATTTACCTCGTGATACTATATAGGATAGCAAATAGTAATAGAAAAATCCACAGGATGAAGCGACAAAATTGGAGGTTATGCTCTTGGAAAGATACATGAAGGAAGCTATTAAGCAGGCAAAGAAGGCTTATAAGATAGATGAGGTGCCTATTGGGTGTGTCATTGTATATGAGAATAAGATTATTGCCAGAGCATATAATAAGAGAAATTATAAGAAAAACACACTGGCCCATGCAGAACTTTTAGCTATTAATAAGGCTTCTAAGGTGTTGGGAGACTGGCGTTTAGAAGGATGTACCATGTATGTGACTTTAGAACCATGTCAGATGTGTGCTGGAGCCATTGTTCAGGCTAGAATTGACATGGTTGTAATAGGTGCCATGAATCCTAAGGCAGGCTGTGGTGGATCCATCTTGAATCTGTTACAGATGGATAAGTTTAATCATCAGGTAGAGGTGATTCGTGGAGTATGTGAAGAAGACTGTCAGAATCTGTTGCAGGACTTTTTTAAGGAGTTAAGAGAGAAAAAGAGGAAGGAAAAACACTCTTGACAGAAGGGGTTAAACAAGATATACTATACAATACGTCTGAGTGTTTGGACGTTAACAAATTAGTCTATAAAGTTTCCGTGCAGCCGGGGAGATAGCGGTGCCCTGTACCTGCAATCCGCTACAGCAGGGGTGATATCTTGCCTAGGGTAAATTTTGTAGGGCTGCCCTTTATAAGTGATGTTGACGCTTGGGTCTTACGCAACAGGAATCTGTGAACCGTGTCAGGTCAGGAATGAAGCAGCACTAAGCAGAAGCTCCTGTGTGCCGTAAGGTCGCCTGAGCCGAGTTAACTGTAAAGGTAACGCTTATGGGGTTTATTCGAAGCAAGATGCACGGAATTTAAATAAATAATATTATTTTGTCTATACAAACCAATATCCAGAGCCTGGAATATATGAGCTATCTATTGATTACATTAGAAAGCCAAGAATATCAGGATCCTGGGTATTTTTTGATTGGGAAGTCCAAACAACTTCCTTATGCAAAATAGCTTTCTAAAGAACAGGAAACCAGGATTTTTCTAATATTATGGAATTAGTTTACCGAAATATTTTATAAGTGTATAATAGTAGTACAGGATAGGTAGAATACTTGATAAGGAGAGGTTGTATGGAAATTGAATTAAAAGTTGGAATGGTTAATCAAGTTGAAGAAAATAGTATTATATATAGGCAGGGGCATATTCTGCAAAGTGTAGCATTACTTCTCAAAGGAACCGTAACCTTACATCAGACAGGAAGTAAAATGATTCTTGGACCAGGAAATTTTATTGGTATTCATGATATGTACTTAGGAAAGTATTCTTTTACCTGTGAGGCGAATGAGGCTTGTAGTATATACATATTTAAATGTAGAGAGTTATCCGATTTAGGCGAGATATTAGAACAAAACAAAGATTATAAAGGATATATGCTGAAAACCTTAAATCGAATCATTTGTAATATAAATGATGATTATTATAATTTGAAATCCTCAGCCAATGATATCTATCATGAGGCTAAGGAGATTGTGACAACATATAAGAATATTGTTATAGCATATGGTGGAAATCCACAACCGATACAGAGCTTTCAAAGATTGACAGAGTATAACAAGACCCTTCCCGTGAAGGAAGAGTGGCTAGAAGGAATCAGAGAAATGCAACAAATACCAGTAGAGGTTATGGCGAATTACTATTCCTACTTACCGAACCTATCGATGAAAGAGTCAGAGGAAAAAATCAAGATTATCACTATCTTAATAGAGCAGTTACATCAGATGGTTTCCTATGTGAATGAGCTCAGTGTCAGCTTGTTTAATGATGGAAATGATTGTATCTTTAAGATTCTCTGCCAGGAAGTAATGCTATTGGCGCCTTCTCACGCGAATTACTCAGATATGATAGAGTTGGTAGATAAATCTGTGGATTTAGTAAACAAAATAGAAACTAGTTACGAGGAATCCATGGGAGGGTCTAATTTTGTAAATCGTGAAATGATGGAAAAGATGTATTTTGCTTTGATAGCAGAAAAGGATGTCAGTGAACTTATGGTAGATAGTCATACGATGGATAATGACAGTATAACCCAAGAACTTACTGGTAGTCTGGATCAGATTTTATCCTATGGACAGATTGAGTCGGAGATTAGCACCCATTTCAAACAATGCATAGACCGATTTCTTGCACTATCGGACAAGCTGCAAGTTTCGGATGAGACGAGAGTTCTTCGAAAAGAGATTAGCAAAGATTTTTATACAATCTACGAGAAGGTATTTAAGATCGCATATACCACACAACAATACAGTAAGGTGATTGAGCTATTCTTAAATTTTGGGTTTATGGATGAGAGGTTAATTACTAAGGAACAAGCACTGGAGCTATATCGATTTAAGATTAGCTATACCAACACTCATTACTGCAATTGCCATACTATGTTTGAATGGCTCACACTTATTTACAAAGGTATTAAGGAACCATCTAAAAATGATCTTGATATGGATTATGCAGAATATGTGAGACATCTTAAGGTACAAGGTAAGCTTAGTCTAACAGAGGTAGAGAGTTATGCCAAGGATAAGGATAAAAAATTAAATTTTGAGATAAATAATATGTTTTCCTTGAACATGAGATTGGTTAATGGAAAGATATCTACTTTTATACCAGTACTTCACAGAGATATTATGCCCCTCAATATGGTAAAATATTTTGTTACCTACACAGCAGTGGATGAAGCAATTCGAGATATTTGTAAGATAGATTTTTCCTTGTTCTATCGAGAGGTATTGTATACTAACCCAAGTGTGGGAATTAACAAAGAGATGATTGTAAAAAAATGTCTGCCTGATATCATTATTTTTCCTACTTGTGGCTGTAATGGAAGTATGTGGCAGGATATAGAAGGTAAACGAAGAGAAAGTTCAGGTCGCTTCTGTATTTCAATCTTTCATGAGGGAAGTCTGTATGATACAATGATTAAGTTAGCAGGAAGATACCGTTGGGAGCTTTGTCGAACTATGCAAGGTGTTGCATGGAATGACATTAAAAACAAATGTCTGACATCAGAGTATAGCGATTATATTCAATTTTATCGCAAAAATAAAGATTTAACAGAGGATAAAAAGGAAAAAGTTAAGCAGCAGATAATAAAGGCAAGAAATAGCTTGAGAGAATGTTTTGTCATTGATTATGAACAGTGGATGAAATATGAGTGTGGAGGAGCACTAAGGCTTAGTAAGCCGGCTCGAGATATAGTATCAATGTATTGTCCATTTAGCAGGGATATTCGAATGAACCTGATTAATCGACCTGTATTTAGTGAATCCATGTACCGTTATGAGAAAGAGGCCCATGGAAAAGTAAGAATTCTGGAGGCAAAGGCTCTTGGTATTACAAAAAAAGGGAATACAGTTCCTAAAGAAATTGCAGATACCATTTTTTATTACGAGAAACGGTAAAAAGAAAAGCTTTGGGTTGATAGGAGGATTATAGTGTTAGAGGTCAGTCACGTTAAGAAAAGCTATAGGGGGAAGAAGGCAGTAGATGATGTCTCCTTTACATTACAGGAAGGGGAAATATTAGGACTTTTAGGGGCCAATGGTGCCGGTAAATCTACCACCCTATCCATGATAGCAACTTTAATAAAACCAGATAGAGGGGATATTATCTGGGAGGAAAAGAGTATCCTTAAGTCGCCTATACGGATTCGAAAAACGTTGGGTTATGTGCCTCAGGAGATTGCCTTGTATGAGAATCTATCCGGAATCGATAACTTAAAGTTCTGGGGGAGAGCATATGAATTAAAGGGACAAGAGTTAAAGAGAGCAATAGGGCGTATTTCCGACATTATTGACTTTACTGAGGCTCAGCTTAAGCAACGGGTATCCACCTATTCAGGTGGAATGAAGCGTAGACTGAATATTGGTGCTGCAATGCTGCATCAACCTAAGTTAGTAGTGATGGATGAACCTACTGTGGGATTAGATGTTATGTCGAGAAAAGGGATCTTAGAGGCTATTAAAAATATACATCGGGAAGGAGCCAGTATTATTTATACCGGCCACTATCTGAATGAGGTACAGGATTTATGTAATCATATTGTTATTATGGAACAGGGAAAAATCATAGTAGATGGCCTCACTCATGAGTTACTCCATAAAAATGACACTCTGGAGCAGTATTATCTGAATGCAATTAACGCCTAACAAATCACCTGAGAATGTAAGTGGAGGAAGGAACATGGAAAAGTACGACTATATCGTAAAAAGTTCAGAGATACGTAAACTGGTAGAAAAAAGAATGTATCAGAAGGCTTTAAAAATCATGGACACCATGGATGTTAATAAGGTAAAGGTATTATCTGATTTAAGTATATTTGCTGAGGTATATATACAAACGGGGTACTATGATGAGGCAGAAAAAATACTATTACGACTACGTGACAAATCAGGCAGTCGGCGTATTATTTATCAGTTGATTAAGCTGGCGATCAAACGTAAAAATGTCGAAGATGCAGAATATTATTATAACGAATTTGTAGAGGTAGCCCCACGGGATGCTGATAAATTTATCCTCCGTTACCGTCTCGATAAAATGGAGGGGAAAGACTACCCAGCTCTTATTGAGTCCTTAAGGGAATTAAAACAATATGATTATACTGAAAAATGGGCTTTTGAACTGGCCAAACTATACCACAAGGCAGGAATGCCGGATCGTTGCGTCAATGAGTGTAGCGATATCATTTTATGGTTTGGAGATGGCATGGTTGTTGAAAAAGCTAAGATGCTAAGAGAACACTATATGGGAAGTGAAAGTGGAATTCCTGAGGGAGTACCTTTGAGAAATTTAGAAAATGGAATCGATTTTCTTGAGCAGGAAGAGTTGGAATTGCAGGACGAGGAAGATAGAGAGGTTGAGGTTAGCACCTATCAAATAGATCCGCAGCCAGAAGGAGACAATCATAAAGAGGAAGAAAACGATGAGGATAATTTATTTAAGACTCAGGACTTAAGGAATATTTCACAAATGCTAGAGAGTTATGTTGATGAGGAAAAACAGACACTAGAAGAAACACCAATACAGGAAGAGAAAACTGATGATTCAGGTGATATGGAGGAAGATACAGTGAATGATCAAGTTCACTTAAACTCATATAAAGAATTATTTGGAAGGTTTTATAATATTTCCAGTATACGCCTACAAGTTGTTAACTTAATAAATGATATGCTTAAAGTGCAAACCCCGTATTCTTTTGCTGTAGCAGGTACTTCAAAGAGTGGTAAGACCACCCTGGCAAAATGTATAATTAAGATCTTATATGAATTACAGGTGTTTCCATATAAGAAAGTGGCGAAGATAAGTATTGAAAGACTAAATGACATTAATCTAGAGGACCATTACGAGAGACTACAGGGTGGATACCTTATTGTCGAGAAGGCTGGGGGACTACAAGCGGAGAATCAGCTTCAACTGATTAAGATGTTAAGAGATCTCAAAGGAAATATGTTAATAATTCTAGAAGACACGCAGGATAATCTTCAATCATTATTCCGTAGCTATCCGATGCTGACCAATTATGTGAAAGATACGATTAAGATGGAAGCCTATGGCAAAAAGGAGCTGTATGAATATGCAGTTGATTTCTTGTCAGAAAAAGAATTCGAAATAGAAGAAGATGCAGATGATATCTTACATGTAATGTGTGAAAGGTTAGAGAATAGTGAACTTGCTGAGGATCGTCCGAAGAAACTATTAGAAGAGCTGAACAAAACGCTTGAAAACATGGAGCAAAGGTGCCTACAGGAGGTTACCAACGAAGAGGGAAGGACGAATGTAGATAATAGTAGTATTAACATGATTCTTGCCTCTGATTTTAACAATGAATAAAATTTTTAAAAATGTGTATGGTATGTTGTAGAACAATCACGGAAAGGACTGGAGGATTTATACTTGTTGAATCAACGAATTCGTTCTGTATATGTAATAGGTCATAAGAATCCGGATACAGATTCTATCTGTTCCGCTATTGCCTATACAGAATTAAAAAATAAATTAAATAACGGTGGTTATAAGGCGAAAAGGGCCGGACATGTGAGCCCAGAAACCAAATTTATTCTGGACTATTTTAATGTGTCTCCACCGGAGTATCTAGGAGATGTAAAACTTAAAGTAAAGGATATTGACATCCACTTTTACAATGGAGTTGACCCACACATCTCATTGAAACAGGCATGGGAACAAATGGGTGAGCAAAAAGTCGTTACCCTTCCCATTGTTCAAAATAAAAAATTAAAAGGTCTCATTACCTTAGGTGATATCACCAGAGCATATATGAATGTATTCGATAATGAGATCATAGGAGCTGCCAATACCTCATACCGTAATATTGTTAATACCTTGGATGGGGACATGGTAACAGGAGATGTAGAAGGAAGTATATGTTCAGGTAAAGTACTTATTTCTGCAGCTAATCCGGATTTAATGGAGGATTACATCGAAAAAGGCGACATAGTGATACTTGGCAATCGTTATGAATCACAACTGTGTGCAATAGAGATGCAAGCTCAATGTATCATTGTCTGTGAAGGTGCTTTAGTAAGTAGAACGATAACCAAGCTAGCAGAGGAAAATGGGTGTACGATTATTCGTACTCCGTATGATACCTATACGGTTGCTCGATTAATCAATCAAAGTATGCCTATTGCCCATTTTATGAAGAGTAATGGGATAGTGACCTTTACTAGAGAAGATTATATAGATGATATAAGGGATATTATGGCCAAGAAACGCTACCGTGATTTCCCAGTTCTAGATAAGGACGGTAACTTCCATGGAATGATTTCTCGTCGTAATCTGTTAGACGTGAAAAGACGCAAGGTAATCTTAGTAGACCACAATGAGCGTTCTCAGGCAGTAGATGGATTAGAGGATGCAGAGATACTAGAGGTTATTGATCATCATCGTATTGGTTCCTTAGAGACCATTAATCCGGTGTACTTTAGAAATCAACCGGTAGGCTGTACCTCAACTATCGTGTATCAGATGTATCAGGAGCAAAGTGTCGCCATTGATCCACCAATTGCAGGTCTTCTTTGTTCTGCTATTCTCTCAGATACCTTGGTATTCCGTTCCCCAACCTGTACCCAAGCAGATAAGGATGCAGCTGAAGCCTTGGCAAAGATTGCTGGAATTGATATTGAACCGTATGCGGTTCAGATGTTTACAGCAGGAAGTAATGTTTTAAGCAAGTCCCCAGAAGAAATATTCTATCAGGATTTCAAGCAATTTACTGCTGGCGAGGTGGTATTTGGAGTAGGACAGATTACTGCCATGACCAAAGAGGAGTTGTCATTAATTAGAAAGAAGCTAGAGCCTTATGTTGAGCAGGTATACCGAGATAACAAGTTGCCAATGTTCTTCTTTATGTTAACCAACATTATTGAAGAATCTACGGAGCTGTTATACAAGGGTGATGGAGCCTATGAGATTGTAAGACAAGCTTTTCAACTAAGTGGAGAAGGGGATAGAATTCTTCTTCCGGGAGTAGTGAGTAGAAAGAAACAGTTGATACCTGCGTTGGTATCTACATTGCAGCAGAAGGAAGAGTGAGTTATCTACGAATTTAGATAGTGGTAGCACGCTTCGCGTATAAGATAGATAAGAGCACAAAGCTGGTATGAAACACATATACCGGTTTGTGCTCTTTTGCTATCTTACCTGTAACGTTGGCGTTGTAGACCTATTACTGTAGGGGACATGAGGCTTTACGAAGCACTTTAAAGTCCTAGATCCTGTACCACGAAAGCCGCCACTAATGATATCTGTGGCCGTCTTAGATTTTCTGGTGTAATTTTAAGAGGACATTGTTGGTCACATAAGGGAGGAGAAATTGTTTACATAAATTAACTAGGAGTTAATATTTGTGCTTGAAAGTTAAATGTGTGCTCAATTGTATAGGGATATTTTGTATAGTATACTTAAGATATAATATCTTTCTAACTTAAGGAGGGGATGATTAAGAATGACAATGCATGAGGTGATACAGGAAAATAGAAAGAAACTTGGATTGACGCTTATTATGTCCTTTAGCGCGGTTATTAAAAGTAGACGTGAATACGCTGCTTGGTTTTCGTGAAGTTGTAACTAAGCAGGATATTGTGGAATGGATGCAGAAAATATCAGCAATTGTGCAAGAGTCGGGATTTGAGGAAGGGTTAAAAGAGGCCTCCCTTAAGATTCAGGAATATCCAAATAGTGATAGTTTAATTTATAATATGGCCTTGTTGATGGGTGGGATACTGGTTATGAAAGAAGGAAGAACGGATATTGAAAAGTACAAGGATATCATTCTTTCTTGGTATGAAAGATGCATTTCCAGCAAGGAAGATAGAATCAGAAAAGGTACACTCTACATGTTAGTTAGCAAATGCATCAATAATGAGCAATTTGATGATGCACAGCACGATATAGATCAACTACCGGAACACAATGGATTAAATAAGGATTTATTAAAAATTAACACAATGTTAGGGAAAATGAAGGGAATGAGGCAGCAGAATTATCGGAACGTATGGTTCAAAAGGCGATAATGGAACTTCAAGGATATATGTTACAAGCAGCAAAAGAACCAGTGTCGCTTAAGAACTCGCCTCTTTGTTACAGAATTAATAAAGAAAAATCCCAATATACCCTGGAAGCATTTTTGCCAGGGTTGATAAAAGAATTGCAAAATAGTGAAATGTATGATTTTTTAAGAGAAAATAAGGAGTATCAAAAAATACTCCAGGAGTGAGAGATTAATTATTTAGTGTAAAGCCAGCCATGTATTATGGCATAAACCAAGTAGTCTGTCAATATTTCATATTGCAAGGTTACTGTTTGATTATAAAGGATAGATTTCTTCATGCTTAAGGAAACCAAAAACAGACAAGCTAAATCTTAAATTGTACTACCATTTGTTTCTTTAAGAATTTTCCGGATTTAGATAGGACCTTATTGGATACAACTAGTATATAGGATTCATTCTCCGCATATGCTTCTAAAGGTTCAATTTCAATACATTTCGTTGCTGGATTATATTTTATATAGGTGTTTACTTGAGTACGGTTCATGGTCATAACAGACACGGTAGTATTGTTTACGGATTCTGGGTCTAAATCGATATTAAAAGCAACTTTCCAAATAAATTTAGCGGTTCGATATTTCAGATCCTGTTTAACTTTATTTTTATCTTCAGCAGATACATTTTCAATCGTAATGTATTGAGCCATAAGAAAACCCTCCTTGGTTGTGCGTATCTAGGACTCGTTTGATTTATATCATTAACCTTATCCGTATGATATTTCGGAGTATTATGATAAAATAGTAATAGTAGGAAACTAAAAATTAGCAATAGGAGAAGAATTATGGGAAAACATGTATGGAAACCTGGTAATATGGTGTATCCGTTGCCGGTAGTTATGGTTAGTTGCAAGGAGGAAGGCAAGGTACCCAATATTATTACAGTAGCTTGGACTGGAACAATCTGCACCAATCCTGCTATGGTCTATATTTCCGTAAGGCCGGAGCGATATTCCTATAACATAATAAAAAAGAGTGAGGAATTTGTCATTAATCTCACCACAGAAAAACTAGCCTATAGCACTGACTTTTGTGGTGTCAAATCAGGACGAGATATAGATAAATTTAAAGAAACAGGACTTACAGCAGTAATGGGAAGCTTAAAACATGCACCTATGATTAATGAGAGCCCTGTCAATATAGAATGTGCGGTAGTTGATATAATACCCCTTGGCTCCCATCACATGTTTATAGCAAAGGTTGTGGCAGTTCATGTAGATGAGGAGTATATGGATGAATTAGGAAAGTTTCATTTGTCCCAAGCCAATCCCATTGTATATTCCCATGGTGAGTATTATAATTTAGGAAAGAAGTTAGGAACCTTTGGCTATTCTGTAAAAAAAACGCAGAAAAAAGCAAGACAGCATTTTAGTAATTCTAAAAATAACAATAAGAATAGGCAGAAGCGGTAAGACACCGATGCCAGTTAGGGGTGGGCTATGAAATTATGTACCATTAGGATTGAAAACTTTAAATCGATTCGAAACCTTGAGATTCCGGATGTGGATAATGTATTGATTCTTGTCGGTAAAAATAATACAGGAAAGACTGTTGTTATTGATGCGATTCGTATGGTGGCTGGTAATTACCCAGTGAAGGAACATGATTTTCTGGACAAGAAAAAGCCTATCATAATTAGTATGAGGGTGGAGCTTACACAAGAGGATCTAGACATCTTTTATCAAAAAGGAATTGTCAGCAAATATAAGAGGCGTGAGCTTTGGGATAAAGAGTTTCAAACGAAGTTGCCATCCCTTGAGAACGGTATTTTGACCTTTGAATGCAGATTATATAGTAACGGTTCTGTACAGTACCGAGATGGAGTGAAGAAGAATAACCAGAACATTCCATTGGTATTTCCTAAGCTTTTTCATATGGATCAAACAAGGAATGTGGATTATTTACAACAGGAGCTTCTTCGTTTCTACGACAAAGAAAGCATCCAGGATCTCAAAGATGATATCTGCATGTTTGATAAATCTAAAAAATGTAATCGATGTTTCCAGTGTATAGGGCTGATTAATAAAAAGTCACCAGAGGAATTGTCTGTTTATGAACTCTCCAAGCTTATGGAATATAAGATGTTTCGCATTAATTTATCTGATATGTCTAACAAGGTTAATAAATATTTTCATGCCAATGGTAGTCCAAATCAGGACATCCGTTATGTTTATAATATGGATGTAGATAAATTGTTTTCCTTGGACACCCAGGTTATCAATAAAGATCGTAATGATGTAGGAAGTATCAATTATCTTAGTGAAGGCCTTCGAAGTATCTACGCCCTATCACTTCTTGAGACTTACATAGAGGAAAAAAGCACAATTCCTTGCATTATTATAATAGAAGATCCGGAGATTTATCTGCATCCACAGTTGCAGAAGGTGGCCAGTGAGATTTTGTATCGCCTAAGCAAGAAAAACCAGGTTATTTTCTCTACTCACTCTCCAAATATGATATTCAACTTCTCTTCAAAACAGATTAAGCAGGTCATGTTAGATGAAGACTTTTACACCACCATTAATCCAAATACGGATATTGATGAGATATTGGATGATTTGGGATACACCGCCAATGATCTTATGAATGTAAGCTTTGTCTTTATCGTAGAAGGCAAACAGGATGGAAACCGACTTCCGCTACTTTTACAGAAATATTATTCTGAGATCTATGATAATGACGGAAGACTACAGCGAATCTCCATAATACCGACAAACAGCTGTACCAATATCAAGACCTATGCCAATTTAAAATATATTAACAAATTATACCTAAAAGACCAATTTTTGATGATCCGTGACAGCGATGGTAGAAATCCAAGACATTTAGTAAGGCAACTTTGCTCTTATTATAGCCAGCGAGCAAAGGAAGATGTAGCCAATCTTCCAAGAGTCACTCCAAGAAATGTATTAATTTTAAAATACTATTCTTTTGAGAATTATTTCCTTGACCCAGAAATCATGACAAAAATCGGAGTGGTTAAAAGTCCCGATGATTTTTATAATATTCTTTATGCGAAATACAGAGACTATTTATATCGCTTAGGAAGTGTTAAGCGGATGATAAAAAATACGGGAATTCGCATTAACAGCAAGGATGATATTAAGAAAAATATGGAATTGTTCAGGATTTATGTCCGAGGTCATAATTTATTTGACATTTTTTATGGTAAATATAGAAATGATGCGGAGCAAGAGATTTTAAAGAAATATATAGAAGAAGCTCCACGGGATACCTTTAAAGATATCTTTGACAAGATTGATTCCTTTATTTATTTTGAAAATAGAAAAAAGGATGTCTGGCATGAAGAAGTAGAGCTGTATAGGAATCAGGAGATGGATGAGACGGAAGATAATCAAGGACTAGAGGATGAGGACGATGATGAATAAGAAAAGGAATATTGTATTAATCGGTATGCCAGTAGCAGGAAAGAGCACGGTTGGTGTTATATTGGCCAAGGTGTTAGGGTATCAGTTTATAGATACGGATCTTGTAATTCAAGAGCAGGAGAAACGACTTTTGAAGGATATCATTAAGGAAGATGGCTTAGATGGATTTATCGAGGTGGAGAACCAAGTTAATGCAAATCTTGAAGTAGAAAATACTGTCATTGCCACTGGGGGAAGTGTTATTTATGGTAAAGAAGCAATGGAACATCTGAAGAGCATTGGCACTATTGTGTACATAAAGCTAAGTTATGAAACTCTAGAAAATCGACTTAGCAATATAAGACAAAGGGGTGTTGTGCTGAAAAAAGGGCAGTCTCTACGAGAATTGTATGAAGAACGCTGTCCTTTGTATGAAAAGTATGCTGATATTACTGTAAATGCTGAAAATATGGACGTAGAAAAAACATTGGAATCTATTAACACCAAGTATTTCTTATTTTAATCTTTTACAAGATAGAAACTTTATGCTATAATGTGATGTAATGTAATCAAAATGTAAAGATATTCGTAAATGCGTAAATGAGCAAATGTTAATTACTCAAAAAAGAGATATTATAGAGGTGTGCGATGGAGCAGTATATTATAAAAGGCGGGAAGCCATTGGTTGGTGAAGTTACAATTGGTGGAGCAAAGAATGCAGCATTAGCAATATTGGCTGCAGCAATTATGGCAGATGAAACAGTGACGATAGAGAATGTACCTAATGTACGAGACATTAAGGTGATTTTACAAGCAATTGAGGGAATTGGCGCAAAAGTAGAGCGTGTTGGTTCTCATGTAATAAAGATTAATGGTAGTAGTATTGACAATTATAGTATTGATTATGATTTTATTCGTAAAATTAGAGCATCTTATTATTTATTAGGTGCACTACTTGGTAAATACAAAAAGGCTCAGGTAGCTCTTCCTGGTGGCTGTAATATTGGTAGTAGACCGATTGATCAGCACATTAAAGGATTTGAAGCCTTAGGTGCTAATGTCCTGATTCAAAATGGAATGATTGATGCCAGTGCGTCTGAGTTAGAGGGCAATCATATCTATCTGGATATGGTTACTGTTGGTGCTACAATTAATATTATGCTGGCAGCAGTACTTTCTAATGGAAAAACTATTATTGAAAACTCAGCGAAGGAGCCTCATGTAGTAGATGTAGCCAATATGTTAAACTCTATGGGTGCAGATATTAAGGGAGCCGGTACAGATGTTATTCGTATTAATGGCGTAAGAAGACTTCATGGTTGTGAGTATTCCATTATTCCTGACCAAATTGAAGCAGGAACCTTTATGATTGCGGCAGCTGCGACAAAAGGTGATATATTAATTAAGAATGTAATTCCAAAACATTTAGAGGCGATTTCTGCAAAACTTGAAGAAATTGGTGCTTATGTAGAAGAATTTGACGACGCAGTACGTGTTATGGCAACTAAACGTCTTGGCCACACTCATGTAAAGACGTTACCATATCCAGGATTCCCAACTGATATGCAGCCACAGATTACAACGTTGTTGGCTTTATCCAATGGAACCAGTATTGTAACAGAAAGTATTTTTGAGAATAGATTTAAATATGTTGATGAACTTTCCCGTATGGGGGCTAAGATAAAAGTAGAAGGTAACAGTGCTATTATAGACGGGGGAACTAAGCTTTCTGGTGCCATTGTAAGTGCACCTGACCTACGTGCTGGAGCAGCTCTAGTAGTAGCAGGATTGGCAGCAGAAGGGATTACTATTGTAGATTCTATTGAGTATATTGAAAGAGGATATGAGGAATTAGAGTTAAAGTTCCAAACTCTTGGTGGGGTTATTGAAAAACTGGAACAGACTGATGAGAAAGCCATCCAGAAGTTTAAACTTAAGGTTGGTTGATTATATCCAAGGATTATCTGCAATTAAGTAAAACCAGTTTAATAATAAGACTGGTTTTATTTTTTTGCATTTATAAATAAATACTATTGATAACATAAAGGAGAACAAAAAATGTTAGAACACATATTAAATTTTCTCATACCACTAATTATTCAGGTTTTAGAACTAATCGGAGTCATTATCATTCTAATCAGTGCGGTCCAGACCTTTGGTATGTATATTATATCCCTTGTGAGAAAGAAGCAATATCCAGTAAAACAGAAATTGGCGTTCTCGCTGGCACTTGCACTGGAATATAAAATGGGTGCAGAGATATTAAAGACAGTATTGATTCGCGATATTCAGGAGATATATATTCTTGGTGCAATTATTGTACTGAGGGCTTTACTTTCCTTCTTAATTCACTTCGAATTACGGGAAGGATAAATGAGGAAAAAAGCATAGTAGTAGGACAATATAGAGCAATAAAAAAGAAGCCTCATAACTAAGGGGCTTCTTTTTTGCATTACCTATCTTTTACTGATTATGCTTATAAATAAGTCTTTAATTCGTCTACCTTGTCAAGTGCTTCCCAAGGAAGTGAAAGATCATTACGGCCGAAATGACCATAAGCTGCAGTTTGCTTGTAAATAGGTCTTCTTAAGTTCAGCATCTGGATGATTCCAGCTGGACGTAAATCAAAATGTTCCCGTACAATCTCTACTAATTTGGTATCCTCTAATTTACCGGTACCAAATGTCTCTACATTAATTGACGTAGGAGATGCGACGCCGATAGCATAGGAAAGCTGAATCTCACATTTGTCAGCTAAGCCGGCAGCTACCAGGTTTTTCGCCACGTAGCGGGCTGCATAAGCAGCAGAGCGGTCTACCTTGGTGCAATCTTTACCTGAGAAAGCACCACCACCGTGGCGAGCATATCCGCCGTAGGTGTCTACGATAATCTTACGACCGGTTAAACCACTATCTCCGTTAGGTCCGCCGATGACAAAGCGACCAGTTGGGTTAATGAAGAACTTGGTCTTCTCATCCACTAACTCTTCAGGAAGAACAGACTTAAAAACATATTCCTTAATATCCTTATGGATTTGCTCTTGACTGATAGATTCATCATGCTGAGTGGACAGTACCACAGCATTTAGATGAATAGGTGACCCATTCTCATCATACTCTACGGTTACCTGAGATTTACCATCTGGGCGAAGATAAGGCAGAGTACCATTTTTACGAACCTCAGATAACTTCTTAGTTAATTTATGAGCGAGGGAAATAGGATAAGGCATATATTCCGCTGTCTCATTGCTGGCAAAACCAAACATCATACCTTGATCACCGGCACCGATTGCCTCAATCTCAGCATCAGTCAACTCTCCATCACGGGCCTCTAAGGCTTTATCAACTCCCATAGCAATGTCAGGGGATTGCTCATCTAAAGCTACCATAACACCGCAGGTATTGGCATCAAAGCCATATTCGGAATGATCATATCCAATTTCACGAATGGTATCACGTACGATTTTCTGAATGTCAACATAACCCTGAGTAGTTACCTCACCCATTACAAGCACAAGACCGGTTGTAATAGCAGTCTCGCAAGCAACACGGCTCATAGGGTCTTGCTCTAATAATGCATCTAATACAGCATCTGATATCTGGTCACAGATTTTATCAGGGTGCCCTTCTGTCACAGATTCTGATGTAAATAAATATTTTTCCATAAAAAACCTCCTTAGCTAAATAGATAACACCTTATCTTAGTCCAACGATTCAATGTTGTGTAATCTCAGTTTGTGTAATTTATTTCAAAAAAATAAGTTCATCCTAAGATGAACTTGATTACGCTACTATCAAATCATCTTATTGTTCGATTGCTCGCTCAGATTGGCACCTTCCATAATGGGGTTGCCGTGGTTTCATAGAGCCTTCACTCTCCGCCACTCCAAATAAGATATTAACCATATTAATATTACTACACTAGATTAACTGTTTTTTCTACATACGTCAAGTATATTTTGTTTCATGATAGATTATACCATTTAAATTGACATAGATCTGCATAGACAAAGGGTTATAATTTATAAAACCTTTAGAAACCTCAGAATTTGTTTATACATATAGGTTTATAGACTATGTTATAATAGAGGTATTATAAACATAATGAGAGAGTGAGCCTATGAAATTAAGAATAAAGTTATTAGTTGCTTTCCTAGCTACTATCGTTCTCCCTATTACACTTATTATAGGCACTAGTAGTCTAATTATTAAACAGCAACTTAAATCTATAGAGAAATCCTATGATGTTAGTGGTGGAAGTCTGGACGTAATCCAGAATCCAATCCGAATAATGAATAATGTCACTCGAGATGTCTATAATCATATTAAACTAGAGGCCTTAAAGGAGCCAAGTAAATTAGTCAGTGAGGAGAACATTATTGCACTCAATCAGCATCTTGTAAATAAATATTCCTTTTTAGTAGTTCGTAAAAATGGGGAAATTATTTTTTCAGGGAATACCATGGATAAAGGATTTTTGGAGGCCTCTCTCCCTGCATTTGGGGATTATTCTGTGGATACAGATGGAGGTTATTATTTAAATGGACAGACCTCCTATCTACTCAAGCAGCAGGATGTTTATCTAAATAATGATGAATATAGTATCTTTGTGGTAACTAGTTTAAACACATTAGTTCCACAAATCAAAGGATTTGTAGTAGAATTCTGTATCTCTCTCCTTATGATTATCCTGTTTACAGCTATTCTTATTACTGGTTGGCTGTACAATTTCCTCATTAAGCCAATTAATAAATTAAGATTTGCTACTTGTAGGATGAAGGAAGGGGATTTAAGTTATTCCTTAAAAAGCTCTAGCAAAGATGAGATCGGCCTTCTCTGTGAAGACTTTGAGGAAATGCGTCTAAAGTTAAAGGAGTTGATTGATACAAAGTTGCAATATGAGCAAAGCTCCAAAGAGCTGATTAGTAATATTTCTCATGATCTTAAAACACCAATTACCGCTATAAAGGGCTATACAGAAGGGATCTTGGATGGTGTGGCTGATACACCAGAGAAGCGTGAGAAATACCTTAAGACCATTTATACCAAGGCCAATGACCTAGCAGTATTGGTAGATGAACTATCTCTTTACAGTAAGCTAGATACGGATACGATTCCTTATAACTTTATGAAGGTCAATCTACAGCAGTATTTTAACGACTGTATTAATGACTTGATGTTAGATTTAGAGGTAAAGAATATTGATATTGGATACTTTAACTATGCCAACCACAATCTGAGTATTATGCTGGACACAGAGCAGATGAAACGTGTCATTAACAACATCATTGGAAATTCTGTAAAATATATGGATAAAAAGCCGGGAATTATCAACATCCGAGTATCGGAAGACGAGGATTCTGTTCATATTCAGATAGAGGACAATGGAAGAGGGATTCGGGAGGCGGATCAGAATAGAATCTTTGATCGCTTTTACCGGGCTGACTCTTCTAGAAACTCTTCAACCGGAGGTTCGGGATTGGGACTGGCGATTGCAAAGAAGATTGTAGAAGATCATGGAGGAACAATCTCTGTAAATAGTAAGGAAGGAATGGGCACTACCATTTCGATATCATTAAAAAAGGAGATGAAGGTTGATGAGCAAGATACTAATCATTGAGGATGAGCGTTCCATAGCGGAATTGGAAAAAGATTATTTAGAATTAAGTGATTTTGAAGTAGAGATAGAATGTGATGGGGAAGAAGGTCTTAATCTGGCATTAAAGAAGGACTATGATTTGATTATTCTAGATTTGATGCTTCCGTCCATAGATGGATTTGAGATTTGCAAACAAATTCGGGAGAGAAAGAATATTCCGATCCTAATGGTGTCAGCCAAACGAGAGGATATCGACAAGATTCGAGGTCTAGGCCAGGGAGCGGATGACTATATGACCAAACCATTTAGCCCTAGCGAGCTGGTTGCCAGGGTAAAAGCCCATTTGGCAAGGTATGAGCGGTTAGTGGGAAGTGGGGCAGAGGTCAATAGTATGGTTGAGATTCATGGCCTAAAAATAGATAAGACTGCCAGAAGAGTATATATAAACAATGAGGAAAAGAGCTTTACTACCAAGGAATTTGATCTTTTGACCTTTTTGGCAGAACATCCTAATCATGTCTATACCAAGGAGGAGTTATTTAAGGAAATATGGGACATGGAGTCCCTAGGAGATATAGCGACTGTAACAGTGCATATTAAAAAAATAAGAGAAAAGTTAGAAGTAAATACCTCCAAACCTCAGTATATCGAGACAATTTGGGGTGTAGGCTATCGCTTTAAGGTGTAAGGATTGGTTTGAAAGTCTTGAAAACCGCATAAACACTAAGGAAAAACCGCTTTTGTTGTGTGGTAATATATAATAAAATATTACAAAAAGTATAACCATAGGCTGAAAATCTCAATGCAAAGAAGAACGCGATGGAAGAATTAGTATTTAATTTTGATGAAAGCGAAGCACCAAAGAAGAAAGAAGTTTTCTTATGAGGCTACTGCCGATTTTGGCAGGGTGGAAATCTATGATGAAGAATTAAAGGAATTCGTAAAAAAGCAGGCACAGAAGCAGCAACGATTGGAAAAAGCCAAAGCGGAACAATTAAAAGGCAATCCACCCGAAGACATACTTATTGAATACAAATAGCAAACAAGCAGGAGCATAAAAACTCCTGCTTTTGTCATTTAAGAAAGAAAAGAAGCAAGGTGGATTGTATGAAAAAGAATATAAGAAGAAAATGGAGCAGAAAAAAGAACTTAATAAAAATAGATACTATGGTAAAGGAATACAACGAATTGGCAGACCGATATAATAAACTCATTGATGATAAAGCCAAATTAGAGCCAAAAAACGGAGAAAAGGCTTATGAAGTGATGTATCAGCAGGAACATAGCCGATAAATTGGATTGTAAAAATGAGGATATTTGATATAATTTTTTTATTAATATTTAAAGGAGAGACATGCTAATGAAATTATTAGGAAAAGGTAATACGGCAGAAGTTTTTGAATATGTAGATGGGAAAATATGCAAACTTTTTTATGAAGGATATCCTCGTGAGTATGTAGAATTGGAATTTCAAAATGCCAAGGAAATGCATAATTGCAAGATTAGAATTCCTGAGCCGTTTCACATAGTTACGATAGAAAACCGTAATGGCATTATTTATGAGAAGATTGATGGGGAGATTTTATTAAATCTTATGAATGCGAATGCGGAAACTTTTGAACAATATTTAGATATGTTTGTTAAATTGCATCTGGATATCATTAATCATCATTCAAAGAATGTATTATCATATAAAGAATTCCTGGCGGCAATGGTAAAAAGTAAAACAGCGAATTACCAGATAATACTTGATAAAATAAATGTTTTACCAGATGGTGATTGCATATTACACGGAGATTTTCATCCTAATAATATACTAATAAGAGAAGATGGAACACCTATCGTTATTGATTTTATGAATGTCTGTTATGGTCCTGCTTTGTATGATGTGGCAAGAACTTATTTCCTTATTAATCAATTTAACACTTATTTGGCTGAAAGATATTTAAAAAAGATGAATGTACTAGAAAGTGATATTGCCGAATATGTCAGTATTATTGAAATCTGTCGTAAATATGAGGGATGATAAAAAGAGATACTATGCTTAATGTGTAGTATCTTGTTCTCTGCCAAAAACCCCGAAATACTTCCATAAAATACATATAATATATGAGATGCTTTTGGGGTGCGTTGAGTTATAGTTTTTATATCAGCGAGATGGTAATATTACTACTTTTGAAAAAGCTGGAAAAATATTACCAAAAATATTACCACAGAAAAAATGAAGTGGTTTAATAAAAGTGTTAAAAACAATTTTCTGTATAGCCAAAACCGTGTAAAAAGCCTTTAAACACCCCAAAAACAAGGGAAAAAGGCTATATAGAAAGAAAAATAGCGGTGGGGTGTGCTATATCGATTTAAGGTGTAAAGAGTGGTTTGAAAGTCTTGAAAACTGCATAAACACTAAGGGAAACCGCTTTTGTTTTGTGATAATATATGGCAGAATATTACCAAAAGTAATATTATAGACTGAAAATCACCAATTAAAGGAGAATACTATGGAAGAATTAGTATTTTATCCTGATGAAAGCGAAGCATCTAAGAAGAAAGAAGTTCTCGCTTTCTTGTTGTTATGTCTATGACGCAAGGACTGAGACGAGGGGAATTGTGTGGCTTGATGTGGACATTTTGACGAAGGAGGACTTCCTCACTTCCATACATAGAATTATGCCGATTATTTGGAAACCAAGGGTTTAACATAGATGAATATGAAGAAACCGAAGAAAAGAAGCAGACCGAAATAATAAACTTGTTGATGATAAACCCAAAGTAGAACAAAGGAACAGAGAACAGGATAATGAAGTGATGTATCATCAGGAGCGTAGCCGATAAATTTGATTGTAATAATGAAGTTATTTGATATAATTAAGTATGTGTTGATTTGACTAGAATGGAGGTTGCCTCGATGGGTATTTGGACTATTATTATTTGCGGCTAATTATTATGAATTAAGGAGGCAAAAATGATAGATACATATTTTATTGGCGGTTCGCCTTGTAGTGGAAAAAGTACAATAGCAGAAGTACTTTTAAAGAAATATGATTTACATTACTTTAAGGTCGATGACTATTTAGATAAATATATAAAAACGGGTGCGTTAAATAAAAAAGAAAATTGCTTAAAAGTAGAAGCAATGACCCCAGAACAAATCTGGATGAGAGACCCTTTGGTTCAATGTGAAGAGGAATTGTTGATTTACGAAGAAATATTTGAATTTATCTTAGAAGATTTAAAACAGATAGATTGCAAAAATGGAATTATTACGGAGGGCGCTGCGTATTTGCCTAAATTGGTAAAACACTTTAATATACCAGTTGAAAGGTATATCTCAATTATACCTTCAAAAGAATTCCAGATTTTTCATTACAGTAAAAGGGAATGGGTTCCGTATATTCTTGCAGAATGTAGCAATAAGGAAAAGGCTTTTGAAAACTGGATGAACAGAGATGTGTTGTTTGCAGAAGCGGTACAACAACAATGCAAAGAATTGGGGTATGTTTCAATTATTAATAATGGAGAATTAGCAGTAGAAGAGTTAATAGATAAGGTAGTTTCACATTTTGCATTGGAGAGGTAAAT
>JAEZPG010000026.1 GCA_023413555.1 Bacillota bacterium | reverse complement strand
GAGGCTCAAGCAACTCAGACTCCTGTGACAAATCAGGGTTTTAAGCTTAGCCCCGAACCGGAGGATGGTATTCTGATCCACAGCCCCTCCGGAAATACATATAATATCTGGGTATCCTATGAGGTTGTGACTGAGGGGAAGTCAGGCAAAACCGAAGCCGATACCCAATCCGCTGTGGTTCGCTTCACTCTGAAGAATCCAGGTGAACAGCCGGTTTCATTCAATTATACTGCGCTTTCAGGTAGTGCCGAAGACAGGCACCTAATAGGTACGACCACTGGTATGGTTATCCTTTCCCAAGCAGAACCGGAAAAGGATGTAATAATAAAAATTGCTCCATTTGCGGACAACCCCAGTGGAGATTATCCTTTACCCAATGATCCCAATACCCACTGGTTCGGAGAGCACTTCTTTTATATTTATTGCAGCGATATACAAAACGCCCTATTTGATGGAAACCGGGCGAGCCTTACCGTGCCCGTGCCGGTGGAGAGCGGATTTGACTATGAAGCAGCCTATAGGAATGCTGCCAATACCAAGCTTATCGACTTTGATCAAGTGGCCGGAGGGGAAAATGGGGTCTACTCTACTCCGGAAAGTCGTGAACTTAAGTTTACGGCCGAGATATCCGGAGACGTAAGGAAAATGATTGATAGCCGCGTGTTTACCCATATCCATCTCCCCCAGGGTTATTTCATTAATGAATCCGACGAGGTTCAGGAGGTCATGTACCATATTAAAGCCAGGAACGATACACGCATACCACCCAGCGAAGCATGGATAACCAAGTCACAACCCATCAGCCTTGAAGCAAAGAGCCAAACTTCATTTTACTCCGATGGATTTGCCCAAAGCATTCGAGTAGAAGAAATTAATCTTGGCTCAAATGAATCAAATGGAATATTCAACAAGGTGGACTTCATTTTTGACTATATCAATTCTACCACCCAGGCTGCCGCCATTTTTACATCATTTTCGGATGAGGCGGGACAATACCTGCAGCATCAGGTAAGCTTTACCGACGAGGAAGCGCCTGTGGTTACGCAAATTTCAACCGGTATACTTCAAGCATATTATGGGGATGAAATTCCGGTAACCATTGCATTCAGCGAACCGGTCCATACCGACAGCATTACCATTAAAGTTGACGGTCAAACTCTGAGTCCGATGGAGGGGACGGGCACAATCTCCCAAAGGGTCAGCTTCCTTTATCGGATAGGGGATGAGGCTCTGAATACAGAGAGCTTTACTATCAATGTCACCGATATTTCCGGTGCCGTGGACCTTTCGGGGAAAGCTCAGGAAGCTTCCGGAAGTGTCAGCACCTCAGTGGATTTTTCTTTTGATCCAAGGCGTACCTTTGATTACTGTGCAGAGCCTTCGGTCAGCCTCGAACAGGGGACCGGCCGCAATATGACGGCAACGGTCTCCATTCCCCTTAAATCGGATACTCGGCTCAGTAACTGGCTTAACGAAGCATCCCGGTTAGGAGAGGGTAATATCTCAACTGCGGTAAAAGCCAGAGCCATAACCGCGGAAGGCACGATAGATATTCCTCTGACCATCCAAACAGACGCAACGCGAGTCACTGGGCTCACGGGCTCTTTCACTGCACCCGAAAACAACACAGGCGCGGATGCGTACTATGCTCTGGAGACTTACATGGATACCGGCAGCGGGTATGCGCTGGTGGACAGCCTGGTCATATTTTACGCTGTTCAGCCCCTTATCCTTGTGGACGATGAAATAGATATTACCTTGGATTATACCTATTGGCCACCGGCAGACCAAATCTTTAAAAATGCTGGAGGTTCCCTTTCGCTGGGTTATCACCTCAATGTTGACGCCACCTGGATAGGCTCTGAATACTTCAATTGGTCCAGCAGCGATGAAAGCGTTGCCACCATTGATGCAAATGGTAATATTACATTAACGGGTATCGGCCAGATCTTCTTTACCCTGGCGGTGACCAATCCTCTTAACGAGGATGTGGTAAGCTTTAAAAGCCGCATCCTTACAGTGCTGGAAGCCCAGGATGCCTACCTCTATGTGCCCAATGGTATAAAAAATCAGGATCTTCTGATGGGCAGCGACGCAAAAATCAGCTTTTCCTCCAATCTGGCTGCTCAAAATGAACTATATGGCGGCTCAGGAACTGAAACAGCCTACACCTTTACGCTCTATGAGGCGGTCTATGACGGTGACTATATGAGCAAAGGAAGCATATTGTCAACCGAGATAATAAAGGCTACCGCTCAGGCACCGCTGAACGCTTATACTGTGCCCGGGAGCCTGCTCACAAAGGCCACAGAGAGGGGGAAATACGGCTACATACTGGATATCAGCGCTGAGGTTTTGCAGTTAGGTATCACCATGACCGCTGAGGCCAATATCCGGATACGGCAACTGCCTGCAAAGGCCTCTCTGATCCGTCCTGAATCGGTATTTCTGCTGGACAGCGCCAATAGCTTTACAACAGCCTTTGACATTGAAAACAAAACCTCCGATACCCAATATGAACTCACTGTTACTAAAAACAGCGAGACTGCTCCAGTCAAATCAGTGTCATCCCCTGCACCTAGCGGGCCTGTCACCATCAATATCAGCACTGTTGACGGCAACCGTCTTTTGGATGTATACACGGTGAGCCTCAAGGCGAAGAATCTTTCAGATGATGCATGGTCTTATGATTCCTACAATGTCTATGTCTATAACGCTTCTACCATGAAAATACTTGTGAATGGCATTCTGGCGCATGATGAAATTATAATGGGCTACGATTTTGAAGACGGAGAGGTTATGAGAACTACAAACTTTCTCCAAAATCGTTCCATGTTTGGAATGGAATTAATAAAAACAATAAAAATCGATGATAAATCCTATGCATGGAGTTCAATAGCCGACCGGGTCACCTGGAAGGTGGAAGGAGAGAGTGTTTCTCTCTGGCATGATGGTAAGCGTATCAATGATGAATACAATCCTGTACTCCTTCCCGGAACCCCCATTGTGTTAATCGGAGACGGCTCTGGGAGTTCTGTAGTGACTGCCACCCATACTCTTACCGGAATGACCAGATCCATGACAGCAACAGCAAAGCCATTGAACGACAAGCTTTATTTTTTCAGAGTCTATCCGAATGTACCCTGCAATTTGGTTTATACCAATGGAAGGGGTGAGACGAAAACGGTGGCATTCACTGGAGAGGTAGGCGTTTATGAGGAAACCGGTATCAAGAGTTCTGTTACCATCTACCCGTCAGGTGATGCCGAAAATGTTTATGATTATGGTTACATTTACTATACGGATTTGCTGACAAATCAGAATAGCGCAAGCACCTTTAATCTGTACCCGGTAAATACAGTGAAGCTTCCGAGAAAAAACTATAGTGTTACTATTGAGCTTTTTGATGAGACCGACGGCACTCCCTATACCGGTAATCTTGTGGTCCGGGGAGGGTTCTATGTCAACAATAACTACCAGGATAAAACAACGATCAATGGTAGAATGGGAAATGCCGACCAAACCGTGATAGCAGAGGTAAATGGAAGTTACTGGCTTACTTTCAGACCGTCCGATTTTACTGACAAGCTTAAGCCTTCGGATGAACTCAACTATGTAATAGAAATAAATTTTGCTGATAGTTCATATTTGCCTGTTTATTTAAAGGTCGATAATGCTGCGATTCAGGCCGCTAAAAGCTCTCCTTTGGGAGTTTGCCTGAAAGAAGGAATAAAGCCTTTTAATGTATCATCAATACAAAACAATGCTATAGTCATTTCTCAAACCATAACGATTGACGGAGAAGAAAAATCCATCACCGATCGTATCGTGACAACCAAAAAGCCAGAAAGTGCTGTTCTGGATATGGTAGTGATGATACCGAAATTTAAAGACAATGACTATCGTTTACGTATTATGGATTCCAGCGGTTATTATACATCTGCCAGTTCAGAATGTGAAGCAGTATACGCATATCCATTTTCTGATACCGTAACCCTGCATTTTTCATGCGATATAAGAGCGATCACTTCTTATTTTTCAGGCGGCAGGTATTGGCCGGGGGAGGTACACCGTTTTTATCTGGTAATCAGAGACTTTTACGCGACTGAGGAAATAAAGCTCTCAAGATTCATAGAGGTGCAGGATCTTTCACAGGTACCCAATATGGAGGACTCGCTGTTAAGAAGCGGGTATGAAGAAGGTGATCTTACAAAACTCTACATTTCATTGTGGGATCTGACTTTTAATGCCGGGAAAGTCGGATTCAATGAAGATAAGGATGCGGTGAAGGATGCACTTCGTATAATGTCGGGTCATATGCTTGATACGTCTACATTAGGACTTGAGCTTCAGGCCACTGATGATCCTTTGGTATACAAGGGGATCATCAGATTTGCCGTCGGCAGCTACAGCAAGGATAACCCTTCAGGGGTTTTTGTGGGAAGCGGCGAAAAATCAAGCTTCAACTTCTTG
>JAEZPG010000002.1 GCA_023413555.1 Bacillota bacterium | reverse complement strand
TTGTATCAAATTATGCACGCAAGTTAGTATGAACCTTTTTCTTTGCTTTAATCACTGCTATAAGCTTGTTGTAATCTACCTTGTAAATCACGACATACATAAATCCGCTGAGTAAAACCGAACAAATTACATCAAAAGCGGAATGCTGCTTCAAGAACATGGTTGACAGACAAATCGATATCATTAAAAGGAAGGATGCAGTAACCACCCATTTATGATTGTGAAGTCGTTTGCTCTTGGCAATAGCGATATGGGCACCAATCGAGTTAAAGGCATGGATGCTAGGACATACGTTAGTAGCAGTATCTGCACTATATAAGGTTTTGGCGATATCCACCAGGATATTATCTCTTGCAAATGCCGTTGGTCTCAAATTCTGTCCGTTTGGCCAGATGGTATAGATAATGAGGCAAATGGTCATACCTATAAATAAAAAACCACAATATTCATAGAATTCTTTTTTTGACGTAAAAAAGAAGAAGGTGATAGTAGTAGCAATATAGGCAAACCAAAGTAAATATGGAATGACGAATAATTCGTTAAAAGGGATCCATTTATCTATGCCTATGGTAACTACGGTGTAATCTGTCACAACCTTAGATTCCAGTATAAGAAACCAAGGCATATAAAGGAAGAAGTATAATAATACCCAGGCATGTTTATATTTATTTAAAAATGTTTTCATATATATACCTGCCTTTCTAGTCTCACGTTGGATTATAGCACAGCGAGAATTGACGTGCAACTGGACAAATATAGATTTAAGAAAGGCTTAAGATTTACTCTTAAATCTTTCTATAAATGGCATAATTAAGTAGCATAAGTTTGCCTCCTTATTATTTTAACCGAAGAGATGGTTTTGATTAAAAAAAATAAAAATATTGCTTGTAAATCTAGGAAAATGAAGTTATAATATGGGCATAATAATTCAAACAATGCAACGGAGCATATGTGTTAGGGCATATGCTCCGTTTTTTTGGGTAAAGAGCATATCCTTAGGTATTCTACTTAAGCAGAAGGCTGGTTTGCACAAGCTCCGCAATACTAAGAAAGGATGATTAGAATGGATAAAATTGATATGAAAATAATCGGATTGTTACAGGAAAATGCTCGTTACTCTTTAAAGCAATTGGCAGAGCAGGTATATTTATCTTCACCGGCTGTCTCTTCCAGAATAGATCGTCTGGAGAGAGAAGGCTACATAAAAGGCTATCAAGCTGAGATTGATATGTTAAAACTAGGGTTCCACATAACTGCTTTTATTAATTTGGAAATGGCTCCTAAGCAAAAGAGCACATTTTATCCGTTTATCGAAAATTGTCCGAATGTGTTAGAATGCAATTGTGTGACAGGAACATATTCTATGTTAATTAAAGTGGCATTTCCTAGCACTATGGAGTTAGACTCTTTTATTGGTCAACTTCAGAAATTTGGAAACACATCCACACAGATTGTATTTAACACTGCAGTAAGATCAAGAGGAATCTTGGTGGAACAGCTATCATAATGTTAGTAGAAACTCAATAATATTGACTTTAATCTTTTGCATGCGCTATAATATGGACAATATTGTTTATGGGGGTGTAAAGGATGCTTTTAGAGATTAATGATATACATAAAACCTTTGGAGAAACAGAAGTACTACATAGCGTATCTTTCAAAGTGGAAAGTGGAAAGGCATTAGGTCTTTTAGGTAGAAATGGTGCCGGTAAAACCACCACAATTCGTATACTAATGGATGTATTCAAGGCAAATAGTGGGGAAATCTTACTAGATGGTAAGCCATTTGATGCGAGTAGGTGTCAAATTGGATACTTGCCAGAGGAAAGAGGTCTATACCCTAAAAAGAAGGTTATGGAACAGTTAGTATTTCTGGCAGGACTTCGAGGTCTTAATAAGAAGGAAGCTAAGAAGAATGCATACAAGTGGTTAGAACGCTTGGGTGTTTTGGAGTATGAGAATCGTAATCTGGAGACATTATCTAAGGGTAATCAGCAGAAGGTACAATTAGCCCAGACCATTATTTGCAATCCGGATATTATCATCCTAGATGAGCCATTTAGTGGATTGGACCCAGTGAATTCTCAGATTTTAAAGGATGTTATTAATGATTTAATTGCAGAAGGTAAATTGGTCATCTTCTCAAGTCACCAGATGGGCTATGTGGAGGAGTTCTGTAATGATATTGTCATTTTAAATCATGGTGAGGTGGTTCTGGAAGGTAATCTGAAAGAAATCAAGAAGGATTACGGAAAGGATCGTCTTATATTAAGTGCATCCAACTATACTCAGAAAGAGCTGATTACTCTGATAGAGAGTAAATTGAATAATTATTGTCAGGTATACAAACAGAAGAAAGAATTTCTTGTACTAAATCTGCTCAATGGGGCTACAAAGAAATCTTTAATGGAGGCACTGATCATGACTGATATAGATGTAGAACATTTCGGTATTTATGAGCCAACCTTAACAGATATCTTTGTATTGAAAGCAGGTGATGTAGAATGAATCAAATAAAGAAAATATTAGAATTTGAGTTAAACGGCTATATAAGAAATAAAGGTTATTATCTTACTACAATCTTGATTACTGTTTTGCTGGTAGTCGGGCTTTGTGTTCCAACTATAATTAATTTGGTTCAGGCAAATGACTCTTCTGATGACGAGAAGTTAGAGGAGGTTAAGCCAGAGGATCTAGATTGCCTAGTTATATACGATGAAACAGGCATGATAAAAGATCTCACATTTGTGCAGACGAAACATCCAGGGTTTAACTGGAAAATGGTAGAATCTGAGAAGGACGTAAAGACACAGGTAACAGATAACAAGGCTGTTGGTGGTTTTGTTGTGAAAAACCCTACAGAGTTTACTTATGTTGTGAACAACAGTGATATGTATGACACCAAACAGGTTATGTTCTCAGAGATTATGCGTCACTATTACCGTACCAATTATATGGAGCAACAGAAAATAGATGTCACGGCTATGGAAAAAGTAATAAACACAGAAATTATGGTGAATGAGGAGATTCTTGGCAAGGACAGTGTTAATAATTACCCTTATACCTATATGCTAGTTATGATAATATACCTCACCATTATTCTGTATGGGCAGATGATTGCCACTAGCATTACGGCAGAGAAGAGCAACCGTGCCATTGAAGTATTGATTACTAGTGCAAAGCCTACTTCTCTTATTTTCGGGAAGGTAATTGCCGGTGTAATAGCCAGCTTCCTACAGGTTGGGATATCACTTACTGCCGGAATAGTAGCTTACAAATTTAATAGAGATGCTTGGGGAGGATTCTTAGATCCCATCTTAAACATTCCAGTAGAGGTAATAGTTGTTTTCTTTATTTTCCTTGTAATTGGATTTTTATTCTATAGTTTTTTATATGCATCCTTGGGAGCTCTAGTTTCCAAAACTGAGGACATCAGTAAATCCATTGGACCTATTAACTTATTATTTATGGTAGGTTTCTTTATTAGTATCATTGGATTGAATATGCCTGATAGTGTGCTTGTTAAAGTATGTTCCTACATCCCATTTACTTCGGTGTATTGTATGGTAATTCGTATGGCCATGGGGACAGTTGGAATGATAGAAACCATTATTGCTCTGCTTATTCTAATGGCTTCAGCTGTGGGAGCGGGCGTTTTAGGGGCAAAGATTTACCGTATGGGAACTTTACATTATGGCAATCCATTAAAGCTGAGAGCAGTAATCAAGAGAATTGCAAAAGAAAAAGAGTAGAATCTTATAAGAGTATGATCCCCCAATTGCTAGGGAAGTGGCGACCTTGATAGCTTCCCTGGCAATTTTTTATTTTTCTACTCCATCCGTGAGTTCAGTCCTAAGCATACCTATGCTTAGTTTATAATATCCTTCGAGAAATTATATAGCTTTAAATACATATCTAAGAATAGACAATTCTTTAATACCACAAAGTTGAATTCCTGTTTTGTAGTAAGGTCAACTGGAATCTGGTGAAGGGTTCCTTCCTTTAATTCCTCCGATACATAAGATTTATAGAAAAAACCAATTCCGTTATTGGATTTAATTAGATGTTTCATTACTGATGAATTATTAACCTGTATATGATTGCTAAAATTTTCTATGGAGAGACCATTATCGTAAAGTAAGTCAGCAGTAGTCTTTCGAAGTCCAGAGCCTATCTCTTCACAGAAAAGTGTATAGCTAAGTAGGTCATGGGGGTCGCATTTTCTCATGGGAGTACCGCTGACTGGAATAATCTCATCTGTTTTAATTAATCGGTATTCAAAATCTTCTTTTTTAAAAGGACCTTCCACATAAGCACATGAAATAGTACCAGATTTTAGCTCATCTAAGAGTTCGCTGGCATGTTTACTAACATATTTTATATGAAGTTTGGGTTCGTACTCTAATACCTTTTGTAGAACAGAGGGCATAAAAAGCTCTCCCAGGGTAGGTGAGGCACCAATATGTAACTTAACAGGGCCTCCCTGACTTTGTGCAATGACTTCATATACCTGTCGGGTGGTAAAGTTCATTCTAAGAGCGTATTGCTCAAGTATTCTTCCCTGAGTTGTTAAAGTTACCTGTTTGTTGGTATATTCAAACAGCTTGGCGTTGTAATAACGTTCTAGGTATTGAATATGCTGGGTTATGGCAGGTTGGGTAATACAAAGTCGTTTAGCTGCCTTGCTGTAACTACGTTCCTCACATAAGGTTATAAATGTTTCCATTCGATAATCTAACATAACATTCACCTGTTTTTTGTATGCATAATTATTTTAATAAATAGCAACGTACATTATAGAGAAAAATAGTATTGGACACAATAGTAGATTGCTACCATAGATAGTAAGACATTGTTTGCTCCAGTTGTTAAACATCAATTGACATCAAAGTGAAATCTAGGTAATATAGGACTGATGATATCTAAGGAAGGACTATTTAGGAGGTAATCCTTTGAAATATAATAAGATAGAAGAGGCGGTATTTATTAACCGTTCTAACCGATTTGTAGCGAATATAGTAGTCGATGGAAAAGCGGAGCTATGCCATGTTAAAAATACAGGACGTTGTAAGGAATTACTGATTCCTGGCACAACAGTATTTGTGGAAGTCCATTCAGATCCTAAGCGTAAAACCAGATACAGCCTCATCGCTGTGAAAAAGGCTGAACGCTTGATTAATATGGACTCTCAAGCACCCAACAAGGTAGTGAAGGAATGGCTACAAACCAAGGAACCATTTGGAAAGTTATCCTTTTTAAAGGCTGAATCTACTTTTGGTAATTCACGATTAGATTTTTATATAGAAACACAGGAACGGAAGATCTTTATGGAGGTCAAGGGCGTTACATTAGAGGAAAATGGCGTGGTTTGCTTTCCAGATGCACCTACAGAGCGTGGTGTCAAGCATATCATGGAGTTGATTGAGGCAAAGAAAAAAGGATATGAGGCGTATCTGATGTTTGTGATTCAAATGAGAAATGTTAGGTATCTGATACCCAATGATGTGACACAGCAAGAATTTGGAGAAGCACTTCGTAGGGCAAGAAGAGAGGGAGTGCGACTGTTGGCCTATGACTGTTTGGTAGAGCCGGATGGATTATGGATAGGCAGTGAAGTAGAGATAAGACTTTAATGAATAGTAAAGGGCTAAGTCCTAGAATAGGAAAGAAAGTGTAGGAGGTGTTGACTTGATACCATATAGTTGCAGCAAAGAACAGGTATTACAAGAACTTCACGTAGATGATAAGTTGGGATTGTCTACTGAGGAGATTATTACGAGGCAAAAAACATATGGAGCGAATAAACTGACAGCGAAAAAGCCAAAGTCCATGCTAGTTCGTTTTTTGGAGCAATTTAAGGATGTCATGATTTTGATACTGTTAGCGGCCGCTGTTATTTCTTTTGTTGTAGCCCTTAATGGTCACGACAAGGTGGAATTCTTTGAACCACTGTTAATCGTGCTGATTGTAGTGTTAAATGCGGTTATGGGTGTTGCTCAGGAGAGTAAAGCAAGGAAGGCTTTAGATGCTTTAAAGAAATTATCTGCTCCTCATGCCAGAGTGCTTCGTAATGGGGTAGAGGAAGTGATTGACGCAGGGCTTTTAGTGCCTGGGGATATTATCTTGTTAGAGGCCGGGGATTATGTGCCGGCAGATGCCAGATTATTGGAGAGTGCCAGCTTAAAGGCAGAAGAATCTGCTCTAACAGGGGAGTCTGTGCCTTCCGAAAAAGAGGCAGATATTGTGGTAGCAGATAAGGCACCAGTTGGAGACCGTTTTAATATGGTATACTCCGGTTGTAGCCTAACCTATGGACGTGGGAAGGCAGTTGTTACCGGTACTGGGATGAATACAGAGATGGGAAAGATTGCCAACCTTTTAGATCAGGCAGAGGAAACACAAACTCCACTTCAGATGAAGCTAGCTACCCTTGGCAAATACCTAGGAATCTTAGCAATAGGTATTTGTATTATCATCTTTATGATTGGATTTTTAGCCAATTTAAAGCTAGTGGAGATCTTTATGACTAGTGTGTCCTTGGCAGTTTCTGCGATTCCAGAAGGCCTCCCTGCTATAGTCACCATTGTTCTGTCCATCGGTGTTCAGAGAATGGTTAAGAAAAATGCGATTATTAAAAGTCTTCCAGCTGTTGAGACCTTAGGAAGTGCTTCCATTATCTGTTCTGATAAGACAGGAACTTTGACACAGAACAAGATGACCTTATTAAAGGCATACTCTGTAGACGATAAAGAGGTAGTCGATATTACCGACAACAATAATGATAGCATACGGAAGTTGCTTTCTTACGCAACTCTTTGTTGTGATGGCTCTGTTACCTTTGATAATGGGGTAGAGCAGCATATCGGAGATCCTACTGAGACCAGCATTGTTTTTGCAGCATACCGAAATGGTATCTTAAAGGAGGAAATTAATGATAGATGTCCTCGTGTGGCAGAGGTCCCATTTGACTCAGACCGTAAGCTGATGAGTGTGGTTAATAGGATAGATGGTAAGCTTGTTGTCATAGCGAAGGGTGGTATTGATACCCTAGCCAATAGATGCACCAGTGGAGATATCGAAGCAGCCAAGGAAGTAGCTGAGGACCTTGGAAAGGATGCTCTTCGTGTACTGGCAGTTGCCTATAAGGTAATTGAAGAACTACCGGAGGAGGTCACGAGTGAGTCCTTAGAATTTGACTTAACACTTATGGGTCTAGTCGGTATGATTGACCCTCCAAGAGAGGAAGCAAAGGAAGCGGTTATGATATGTAGGAAGGCAGGCATCAAGCCAGTTATGATTACAGGCGACCATGTTGTGACTGCCTCTGCTATAGCGAAACAGTTGGGAATTCTTTTAGAGGGCGACAAAGCAATTACCGGTCTAGAACTGGAAACTATGTCTGATGAAGAACTGCAGAAAGAGGTTCAACATATTGCAGTATATGCTCGTGTCTCACCTGAAAATAAAATTCGTATCGTCCGTGCATGGCAGGCACAAGATGAAGTGGTATCCATGACCGGTGATGGTGTAAACGATGCGCCGGCCTTAAAAGCTGCAGATATTGGTTGTGCCATGGGAATTACCGGTACCGATGTAGCAAAAGGTGCGGCTGATATGACATTAACCGATGACAATTTTGCAACGATTGTAGATGCTGTAAAAGAGGGCCGTGGTATTTACGACAATATCCGTAAAACGATAGGATTTTTGTTAGGTACCAATATTGGTGAAGTGATTACTGTATTTGTGGCAATGTTATTGTGGCAACAAACGCCTCTACTTTCCATGCAGCTACTTTGGATCAATCTGGTTACTGACTCGCTTCCTGCAGTTGCCCTTGGAATGGAAGCAGTAGATCCTAACATAATGAATAAGAAGCCAAGGCCGAAGAAGGAAGGCATCTTTGCACATGGACTTGGAGTTCGCATTCTATTACAGGGAAGTATGTTTGGTGTTCTTTCCCTATTTGCCTTTTTCTATGGATGTGAATTCGATGTACACAGTGCCACTGATGGGCTATTAAAAGAAGGAAGAACTATGGCATTTATCGTTTTGGCATTGTCTCAGGTTGTCCACTCCTTTAATATGCGTTCCAACAAATCGTTATTTAAGATTGGACCATTTTCTAATAGGATGCTAAATGGTGCAGCGCTACTTTCAACCATACTCGTGGTATTGATTCTCTTTGTTGAGCCATTTGCCTATGTTTTTGGCTTAGCTAGCTTAAGTACACAGAAGTACTTGGTCTCTTTTGGTCTATGTTTGATTCCACTTATCGTACTGGAGATTGCCAAACTATTTGGAATTGAAAAGGATAGGTAAATGTAGTATAATCTGCCATATATTATTTTAGTAGGAATAGAGGACGAAAGATGGAATTATTAGAGCAACGAATCAAAAAAGACGGAGTTGTTAAGCCAGGAAATGTACTGAAGGTAGATAGTTTCTTAAATCATCAGATGGACATAGATTTATTTAACAAAATGGGTGAAGAATTCAAACGCTTATTTGCCAATAAGAAGATTAATAAGATTCTGACCATTGAAGCATCTGGTATAGGGATTGCCTGTATAGTTGCGCAGTATTTTCATGTACCTGTGGTATTTGCCAAGAAAGCAAAGAGTATCAATCTAGATGGAGAGATGTATTCGACACAGATTAAGTCCTTTACCCATGGTAAGACATATGATGTGATTGTATCGAAAAAGTTCTTGTCCAAGGAGGATCATGTGCTGATTATTGACGATTTTCTTGCCAATGGATGTGCACTCATCGGGCTCATTACTTTAGTACAGGATGCAGGTGCCAGTATTGAAGGGATTGGAATTGCTGTTGAGAAGGGCTTTCAGTCAGGAGGCGAGTTGATTCGTGCAACAGGTATTCAGTTGGAATCTTTGGCGGTAATTGATCGTATGAATCCTGAAACGGGTGAAATTGTATTTCGACACCAAAACCAATAGATTTATAACAGAAAAAGAGAGGCTATGCGGAATCTGGGGGATTGCATAGCCTCTTTTTTTTTCATCTGGGGATGAGAATATAACAAACAATAACTAAATCTATGGTTTTGAATTGTTATATAATACATCATATAGTAATTCCTAAAATTTGTCAATTAATATTATATTAAATCTTTATTAACTCACATCTATATTTTCCGACATACATTGTCGATAGATATGTTTCTTAATTTTGGTAGAGAATAAGATACAAATATGATACATTATTACTATATAATAGCAAATTATGGGCGAGAGGTAGTTTTATGTATAAAATTCTTATAGTTGAAGATGAAGAACCAATTGCAAATTTAGTAGCGATGAGTCTACGAAAAGTTGGCTACCTATGTGAAACCGTGTATGATGGTAAGAGCGCAGCAGATAAAATGCAAGAGCATCATTATGATCTAGGTATATTTGATATCATGCTTCCGGAATTGGATGGTTATGAACTATTACAGTATGCAAAGAGTTTAAGCCTACCGGTAATCTTTCTTACGGCCAAGGAAAAGACATTGGACAAAGTCAAAGGATTTTCTGCCGGAGCGGATGATTATATCACAAAACCATTCGAAATTCTGGAATTGCAGGCAAGAGTAGCCAATGTTTTACGGCATTATAATAAGCAGGAGCAAAAGTATTATGTGAAAGATCTGGAGATTAATGGGACTTCCAGAGTCGTTACTAAAGCAGGTGTCCCTTTGGATTTGACCTATAAAGAATTTGACGTATTGATGATGTTGATAAAAAATCCTAATATAGCTCTTTATCGCGAAGTAATTTATGAGCAGGTGTGGGACAGCCCATTTCTTGGAGATAGCAGAACTGTGGATCTTCATGTACAGAGGATTAGAAGAAAGACAGGATTAATGAAAGAGATTGTCTGTGTCTATAAAGTAGGGTATCGGTTGGATATTTAATGTAAGAAGGAGAATACATGCGATTATTTTGGAAACAGTTTCTGTTTGTAGTTGGGTTGGTAATAGGGTCATTTATTTTTTTTGGATGTATTCTAATTAACAATTCTTTTCATAAGAGTCTGGATAGGGAGAAGGAACAGGCATTACAAACTATTCAGATGTATCAATACTCCATGTTGGCATCTCTGAATATCATGATTAAGGACAATCAATCGGTGGATATAGCTGCATCAGATATCGCAAAAACAATCTATATGAATATGCGTAATACTGGAAATGCAGTAGCTGTTTATAACGAGAAAGGCGGGTCCATATATAATAGTTCCAATGTTGAGACAAATCTAATATCTAAAAGAGATAAGATGGATAATGGAATGTTACAGGTTGAATACATAGACGGAGAACATTATCTAGTGAGTATTGTAAGGACTGAATATAATAAGAGAATTTTTTATTTTGAGATTGATAGTAACATAGGGTTTCTTTATGCTAGTAGAGAAGAGTTATATATAAGTTACCAGAAAATTCTAATGATAATTGTTGTGATTTCTATTATAGCAGCAGCGTTTCTTTCTAATCACATGGTACGTCCTATAAAACGATTATCCAATGCAACAAGAGAATTTGCTAACGGTAATTATGAAAAAAGAGTGAAAAAACGTAGCAATGATGAAGTGACAGATCTCACTATGGCCTTTAATTCCATGGCGGATAAGTTGGAGGAGAGCATCGAACAGCTAAAGGAGGCTGCTCGAAGGCAGGAAGAATTCACTGGCGCCTTTGCCCATGAATTAAAGACTCCTCTTACTTCCATCGTAGGATACTCAGAAGCTCTTTGTTCTATGAAGTTGACGAAGGAAGAGCAACTATCCTGTGCAAATTATATCTATCATCAAGGAAAAAGATTGGAGAGTTTGTCTTATAAGATGCAGGAGCTTGTAGGTATTCAGAATCAGGGTTGGCATTTTGAAGCCTTGGATGTCACTTCATTGGCCACCAGTGTGGAGCAAATAACAGAACAGGTTAGAAAGATAAAAAACATTACATTAGAAATTGATCTAGAGGATGGAAGGCTTACGGGGGATAAGATACTTTTGGAATCACTTCTAGTCAATCTCATAGATAATGCTAGAAAAGCCAGCAAGGAAAATTCGGTAATTCTTCTTAAAGGTATGCAATTGGATGAAGGATATCGGCTTCAGGTAATAGATCATGGATGTGGTATTCCTAAAAAAGAGATTAACAAGATTCATGAGCTATTTTATATGGTTGATAAATCACGTGCAAGAAAAGAAGGAGGAGCAGGAATTGGTATGGCTCTATGTGAAAAAATTCTCGAGCTTCATCATGGAACATGGGAGATTATAAGTATAGAGGAAGAAGGAACAACGATTACATTGTTTTTTCCGGAGGTGAAAAGTGAGTAGACGAATCAATGCTAAGAGCTTCATATATACAATGATAGGTATGCTTCTGTTAGTTATTTTAGTTTTGCTAGCTGTATATCTACCAAAGTATGTTATGCAGTATACAGATAAACATACGGAAGGAAACATTACAGAATTTGTGATTAAATCAGAGCTTAACAAAGTATCCTTTTCCAATTTTAGTGAGGAGTTAATCAGTATGGGAAAGACTGACCTATGGGACAATAAACTTCAGGTTGTTCGACTTGCAGAGGCGGAGAATGTGTTTACAGATATAGAGTTGACAGAAACTGTGAATAAAGAAATCGATTTGTTGAGAAAAGGTGAGAATTTTCCAGTGAACGTCAAAGTGAGAAATACTGATTTGAAAGAGCATAAGTTATTATCTTTATATTCTGAAGACAAGAACAATGAACTAAATAGAGTTCGTTTATGGAAATTACGTTATGTAGGAAAAGAGTATTCTCTTGATTTGTTAATAGATGCTTATTTTTCAAAAATATGTCAGATGCGATTGGTTCTGAATATACATGATGATCTCACGGAATCTGAACATTATAAAATATCTTTAATGCCTTCACTTAACAATTTGAGAACAAGAACCACACAATGGTGGAATAGCTTGCTGGATTTGTATTATAATAATCCTAAAAATATAGAGATATTCGCAGATTTCTACGCTAGTATGTATAAATTCGACAAAGTAAGTGAGAGTGAGAATAGTAACCTGATGCAATTTTATGGGATTGATAGCCCGAATACAGTGCTTATGTACTTTGATATTGATTATGATTATAGTCAATCAAGCACACATACGATTAGTTTTGGCATATGGAATTTGAATAAGAAACTCGGTTTTGATGATTAGTAGAACAATAACCTCTTTTAGTCATATTGTTGCTATGATATAATAATATTTGTAAGAATTTATCATTTGTAAGTTGGAAAGGTGATTATAGATATGAATATACAGATATTTGGCACTAAAAAATGCTTTGAAACGAAGAAGGCAGAGCGCTATTTTAAAGAGCGAGGCATTAAGGTTCAATTCATTGATATGTTGGAAAAAGGTTTAAGCAAGGGTGAGTACAATAGTGTAAAGCAAGCGGTGGGTGGTCTATCAACCATGCTCGATCAGAAATGTAAGGACAAGGATGCGTTGGTACTCATTCAGTATATTGCAGAGGAGGACAAGGATGAAAAGGTTCTAGAGAACCAACAGGTACTCCAAACTCCTATTGTACGAAACGGTAAGAAAGCTACAGTAGGCTACAAGCCTGAGATATGGAAGGAGTGGGACTAGCCTATTCTATGAATAAGGATCGCAGTATGAAGGAGGTTACCAATGAAGACGATAGAAGTTGTTGCAGCTATTATTACAAATAATGATAAAATATTGGCTACTCAAAGAGGCTATGGGGAATTTAAAGGAGGCTGGGAGTTTCCTGGCGGTAAGATGGAAGCTGGTGAAACACCAGAACAAGCATTAGTTCGTGAGATACAGGAGGAATTAGATACAGAAATCAAAGTAGGACAATTAGTAGACACGATTGAGTATGATTATCCTAATTTTCATCTTACTATGCATTGTTATTTATGCACCATTCCCTCTGGGAGATTAGTACTCAAGGAACATGAAGCAGCAAAGTGGCTTACCTTAGCTACCTTAGATTCTGTGAATTGGTTACCAGCAAATATATCCCTGATTGATCAACTTAAGTCTCATGGAATATAAATAACAATCACGCTCGTGAAAGGAGCCGTTATGAACTACATTCAATCTAACAAAGAGGCTTGGGAAGAATCTTTTGACCACCGTTACCCTAACTGGGGGGATGATATCTACAAGACTCTCAAATCTGAATCCCTTCCCTTCTTTAGTGATGACGTAAGAGAGGAACTTAAAAAGATAGACTTTAGTAATAAGTCAGTTGCGCAGTTTTGTTGTAACAATGGCAGAGAGCTCTTATCTTTAATGCAATTGGGCCCTGCTAATGGTGTTGGTTTTGATATTGCAGAAAATATTATTGGCCAAGCCATAGACACTGCAAACAAAGTTAACCAGACAAACTGTCGATTTGTGGCTTGCAATATCTTAGAAATAGACTCTAAGTACTACAATAGCTTTGATTTTATTATGTTTACCATTGGGGCTATTACTTGGTTTGAGGATTTAGGACAGTTATTAGAAAAAGTCGCACAGTGTCTAAAACCTGGTGGAATTTTCTTTATTAATGATTACCACCCATTTATCGGTATGTTGCCTATGCCTGGTGAGGAGGAGTTTGATTCAGAGCAAAAGAATAGAATTATGTATTCCTATTTTAGAAAAGAGCCTTGGATTGAAAATAGCGGTATGGGTTACATAAGCCCTGAGTTTGAATCTAAGACATTTACCAGCTTTAGTCATACAATGTCAGATCTCATTAATGCATCCATCCAGAATGGAATGCAGATAAGGAGTTTACAGGAGTATAACTATGACGTGGGAATGACAGATGTTTACAATGGGTTAGGTTACCCGTTATCTTTTATCCTTATAGCTAAAAAGGAATAGACAAAGAGAAGGCTACTTCCATAAAAGAAGTAGCCTTCTCTTTGTTATATCTTAAATTGTGAAACCATGTCAATCAGCATACTAGATTTCTCTTTTGCAGACATGGACAAAGCAATGATTTCGTTGGACATATTGGTTACCTTGGCTGTGTCTTGTGCAATACTGGCAGAACCTTCTGCAGATTCATCAGTGGCGTTTGCGATTTCACTAATAGACTGTGCCATATTATGTATGGAAGCTAATAATGCCTCAGAAGTGGCACTGAAATTCTCCATTATAGCATTTATGTTATTAGAACTTTCACTGTATTTTTCGCTAGAATCAACAAGAGTCTCATAATCCATAAGCACTTCTTTATCAATAAATTCTAAGATTTCATTGGAATTAGTGGAAAGGCTATTTACTGCGTCTAGGATGATTAAGGATACTTCTTGTATCTTTGTAGCCAGCACCTTAGAATTATCAGCCAAAACCTTGATTTCTTCTGCCACTACAGAGAAGCCCTTTCCAGCTTCCCCGGCTCTTGCAGCTTCAATTGCGGCATTGAGAGCAAGTAAGTTTGTTTGAGCAGTGATTTTTAGGATTCCTTCTGCCATCTCATTGATTTGGTTTACAGAACCTGATTGTTCAATTGCCTCAATAAGATTCTTTCTGGTTTTTCCAAAAATTTGAGTGGCGTTTTCCTTTGACTGAATTGCATTCTGTTTCATTTCCTCTGCCATCATACTTACATTTTTAACTAGTACCACTCCATCCTGTACATCCGCTGCAATGGCTTCTACTGATTTTTCAATCTCGCTAGAATTAGCTGTCATTTCTTCAGTAGATGAAGCAACTTCTTCAGTACCAGCAGATAATTCCTCTGTAGTAGCAGAGATATCTTCTATGCTTTTGTTAAGCTCCTCCATATTATTTGTAATATTAGCTAGTTCTTTTCCTACCAGTGATGATTCAATTACTACTTCTTTTACCATGCCCTTTATGGAGGATTGCATAGTGTCAATGGCCTTAGCAAGTATCCCTGTTTCATCCTTATTCTTAAGGAGCTTTGTAGGTATTTCTGTGGTGAAGTCGCCTGTGGCAGCAACAGTAAGTAAGTTGGAAAGTGACTTTATAGGTTTAGTAATCTTTTGGGCTACGATATAGGTAATGATCAAACCAACAAAAAGGACGATAATTGATATGAGTATGACAGCTTTAATAAGATTAGTGACTTCGTGCATAACTTCTGATTTGGATGCAGTAACTGCCAAGGACCAGTCTGTACCTTTTACGGGCGTATAGCCCATATATTTTATCTCTCCATCATAGAGGAACTCACCTACCCCTTCTTTCCCTGCAATCATTTCTTTCTCTAACTCAGCCAGAGCTTGCAGATTAGCATCTTCATCAACTTTATTAAATACATTGTACATTTCTATAACAAGGTTGACATCTAGGTGGGCAATTAAATTACCAGTCTTGTTTATCATAAAGGATTCCCCACTATTACCATAGGCAATATCATTGGTTATAGTGGACAGTTCATATCCATCCCGTACAGCTAATAGAACTCCTTGTACTGTCTCATCGTATAGTATGGGAACAGCATAAACCATGATAAGCTTGTTAGTAGTGCTATCCTTATATGGATTAGATATAGCAGGTTCTCCACCCGCAGCTTTTATAAAATAATCCATAGTAGAGATATTAGAGGTTTCTGCTTTTGTTGATGAGGCGCTACCATCCAAACTTACAATAGACATCCATAGATGATCAGCTCTCTCCGCTTCTTTTTTCAGAACTTGAAGTTTACCCTTGGTGCTTAGTATTTTACTTGATATAAGCTCGCTTTCAGCTAATACTTCCAGTGCATTCAACTGGTTGTTTATTTTTTCCACTACTACCTCTGATGACTTTTTAGATAGATTTAAGAGGGATTCATTAATCGTATTTGAAAGAGAGCGACTTGATACGGAATAGACAATGCCCCCAAGTCCAATACAAAGAAATAATATCAATAATGAAAATACAGTAATCAGTTTCATTTTAATGCTTTTAAGACGCATATCTATTCCTCCCGAAATTTGTCATTTTATATCAGTGTAAATAATGCCAATTATTATTATAATATTTGTGGGAAATATGTAAATTTATTTGAGAATAATGTCAATGACTTGTCATTGACATTATTCCATGATGTTATAGTGGTATGAGCGCTTGATTTTCTTAAGAATTGAGGCATTGACTTGACAATGACATATTTCGTAATATAATGTATTATGTTGTTGTTTTTAGTCGCTGCATAGTCTTAATGTATTATAATAGTTCTATCATTTCAAATTTAGCTGTATAAACATAAGAAAATATTAAAAATACATAATCGTAATCCATGAGGAGAGATTAAATGGAAAATCAAATGAAATTCAGTGAATGTATGTCTAGACTACTTTCAATACTTAATATTAGTGGTGTTAGATTGGCTAGAGTTCTTAATGTGGATAGCTCACTAGTGAATCGATGGATTAATGATAGGCGGGTTCCTCCATATAATTCAGATTACATAGAAAGAATCTCAGAGTATCTCTCCCTGAATATTCAAAATACCTTCCAAGACCAACGTCTGTCAGAATTATTTTTGGAGGTGTTTAGTGATAATGCATCTGAGCAAAGTAAAAAAGAGTTAATCAAAAAAGCTTTATTACATTCTCAGGGAGTATCTCTTGAAAATAAAAAGTTAAAACAATCAAAAAGTACTCATATTGGAGATGTGTGGACAGAAGCATTGGAAGGTTCCGATGAGCTTACTAAGATTGAAAATGAAGTCAATCAGGATACTCATATACTACAAAGTCTTTCCAGTAAGGATAAAGTAATATTTGGACGAGATGCTATTATAGCTACTAGCGTTTCCTTATTAGAAAAAGCTCTTAATAGTAAGAATAACAAGACAATTTATATCTCATTCAATAATGGAAATTTAATTACAGTTTCTATCTTGCAAACTTTTAAGAAATTATTATTAGCGACACTGCGTAATGGCTACCATATCATATTTTTAGTTAGGATAGATAACGATATGTCTAAATTGAATCAATTGATTGATTTTGTACAAGCATTTATCTACACTGGCAACTTCCAACTGTATTATCTTAAGAAATATGATCAAATCAGTACATATGAAGATTACATTATAGTACAGGATGTAGGCGCATTAATAGGATTGACATATCGACCAGATTATCCTATCCATACTGCGTTCTATTTTCAGAATTCCCATGCGGTGAATGTGGTAAAAAACATGTTTTATTCCCTTGTTCTGAATCATGCTAAGCCACTGATTCATTTCTTTTGGCCTGAACAAGTGTATGAATATGTTACTATATTAATAGAGAATGAAGAACAAATAGGAAATAGAATTCTGTATCAACAGGATTTTAGTATATTAGCATATCCTGAAAGCTTATATGAGAAACTATTAAGAAAAGAGCAGTTATCCGATAATGAGGTTCAGAGGCTCTTGACATACTATCGAAGAATAAAAAAAGCATTTTTGTCAAATGTTTGCCAATATACACATACGGATATATATCATAAAGATTGTATTAAAAACCTAATAAAACGTAAAACAGTACATCTCAATATGTATCACATGACGAGAGAGGTTACACTTGAGAGAGAAGATCTTAAGTTATTACTTACCCATATTATAACAATGTTAAAAAAGTACAAGAATTATAATATCGTATTTACAGCTCATGATTTTTCTCTACCAGATTATAAAATAAATTGTATGATAAAGGGAAGAGATTATGTATTGATAGAATCACATCAGAAATCTAAAAAGAATACAGAAGTACGTTTAGCAATCAATGAACCTCTTGTTGTTAAAGCGTTCGATTCCCATTTTACGGAGTTAATTGACCAGATTACACCAATTTATAAGGAGAAAAACGAGGTAATAGGATGGATTCAATCTCTGTCCAGTTTAGAATTGCTGTGAGAATCTAGATTATGCTTCGTATAATACTTTAACAGAATCTCACATTTTCTACCTTCAATTCCTTCTCTCCTTGCGTTATAATAATTTGGGTAAATAGCCACAAACGAAAAGGAGGATTTATCATGAGTATACATATTAGTAATTCTAAGCTTAAGGTTTCAATCAAGGAAAAAGGCGGTGAGCTTCAGTCTATTCAAGATGCATCAGGCAGGGAGTATCTCTGGCAAGGAGATCCACAGTTCTGGTCCGGTCAAGCACCCGTTTTATTTCCAATCTGTGGGAGCATACGTAATAACTGTGCCAATTTACAGGATGGACAAAAGATTCAGATGCCTCGTCATGGAATTGTACGAAAACGTGAATTTACGTTGAAGGACTCCTCAGAGAATCAGGCCGTCTTTTATTTTCATAGTGATGAAGAGACAAGAAAGCAATATCCATTTGACTTCGTTTTAGAGAGTCAATATAAATTGGAGAATAGCACAGTTATTATTACCTATATTGTTATAAATACAGGTACCAAAGTACTTCCTTTTACCCTAGGAGCACATCCGGGATTCAAGTGTCCATTATATGAAAATGAAGTCTATGAGGATTATGATTTGATTTTTGAGCAGAAAGAAATCTTGGACATACCTTATCAGGTGACAGAGACAGGGCTGGTGGATCGTACAAGACGTACCCCATTTTTAAGTAGTGAAGACCGTCTACCTCTCAATCATGATTTATTTAGTGTGGATGCAATTGCCTTTGACCATTTAAAATCAAAGAAAATAAAACTTGTGAGCAGAAATACCGGTAAGGGATTAGAAGTGCAATTTGATGATTTTGAAAATCTTGTTCTATGGGGCAGTGATAAAGGTGGAGACTTTGTAGCTATTGAGCCATGGAGTGGTATGTCAACCTATACAGATGAGAGTGATGTGTTTGAACAAAAGCAGTATATGAAGTTCTTAGAGCCTGGAGGAAGCCGTAGCTTTGAGTTGCGTATCCGAATTATTGAGTAGAGAATTTTAATATAGAGATAACAAATGGTCTCCCATTCTTTGGGAGGCCATTTATTATATGCAAACCATAACATAAAGGAAAGACTTGTGATGGAAGAATCCGGTGTGATTCTAGCGGTTTTATAAAAAATATGGAATAAATGGATTGACATTGACATAATAAAACAATTTATGGATAATAAAAAGTATATAAGAACAAAAGATGTAATATATGTATAATTAAACCTAAAGGAGGATGTTATGAAGAAAAATAGGTTATTTCTGAAGCTTATCCCAACGGCTTTCTTTGTATTCCTTTTATGTGCAACAACAATGCATATTGATAACAAGTTTCGCGTAAAAAACGAAACGAATTCTGTTATGCCGCAAATGGATGTGGGTCAAGCAGAAGCTAAGAGTTCTCCATTGGTAAGTAGTGTAGATAATCAACAGGCTAAACAGGATAACGAAAAAACTCAGTACATAGAAGATAGTAGAGCTGAGAATCAAAAGCAAGAGAGTGTGAATCAGAATCCAATCGATTCTACGCCAAATGCTAGTAAGGTTACTTTGCCCCTTACTAAAGATACAGGTAACGGTCTAGCCTCCGTAGCAAAAAGAAATGTGGATGCTACAGGCTTAAGTGATTATGATCCAGGGAGAATTACCAAGGTCAATGGTATCAATGAACTTTATAAACTACAGTCAACTCATGATTATGCTAATAATGAGGATCATATGTGGGTATATCATCAAGAGGGTGCTCGCTCTTTAAAAATAACCTTTGATGCTCAGACATATGTAGAACCAAATTGTGATTATATATTCATATATAATGGGAACGATGAGTTATTAGGAACATATACAAATACGGAATTAGCTGGAAAGAGTATGACTATATGGGATGATACCTTCAAGATTAGGTTGACCTCGGATCATGCATGCTATTGGTATGGTTTTAAAGTGATCGACATTTCAACAAATGTTGCAGAGTATTCTATTACATATACTATAAATGGAAATTATGAGGGTGATACACTTTTATCAAATATCAAATATGAAAAGAAGTATGTCGAGAACGGTGAAATTATGACCTCAGATCTCACAGAAAGTGTTCGCCTTGTTTGGGAGAGTTCTACCGGAAAGGACTCAGAATTAGTAGAGATGAAGAAAGAGAATGGGTCCTATACTTTACATGCGAATAAAGAAGGAACTGCATCGGGTTATATAAAACTCTATGAGGGAACTAGTGAGGAACCAATTTTAACTTCAAAGCTTTTTACCTTTACGATAAAACCAATTATCAAGGACGAAATTAAAAGTTATGGTACAACATATGTTAATCAGATTAGAGACATATCTCTTGGGGATATAAAGGTTAGAGAAAAGTCTACAAGTCCTTTGATTACCAATGTTACTAGTAGTGACCCGAATATCATATCTGTCATTAAAAATGATGCTCTTAATGCATCCTCATTTACAGTGAAAGGACTTATGGAGGGTAAAGTAGAGCTTACCATAAAATATGCGGTAAAGGATGGAGATAAAGTAATTAACGTTAGTAAACGTGTATCTATGGAGTGTAAGTCAGAGCGTTACTATGCGAGTGCCAGTTATTTAAGAGGTAACGATGTTCTATTACTGCCAACCCAGACTG